>NZ_JBWGIG010000005.1:58269-243501 GCF_056312595.1 Pseudomonas sp. GYB4201 | reverse complement strand
CTGCCGCCAGGCTGCGCTGGCCCTGAGCCTCACTGGAGATTTTCAGCGTATTCACGGGCCAGCGCAGCCTGGCGGCAGCGGCTACAACGACATCGCGTACGGCAGCAACATCAACGGCTGTAGTAGCCGACGGCAACCATCACCAGCCCCACCTTGCGCACATACACGTGCTTGTCCTCCACGTGGCTGGTCACCGGGTTGCGCCAGCGGTAGTCGTACTCGCCGCTGTCCTGTTTGGCCATCAGCGCCAGGATCGGCTCGCCCACCGGCTTGCCGTCGGGGTCGCGCACGGTGGTGAAGTCCACGCCCACCAGCCGCTGGTTGGTGCCGTGGGCCACGTAGCGGTGGCTGTTGAGGTCGACGACGAACACGTACAGGTCATCGTGCAGGAAGCCACCCTTGAGGTTGTTGATGTCCTGCACGGTCTGTTTCTGGTCGCTCTTGATGGCGGCCACGGCCTTGTCCAGCAGGGCCTGGGCCTGTTGCGGCGAGGCGCGCGGCAGGTAGTAGCCCACGGCAAGGATGCGGTTGCCGATGCGCTGGTAGAACACGCGCTTGCGCTCCACGCGGCCGTCCTGCCAGTTCTGCCATTTGTATTCGGTCTGCTGGATGCCATTGGCCTCGGGGATATTCACCGCCTGCTTGAACGCCTGCTGCAGGTCGGGGCCGATGACGTCATTGACGTTGCGCCCGATCAGCGCCGCCGACGGGCCACCGCTGGCGAGCATCACGCCCTGGGTGTCGACCACGAACACGTAGCGGTCGCCGTCGATGAACTGCCCCTGGCGGCTGAACGCAGCGAAGGCCTTGTCGCCGTTGTCGTGGTAATAGGCCAGGGCCTTTTCCAGCAGCGCCTTGGCGGCTGCCGCCTCCCTGGCATCGTCGTTGCCCGCGGCCAGTGCCAGCGGTGACAGCACCGCCAACAGCACCAGCAGCCAGCGCCTGAAATCCTTCATGGGCCACACCTCTTGTTGTTGTAATTCCAACAGAGCGTAGCCGCCGATTCAGCGTTTGCGTTGTGCCCAGGCCACCGCCAGGCCACTCAGGCAGATGACCGCGATGCCGGTCAGCGCCCAACTATCGGGGGTGTGGTCGAAGATCAGGAAGCCATACATGCCGGCGAACAGGATCTGCCCGTAGCTGAACGGCGCCAGCATGGCCGGCGGTGCGTGGCGAAACGCCTGGGTAAGCAGCAGGTGGCCGAGCATGCCGCAGGTGCCCAGGCCGATCATGAACAGCGCGTGCAGCCAATCGGGGCGCACCCAGAAGAACGGCAATAAAGCTGACATGATCAGCGTGTTGAATATGCCAGCCAGGAAGTTGCTGGTGGTGGGGCTGTCGATGTCACTGAGTTTGCGTGTAATCAGCTGATAGAAGCCGAAACACAGCGCTGAACCGAGCGGGTAGAGAATGGCCGGGGTAAACAGGTCTCCCCCCGGCCGCACCACGATCAATACCCCGATAAACCCCGTGAGCACCGCGCCCCATTGGCTGCGGGTAACTCGCTCGCCCAATATCACCACGGACAGGGCAGTGACCAACAAGGGCGCGAGGAAGTTGACCGAAGTGGCCTCGGCCAGCGGAATATAACGCAGGCCAGTGGTAAACAGCAGGCTGGTACCAATCAGGCACAAGGCGCGGACCAACTGCAGCCCCGGACGCTTGGTACGAATAACGCTGGAAAGGCCAGTGCGCGGCACAAATACCACCAGCATCAATAAGGTATGAACCAGATAACGCGCCCATACCACCATGACAATCGGGTAGATACCGGAGAGGAATTTCGACAAGGCGTCGTGGCTGGCAAATAGTAGTGTCGCGAGGCAGATCAGGCCGATGCCCTTGAGGGGCTGGTCGTTGCGGTCCAGCAGGTTGGTCTGCGAAGTCATTCACACGCTCGGCGCCAAAACAGAAAATACTTAGCCGGCTAACTATCCAAACCCAGGTTGAACGTGGATAATGGCACACAGCCAATAATTATTAATTCTGCTATCAGCTTATACGTTGATACAACTGGAATCACACTTTCATTTGCGCAGCGCCGGGCTCAGGCGCAGCATATCGAAACATGCGTCAACCCATTTTTCGGCCTGCTGATTCAGGTCAAAACTATCTGGCACCAACAACCACTGCCCCAGCATGCCGTCAATATAGGCATGCAAGACCACCGCGGCGCGAGCGATATCCAGGTCTTCGGGCAACTGCCCGCGGTTGACCGCGTTGCGCAGGGACAGATCGATGCGCACGTTGCAGTCCAGGCTGGCAGCTTGACGCTGGCGCCGAATGTCACACATCTCGTCGGTGAACTCGCATTTATGGAACATGATCTCGTTGATGCGCCGCGTGCTGGGGTCCAGCGCCACTTGCTGGAACAAATGCACCAGCAACTTGTGCATGCAGCCCAACGGGTCGAGTTCCTCTTCACTCTCGCTGGCCCGCGCCAGTTCGTCCAACGGTTCATGGAGGGAATCGAGCATCGCCTGCACCAGGTCAGCCTTGTTGCTGAAATGCCAATAGATGGCACCGCGGGTCACGCCCGCCAGCGCCGCGATGTCGGCCAGGGTGGTGCGCGCCACGCCACGCTCGTAGAAAGCGTTCTGGGCAGCTTCCAGAATCTGGTTCCGCGTCTCCTGGGCTTCCTCTTTAGTACGTCGGACCATGGCAGTAAAAACCTCTTTCGGGGGCCCCGCTGTGTTCGGCAGTCGGGGTCGGGACGGTGCGGCGTTTGTGTGCCTGCTACCGCGCTTGCTGAATCGTACCCGTAAGGCGTTTTCAGGGGCCTTCGGGTGTTTACAAACAACCATGAATGTAAGTATATTCGTTAGTAAGCTACTAATCTAGTAGCACCTCTTTTTTGCCATTCCACTATTCTTGAGCATTCACAGTGCTCCTGACCCGAGGATCTTCATGCAATTCAAGCCAGCTGTTACCGCTCTGGTTTCCGCCGTCGCCCTGGCCACTTTGCTCAGCGGCTGTAAAAAGGAAGAGGCGGCCCCCGCCCCACAAACTCCTCAGGTCGGCGTCGTAACCCTGCAACCACAAGCCTACACACTGACCTCCGAACTGCCGGGCCGCACCACTGCCTTCCGTGTGGCTGAAGTCCGTCCTCAGGTCAATGGCATCATTCTCAAGCGCCTGTTCACCGAAGGCTCGGACGTCAAGGCCGGCCAGCAGCTGTACCAGATCGACCCGTCGGTGTACGAGGCCACCCTGGCCAGCGCCCAGGCCACCCTGCAGGCATCCAAGTCGCTGGCTGATCGCTACAAGCAGCTGATCAACGAGCAGGCCGTGAGCCGCCAGGAATACGACAACGCCCGTTCCACGCAATTGCAGAACGAAGCGGCGCTGATGACTGCGCAGATCAACATGAAGTACACCAAGGTCTACGCACCGATCACCGGCCGCATTGGCCGTTCGGGCGTGACCGAAGGCGCCCTGGTCACCAGCGGCCAGACCGACGCCATGGCGACCATCCAGCAGTTGGACCCAATCTACGTTGACGTGACCCAGTCTTCGGCGGAGATTCTGAAGTTGCGCCGCGAACTGGCCAGCGGCGCCCTGCAGAAGGCCGGTGACAACGCCGCCAAGGTCAAGCTGACCCTGGAAGACGGCAGCACCTACGCCCAGGAAGGCAAGCTGGAGTTCTCGGAAGTGTCGGTCGACGAAACCACCGGTTCCGTCACCCTGCGCGCCGTGTTCGCCAACCCCGACCACACCCTGCTGCCGGGCATGTTCGTGCACGCCCAGCTGGAAGCCGGCGTTGCCGCCCAGGCCATCCTGGCGCCGCAACAAGGCGTGACCCGCGACCTGAAAGGCACCCCGACCGCACTGGTGGTGAATGCCGACAACAAGGTCGAGCTGCGTGAGCTGAAAGCCAGCCGCACCGTCGGCACCCAGTGGCTGGTGGAAGATGGCCTGAAGGCCGGTGACCGCGTGATCACCGAAGGCCTGCAGTACGTCAAGCCAGGCATCGAGGTCAAGGCGACCGAAGCGACCAACGTCAAACCTGCGAACCCTGCCCCCGCCACCAATGCGTCCGCAGGCGGCAAAGGGGAGTAAACCATGTCGAAATTCTTTATCGACCGTCCGATTTTCGCCTGGGTAATTGCCCTGGTGATCATGCTGGTCGGTGCTCTATCGATCCTCAGCTTGCCGATCAACCAGTACCCGGCGATCGCGCCACCGGCCATCGCCATCCAGGTAACCTACCCAGGCGCCTCTGCACAGACCGTGCAGGACACCGTGGTGCAGGTGATCGAGCAACAGCTCAACGGTATCGACAACCTGCGTTATGTCGCCTCGGAAAGTAACTCCGACGGCAGCATGACCATTACCGCCACCTTCAACCAGGGCACCAACCCTGACATCGCCCAGGTCCAGGTGCAGAACAAGCTGAACCTGGCGACCCCGCTGCTGCCGCAAGAAGTGCAGCAACAGGGTATCCGCGTGACCAAGGCGGTGAAGAACTTCCTGATGGTGGTGGGCCTGGTGTCCACCGACAACAGCATGACCAAGGACGACCTGAGTAACTACATCGTCTCTAACATGCAGGACCCCATCTCGCGTACCTCGGGCGTGGGTGACTTCCAGGTGTTCGGTGCCCAGTACGCCATGCGTATCTGGCTCGACCCGGCCAAGCTGAACAAGTACCAGCTGACCCCGGGCGATGTCTCCACCGCCATCTCGGCGCAGAACGTGCAGGTGTCCTCCGGCCAGCTGGGCGGCCTGCCTGCCGTGGCCGGCCAGGAGCTGAACGCCACCATCATCGGCAAGACCCGCCTGCAGACGGCCGAGCAGTTCCGCAACATCTTCCTGAAGGTCAACACCGACGGTTCCCAGGTACGCGTAGGCGATGTCGCCGAAGTAGGCCTGGGCGGTGAGAACTACAGTATCGATGCGCAGTTCAACGGTGCTCCGGCCTCCGGCCTGGCCATCAAGCTGGCCACCGGCGCCAACGCCCTGGACACTGCCAAGGCGATCCGCCAGACCATCGCCGACCTGGAACCCTTCTTCCCGCCTGGCGTGAAGGCCGTGTTCCCGTACGACACCACCCCAGTGGTCACCACCTCGATCCATAACGTGGTGGAAACCCTGGTCGAGGCGATCATCCTCGTGTTCCTGGTGATGTACCTGTTCCTGCAGAACTTCCGCGCCACCATCATCACCACGATGACAGTGCCCGTGGTACTGCTGGGTACCTTCGGTATCCTGGCCGCCGCAGGCTTCACCATCAACACCCTGACCATGTTCGGCATGGTGCTGGCGATCGGCCTGTTGGTGGACGACGCCATCGTGGTGGTGGAAAACGTGGAGCGGGTGATGGCCGAGGAAGGCCTGTCACCCAAAGAAGCCACGAAGAAGTCCATGGGCCAGATCCAGGGCGCCCTGGTGGGTATCGCCATGGTGCTGTCGGCGGTACTGCTGCCGATGGCGTTCTTCGGCGGTTCCACCGGCGTGATCTACCGTCAGTTCTCCATCACCATCGTCTCGGCCATGGCCCTGTCGGTAATGGTCGCGCTGATCTTCACCCCGGCGCTGTGCGCCACCATGCTCGCGCCCATCAAGAAGGGCGAGGATCACCACAAGCACGGTCGTTTCTTCAACTGGTTCAACCGTACCTTCGACAGCGGCGTGCAGAAGTACGAAGCTGGCGTGGGCCACGTGCTGCGCCGCAAAGTGCCATACCTGCTGGCCTACGTGCTGATCGTGGTGGGCATGGCGTGGCTGTTCACGCGCATCCCTACCTCGTTCCTGCCGGAAGAAGACCAGGGCGTGATCTTTGCCCAGGTGCAGACCCCGCCAGGCTCAACCGCCCAGCGCACGCAGACCGTCATCGACGACATGCGCAAGTACCTGCTGAACGACGAGAAAGGCGCGGTAAGCTCGGTGTTCACCGTGAACGGCTTCAACTTCGCCGGCCGCGGCCAGAGCTCGGGCATGGCCTTCATCATGCTCAAGCCGTGGGACGAGCGTAACGCCGACAACACCGCTGCCGCGCTGTCGGCCCGTGCCCAACAGCACTTCTTCAGCCTGCGCGACGCGATGGTGTTCGCCTTCGTACCGCCTGCGGTGCTGGAGCTGGGTAACGCCACCGGCTTCGACATCTACCTGCAGGACCGTGCCGGCATCGGCCACGACAAGCTGATGGAAGCGCGCAACCAGTTCCTGGGCATGGCCGCACAAAGCAAGATCCTCACGCAGACCCGTCCTAACGGCCTGAACGACGAGCCCCAGTTCCAGCTGGAAATCGACGACGAACGCGCCAGCGCCCAGGGCGTGACCATCGCCGACATCAACACCACCCTGTCGGTGGCGTTGGGTGGCAGCTACGTCAACGACTTCATCGACCGCGGTCGGGTGAAGAAGGTGTACGTGCAGGGCCAGGCGAACTCGCGCATGAACCCTGAAGACCTGAACAAGTGGTACGTGCGCAACAGCGCCGGCACCATGGTGCCGTTCTCGGCCTTCGCCAGCGGCAAGTGGATCTACGGCTCGCCGAAACTGGCCCGCTACAACGGCGTGGAAGGTATCGAGATCCTCGGTTCGCCAGCGCCTGGCTACAGTACCGGTGAGGCCATGGCCGAAGTGGAACGCATTGCCGCCAAGCTGCCCAAAGGCGTGGGCCTGTCCTGGACCGGCCTGAGCTACGAGGAACGCCTGTCGGGTTCCCAGGCACCGGCGCTGTACGCCATTTCCATGCTGATGGTGTTCCTCTGCCTGGCAGCCTTGTATGAAAGCTGGTCGATCCCGATCGCGGTCATCCTGGTGGTGCCGCTGGGTATCATCGGTGCGCTGCTGGCCACCAGCCTGCGCGGCCTGTCCAACGACGTGTACTTCCAGGTGGGCCTGTTGACCACGGTGGGCCTGGCGGCGAAGAACGCCATTCTGATCGTCGAGTTCGCCAAGGAACTGCATGAGCAGGGCCGCAGCTACACCGAAGCGGCCATCGAGGCTTGCCGGATGCGTCTGCGCCCGATCATCATGACGTCCCTGGCGTTCATCCTGGGTGTTGTGCCACTGGCCATCTCCCACGGCGCCGGCTCGGGCAGCCAGCACGCCATCGGTACCGGCGTGATCGGCGGCATGATCACGGCCACTACCCTGGCGCTGTTCTGGGTACCGCTGTTCTTCGTGTCGGTGTCAGCGCTGTTCGGTGACAAGCGCAAGAAGGATGAGCACGCGTCGCACGAGTCGATCGAATCGACCCAAACCCCACGTAACGAGGCTGGGCAATGAGCAAGTCCCTAGTGTCCATCGCGGTCGCCGCGGCCATCCTCAGCGGCTGCTCGCTGATTCCGGATTACAAGCAGCCGGCCGCGCCTGTGCCGGCCCAGTACCCGCAAGGGCAGGCGTATTCGCCTGCCCAGGCAGCCAGCATGGCCGCCGCCGAGCAGGGCTGGCAGCAATTCTTCCACGACCAGGCGTTGCAGCAGTTGATCCAGGAATCGCTGGTCAACAACCGTGACCTGAAAGTGGCGATCCTCAACGTGCAGGCCTACCAGGCGCAGTACCGCATCCAGCGTGCGGACCTGTTCCCGGCGGTCAGCGCCAACGCCACCGGCACCCGTGCCCGCACCCCGGCCGACCTGAGCTCTACCGGCAAGGTCGCGGTGGGTGGCGAGTACACCGCCAACCTGGGTATCAGCTCGTACGAGCTGGACCTCTGGGGCCGCGTGCGCAGCCTCAGCCAGCAGGCGCTGGAAACCTACCTGTCCAGCGAGGAAGCGCGTCGCTCCACGCAGATCAGCCTGGTGGCCAGCGTGGCCAACGCCTACTACACCTGGCAGGCCGACCAGAACCTGCAGAAGCTGACCCAGGAAACCCTGAAGGCCTACGAGGAAAGCTACCGGCTGACCTCGCGCAGCAGCGAAGTGGGCGTGTCCTCGGCGCTGGACCTGGCCCAGGCGCGCACCTCGGTGGAAACCGCCAAGGTCAGCCTGAGCAAGTACCAACGCCAGGTGGCCCAGGACGAAAACGCCCTGGTGCTGCTGCTGGGCGGCCCGCTGCCGGCCAACCTGGCCAAGCCGCAGCCGCTCGACGGCGACCTGCTGACCGAAGTACCGGCCGGCCTGCCGTCCGACCTGCTGCAGCGTCGCCCGGACATCCTTGAAGCCGAGCACGCCCTGAAGGCCGCCAACGCCAACATCGGCGCGGCCCGCGCGGCGTTCTTCCCAAGCATCACCCTGACCGCCTCGGCGGGTAGCGCCAGCTCGCAGCTGGGCAACCTGTTCAAGGGTGGCCAGGGCGCCTGGACCTTCGCGCCTTCGATCAACCTGCCGATCTTCAACGCCGGCAGCCTGAAGGCCAGCCTGGACTACGCGAAGATCCAGAAGGACATCAACGTCGCCAACTACGAAAAATCCATCCAGACCGCCTTCCAGGAAGTCTCCGATGGCCTGGCGGCGCGCAAGACCTTCAAGGAACAGCTGCAGGCGCAGAAAGACCTGGTGCAAGCCAACCAGGACTACTACCGCCTGGCAGAGCGCCGCTACCGCATTGGCGTGGACAGCAACCTGACCTTCCTGGACGCCCAGCGCTCGCTGTTCAGCGCCCAGCAGTCGGCCATCAGCGACCGCCTCTCGCAGCTGACCAGCGAGGTCAACCTGTACAAGGCGCTGGGTGGTGGCTGGTATCAGCAGACCGGCGATGCCCAGGCCAAGCAGGACCAGGCTGAAGCACCGAAAAGCTGATAGCTGCCCCGCAACACCAGAAGCCCGCCCTCCCCGGCGGGCTTTTTCGTGCCCCCCACGTAGCAGCGGCCAAAGGCCGCGTCCAGGGCCCACCAAAGATGTACGATAACTGATGAATTTCTGTCAATTTTGTCAGAATCAATGTTATAAAACACATGCGCTAACAAAAATGAAGGGGGTTGTGCGGAACTAACAAGTTAGTTAGTGTTCGTTTATCGCCCCGTTTCAGGTGCGACAGATTGATTCACCCCTTGCGACCAAGCACCATCCGCTCAACAGGACCGGTGAAGGAATCGCCAGATCCCGAACACAAAAAACACAATAACAACAGGTAAAGCCACCATGCACACCCTCTCTCCGCTTTCCAGCTGACCCACCCGCAACGCCAGAACTGCATGAATCACGACGACTTGAACAACCGTCGCGACGGCCCCCTGTTGCCAATAATTAGAGAGACCAGAACAATAATGAAAGCCATCACTCGCTCGTCCTACGCTCACAGTCTGATCGCCCTGGCCATCGCCGGCTCTTCCCTGCCCGTGATGGCAGACGACACCGGTGGCTTCATGGAAGACGCCAAGGTCAACCTGACCCTGCGCAACTTCTACTTCGGCCGCAACTTCACCGACGACAAGGCCCCACAAGGCACCCAGGCCGAGTGGACGCAGAACTTCATCCTCGATGCCAAGTCCGGCTTTACCCAGGGCGTGGTCGGCTTCGGCGTCGACGTGCTGGGCCTGTACTCGCAGAAACTCGACGGCGGTGGCGGCACCAGCGGCACTCAACTGCTGCCCCTGGACAGCAGCGGCAAGGCGGTCGACAACTTCGGGCGCCTGGGCGTGGCGGTGAAGGCCAAGATCTCCAACACCGAACTGAAAGTGGGCGAGTGGATGCCGGTGCTGCCGATCCTGCGCTCGGACGACGGTCGTTCGCTGCCGCAGACCTTCCGCGGCGCGCAGATCACCTCCAAGGAAATCACCAACCTGACCCTGTACGGTGGCCAGTTCCGCGACAACAGCCCGCGCAACGACGCGAGCATGCTGCCCATGCAGCTGACCGGCAACACCAGCCACGAGTCCGATCGCTTCAACTTCGCCGGTGCCGAGTACACCTTCAACGACAAGCGCACCCTGGTAGGCGCCTGGTACTCGCAATTGGAAGACATCTACAAGCAGCAATACCTGCAACTGATCCACTCGCAGCCGGTGGGCGCCTGGACCCTGGGGGCCAACCTGGGCTACTTCCACGGCTCCGACGACGGCAGCGCGCTGGACGGCAAGCTGGACAACAACACCTACTCGGCCATGCTCTCGGCCAAGTACGGCGGCAGCACCTTCTACGTCGGCCTGCAAAAACTGACCGGCGACAGCAACTGGATGCGCGTCAACGGCACCAGCGGCGGCACCCTGGCGAACGACAGCTACAACTCCAGCTACGACAACGCCCAGGAACGGTCCTGGCAGCTGCGCCATGACTACAACTTCGCCGCCGTTGGCGTCCCGGGCCTGACCCTGATGAACCGCTACATCCACGGTGACAACATCCACACCGCGACCATCGACGGTGGCAGCGAGTGGGGCCGCGAATCGGAAATCGCCTACACCTTCCAGGAAGGCACCCTGAAAGACCTGAACCTGCGGTGGCGCAACTCGACCATGCGTCGTGACTATGGCACCAACCAGTTCAACGAGAACCGCGTGATCGTGTCGTACCCGATCAGCATCCTGTAACCCCCGCCGCAACTGCGTCGCCGCTGCCGTCAGGCTGCGGCGACGTTTTCGTTTCTGCCCTTCCCCCACATCTCCCCCGCCGCCAACCTGCCGTTGACCTGCTTGGCTTTGGCTTTTGATCGTGATCTTGATCTTGATCTTGATCTGGCTCTTGATCTTGATTGTATGCCCCGTAAAGCGCCCGGGCCGACTGGAGGCGTCGATCAACGGGCTGCCCGAAGGGCCGAGGCCGCAGGCCGAAGAGACGGTAACCCGCAGGCTTCTATAGCGGGTGCCGTCTGCCCGTTGAGCGGCGCCGGAAGGAGGGGACCCGTAGCGCAGCGGAGGGCCCAAGCAGGGGCAAGCCTTTTTTGCTTACTTTTTGGGGCGACTGCCAAAAAGTGAGTCGCCGTAAGGGCGAAACGGTCGGTGGTCGCACCCCGAAAATGGATATATCCAGAAACGTCAGAAGCGGGATCCGACCATCGTGAACATATCCATTACCAAGGGTGATGCAGAATCACCTTTTCGGCCTTACGCCGACTCACTTTTTGTCAAACGCCACAAAAAGTAAGCAAAAAAGGCTTGCCCCTGCTTGGTCCCTACGCTTCGCTGCGGGTCCCCTCCCTCCGGCGCCGATCAAGCGGACGACGGCCCGGAATAGAAGCGTCTCCGGTTCCGTCTTCCTCGGCTCCGCCTCGGACCGCTTGCTCGGCGCCTCCAGTCGGCCCTGGCGCTTTACGGGGCACACAATCAAGATCAAAGGCCGCACGGGATCAAGATCAAAAGCCGATAGTGGTGGCGGCTGCCAACAGCGAATAAAAAAAGGCGATGATTTCTCATCGCCCTTTTGGTATTTCAAGCCCCGCGCTTATTCGCGCGACTCGACACCCAACTCATCCCACACCGACTCCGCCAGGTGGAACGTAGCGTTAGCCGCCGGGATCCCGCAGTAGATCGCGCTCTGCATCAGCACTTCCTTGATCTCCGCGCGGGTCACGCCGTTGTTGGCCGCAGCACGCAGGTGCAGCTTCAACTCTTCATTGCGGTTCATGCCGATCAGCATGGCAATGGTGATCAGGCTGCGGGTGTGACGCGGCAGGCCCGGACGGGTCCAGATGTCACCCCAGGCGTGGCGGGTGATCATTTCCTGGAACTCACCGTTGAACTCGGTGATGTTGGTCAGGCTGCGGTCCACGTGGGCGTCGCCCAGCACCGCGCGGCGAACTTTCATGCCTTCGTTGTAGCGTTCTTTCTCGTCCACGGATGACTCCTCGACTATCAGTGTTTGGCCAGCAGGAAATCCAGCACGCGCTGGGTGAAGGGTTCGCCAACCTGTACGTTGGACAGGTGCGCCGCATAGAACTCGGCGTATTCGGCGCCCTTGATGTGTTCTTGCAGGAAGCGACCGTCGGCCGGGGTGGTGACCGCGTCGCCGGTGCCGGCGATGACCAGGGTCGGCACCTTGATGGCGCCCAGTTGCTCGCGGAAGTCGGCGTCACGCACCGCGCCGCAGTTGGCCGCGTAGCCCTGGGGCGAGGTGGCGGCCAGCATGTCGGTGATGCGCTTGGCTTCGGCCGGGTTGGCCTCGGCGTAGTCAGGGGTGAACCAGCGCGCGATGGAGGCGTCGCGCAGGGAGACCATGGCCGCCTGGCCGTCGCGCAGCACCATCTCGATGCGCGGGTTCCACACGTCGGGGTTGCCGATCTTGGCCGCGGTGTTGCAGACGATCAGGCGGTGCAGGCGCTCGCCGGCGTTGATGCCCAGCCACTGGCCGATCAGGCCGCCCATGGACAGGCCGCAGAAATGCGCGCGCTCGATGTGCAGGGCGTCCAGCAGGGCGATCACGTCGCCGCCCAGTTGCTCGATGCTGTACGGGCCTTCGGTAACCAGCGAACCGCCGTGGCCGCGGGTGTCATAGCGCAACACGCGGAAATGCTGGGTCAGGCCGGCGATCTGCGTGTCCCACATTTCCAGGGACGTGCCCAGGGAGTTGGACATCACCAGCACCGGCGCGTCAGCCGGGCCATCGAGTTGGTAGTTCAGTTCACCATCAGCGAGTTGAATCTTGCCCACAACGGTTCTCCTCAGGCACTAAAACGGGAATGTTCAGCCACGGCACGCTCGACCCAGGTTTGTGCCTGGCCCAGGTAGTGCGCGGGGTCGAGCAGACGATCAAGCTCGTCCGCGGAAAGTTCGGCGGTCACCTTCGGCTCGTCGCCGAGCACGGCGCGCAGGTGGCGTTTTTCGGCCACGGCGCGCTTGCAGCACTGCTCCAGCAGATGGTGCGCGGCGTCGCGGCCCAGGCGCTGGGCCAGGACGATACTGACCGCTTCGGCCAGCACCAGGCCCTGGGTCAGGTCGAGGTTCTTGAGCATGCGCGCGGCGTCCACTTCCAGGCCGTCGGCGAACAGCTGCGCCTGCTCCAGGGCGCCGGCCACCAGGCAGCAGATCTCCGGCAGGGTGTCCCACTCGGCGTGCCACAGGCCCAGGCTGCGCTCGTGCTCCTGGGGCATGGCGGCGAACATGGTGGAGACCAGGCCCGGCACGCGGGTAGCGGCGCCAATCAGCACGGCGGCACCCACCGGGTTGCGCTTGTGCGGCATGGTCGACGAGCCACCCTTGCCCGGCGCCGAGGGTTCGAAGACTTCGGCGGCTTCGGTCTGCATCAGCAGGCTGACGTCACGGCCCAGCTTGCCCAGGCTGCCGGCGACCAGGCCCAGCACCGAGGCGAACTCCACCAGGCGGTCGCGCTGGGTGTGCCAGGGTTGCTCGGGCAGGGTCAGTTGCAGCTCTTGCGCCAGGGCTTCAGCCACGGGCATGGCGTTGTCACCCAGTGCCGCCAGGGAACCGGAAGCCCCGCCAAATTGCAGCACCAGCAGGCGCGGCTTGAGTTCTTGCAGGCGTTGGCGGCTGCGGGTGACCGCACCCAGCCAGCCAGCTATTTTCATGCCCAGGGTCACGGGCGTGGCGTGTTGCAGCCAGGTGCGGCCCGCCAGTGGCGTGGCCTTGTAGCGCTCGGCCTGACGCGCCAAGGAGTCGCCCAGGGTGGCGAGGCGAGCCTCCAGCAGCTGCAGGGCATCGCGCAATTGCAGCACCAGGCCGGTGTCCATCACGTCCTGGCTGGTGGCACCCAGGTGCACGTAGCGCTCGGCTTCCGGCGCCTGGCTGGCGATCTGCTTGCCGAGCATTTTCACCAGCGGAATGGCCGAGTTGCCGGCGCTGCAAATGGCCTGGCCCAGCGCCTGGTAATCGTAGCGAGAGGCCTGGCAGGCCGCCTCGATCGGCGCCACCGCTTCAGCAGGAATCACCCCGGCGCGGGCCTCGGCACGGGCCAGGCCCGCTTCGAAATCCAGCATGCCCTGCACGCGGCCACGGTCGCTGAAAATGTCGCGCATGGCATCGGCGCTGAAGTAGGCGTCGAACAGTTGGTTGCTCGGTCTCTCGCTCATAAACCTTCCTTAAAGGCGCGCGCCCGTGTCAGGCGCGCGCTGGCTGGATCAGTGATCGTGATGCAGGTACGACGGCTGCTTGGGCAGGCGCAGGCTGAACAGGAAGGCGATGGCCATCATGATCGTCACGTACCAGTAGAACGCGTTTTCGTTGCCGCCGGTCTTGAAGCTCAGGGCGACGAATTCCGCCGAGCCGCCGAAAATGGCGTTGGCCACGGCGTAGGCCAGGCCCACGCCCAGGGCACGCACCTGCGGCGGGAACATCTCGGCTTTGACCAGGCCGCTGATCGAGGTGTAGAAGCTGACGATGGCCAGGGCCAGGGTAATCAGCACGAACGCCAGGAACGGGCTGGTCACGGTTTTCAGCACCAGCAGGATCGGCAGGGTGAACAGCGTGCCCAGGGCGCCGAACCACAGCATTGAGGCGCGACGGCCGATCTTGTCGGCGAGCATGCCGAACAGCGGCTGCATGCACATGTACAGGAACAGTGCGCCGGTCATGACGAAGCTGGAGGTCTTGGCGGTCATGCCCGCGGTGTTCACCAGGTACTTCTGCATGTAGGTGGTGAAGGTGTAGAAGATCAGCGAGCCGCCGGCGGTGTAGCCCAGCACGGTGATGAAGGCCGGGGTGTGGTTGCGGAACAGCCCGACGATGCTGCCGGCGTCCTTGTCCTTGCGGGTCTCGGCGCTGGTGGTTTCCTTCAGGGTGCGACGCAGCAGCAGCGAGATCACCGCGGCGATGGCGCCGACCACGAACGGAATGCGCCAGCCCCAGGCACGCAGTTCGTCCTCGCTGAGCACTTGCTGCAGGATTACCACTACCAGCACAGCCAGCAATTGGCCGCCGATCAGGGTCACGTACTGGAACGAGGCGAAGAAGCCACGCTGGCCACGCAGGGCCACTTCACTCATATAGGTAGCGGTGGTGCCGTATTCGCCGCCCACCGACAGGCCCTGGAACAGGCGCGCCAACAGCAGCAGGGCCGGGGCCCGCAGGCCGATGCTTTCATAGCCTGGCAGGCAGGCGATCACCAGCGAACCGGCGCACATCATCAGCACCGAGATCATCATGGAGTTCTTGCGGCCGTGGCGGTCGGCCACGCGGCCAAAGATCCAGCCGCCAATGGGGCGCATCAGGAAGCCGGCCGCGAACACGCCTGCGGTGTTGAGCAACTGCACGGTAGCATCGGCGGACGGGAAGAAATGCGGTGCGAAGTAAATCGCGCAGAAGGCATACACGTAGAAGTCGAACCATTCGACCAGGTTGCCCGAGGAAGCGCCGACGATTGCAAAGATGCGTTTGCTCCGCTCTTCGCCGGTGTAGTGAGTTGTTGTCATGTTCTTATCACTCGTTAAGGTTGGTACTGGTAAGACATATACCGTAACAACCTCCCTCAACAAAACAATTACCCGAAAGCCCAGCGGCCTTGCGTGGAGGCCGATGGGCGTTTCGGGTAACCGGACTGCTCTGTATCAGACGCGTTCGATGGCCAGTGCCAGGCCTTGGCCAACGCCGACGCACATGGTCGCCAGGCCTTTCTTGCCGCCGGTTTTCTCCAGCTGGTGCAAGGCGGTCATGACGATGCGCGCGCCGCTCATGCCCAGCGGGTGGCCCAGGGCAATGGCGCCGCCGTTGGGGTTGACCTGTGGGGCGTCGTCGGCCAGGCCCAGTTCGCGCATGACGGCCAAACCTTGGCTGGCGAAGGCTTCGTTGAGTTCGATGACGTCGAAATCGTTGACCGCCACGCCCAGGCGCTCGATCAGCTTGCGTACCGCTGGCACCGGGCCGATGCCCATGACGCGCGGGGCAACGCCGGCGCTGGCCATGCCCAGCACCCGGGCACGTGGCTTGAGGCCGTGCTTCTTCACGGCTTCGGCCGAGGCCAGAATCAGCGCGGCGGCGCCGTCGTTGACGCCCGAGGCGTTGCCGGCGGTGACGGTCTTGTCCGGGCCGTTGACCGGCTTGAGCTTGGCCAGGGTTTCCAGGGTGGTGTCGGCGCGTGGGTGTTCGTCGGTGTCGACGATGGTCTCGCCCTTCTTGTGGGCAACACGCACGGGCACGATTTCCTCGGCGAAGTAGCCGGCAGCCTGGGCGGCGGCGGTGCGCTGCTGGCTGCGCACGGCGAAGGCGTCCTGGTCGGCGCGCGAAACCTTGTAGTCGTCGGCGACGTTGTCGGCGGTCTGGGGCATGGCGTCCACGCCGTACTGGGCCTTCATCAGCGGGTTGATGAAGCGCCAGCCGATGGTGGTGTCTTCCAGCTTCATGTTGCGCGAGAACGCCGCGTCAGCCTTGCCCATCACGAACGGGGCGCGGGACATGGACTCGACGCCGCCGGCGATGGCCAGCTCCATTTCGCCGCTGGCGATGGCGCGGAAGGCAGTGCCGATGGCGTCCATGCCCGAGGCGCACAGGCGGTTCAGGGTAACGCCGGGGATGGACTCGGGCAGGCCGGCCAGCAGCAGCGCCATGCGCGCCACGTTGCGGTTATCTTCGCCGGCCTGGTTGGCGCAGCCCAGGAACACTTCGTCCACCGCGTTCCAGTCCACTTGCGGGTTGCGTTCAATCAGGGCCTTGATGGGCGCAGCCGCCAGGTCATCGGCACGCACGGTGGACAGGCCACCGCCAAAACGGCCGATGGGGGTGCGAATCGCGTCGCAGATGAATACTTCACGCATCAATCTTCTCCTGGTAACGGGCCGTGAGCGGTGGCAGCTCAGAATAAAAAAAGGCGCGAGGGGCACGCCGGAATGGGTAGCAGAGTAAGCTGCCGAATTTGTTGAAACAATCCGATAATCGACCTTTTGTGCGATCACCGAACCAATCCTTGCCTTGCTATGTATCCTTGTAGGAGCCGACCTTGGTCGCGATGCGGCCAGCGCCGATTCACCTGCCTGGCGATCGGCGGCGCGCTCATCGCGACCAAGGTCGGCTCCTACGCGAACCTCAGGTTGCGTCAGCGTGGCTGACCATGCCTTTGATGACCACCGCAGTTGTGGCCAGCGCCGCCGGGATCACCAACGCCGTCAGCACCTGTTCGAAGTTCCAGCCCAGGCCCAGCAGGGTCGCGCCCATCCAGGCACCCAGGATGGCGCCGAAGCGACCAATGCCCAGCATCCACGATACGCCGGTGGCGCGGCCCTGGGTGGGGTAGAAACGCGCGGCGAGGGACGGCATCGCCGATTGCGCGCCGTTCACGCACATGCCCGCCACCAGCACCAGGGTCGCCAGCACGGTGATGTGGCCCAGGCTCTGGCCCACGGCGTAGGCAAACACGCCGGCCAGCAGGTAGAAGGTGCCGATGACCTTGTGCGGATTGAAGCGGTCCATGGCCCAGCCCACGCCCACGGCGCTGAGCACGCCGCCGAACTGGAACAGCGCGCCGATGAAGGCGGCCTGTTCCATGCTGGCGCCGCTGTCACGCATCAGCGTCGGCAGCCAGCTGGTCAGCAGGTAAACGATCACCAGGCCCATGAAATAGGTCAGCCACAGCAGCAGGGTGCCGGCGCTGTAGGTGCCCGAGAAGATCACCGCCAGCACGTTGCGGCCCTTCACGGTCTTCTGCTCCGGCACGCTGAAGCTGCCCGCCTCGGCCACTACCGCCGGGGCGATGGGCGCCAGGGTCTTGCGGATGCGGTCGGTGCCACGGTTGCGCACCACCAGGAAGCGCGCCGATTCAGGCAGCCACACCAGCAGCACCACGCCCAGCACGATCGGCAGCAGGCCGCCCACCAGCAGCAGGCTGTGCCAGCCGTAGGCCGGGATCAGCTTGGCGGAGATGAAACCGCCGCCGGCCATGCCCAGGTTGAAGCCGCAGAACATGCTGGTGACCAGCAGCGAGCGGAAGCGCTCGGGCGTGTACTCGGACAACAGCGTGGTGGCGTTGGGCATGCCGGCGCCCAGGCCCAGGCCGGTGAGGAAGCGCAGCACCAGCAACTGGTCGACGTTACCGCTGTAGGCAGACGCCAGGCTGAAGGCGCCGAACAGCAGCACCGCGCCGACCAGCACCACCTTGCGGCCGAAGCGGTCGGCCAGCGGGCCGGAGCCCAGGGCGCCAAACACCATGCCGATCAGCGCGGCGCTCATCACCGGGCCGAGGCTGGCGCGGTCGATGCCCCAGTCCTGGGACAGCGCCGGGGCGATGAAGCCCATGGCGGCGGTGTCCAGGCCATCGAGGAAGACAATCAGGAAGCACAGGATGACCACTCGCCATTGGTAGCGAGACAGCGGCTGGGCGTTGATGAAGGACTGCACATCGAGGCAGTTCCCTACAGCGGTTTGGGGACGATTCATTATTTTTATTTCCGCAAGAGACGCGCAAGCGCACGTATGCAGGCACGGGGCCGCATATTCAAAAGAATAGCTGAAAGGGGGTCAGGCTCCGCGGGATCGCAGGCGCACGAAGGGGATCGGAGTCATGGGGTCAACCTCTGCACTTTATTATTGGAAGGGTCGAGTCGGGCTCGACCTGTGCGGGCGACATTAATCAGCAGCGCTGCGCGGCGCAATTCGACAAACGTGGATCTGTGCGTTTATCGAACAGCAACCGCTGGGTGGCTCAGGAGAACAATTGCGCGCTGAGGCCGCGGCTGGCGTTGAGCATGATCGGCAGGATGCGCTGTTCAAGGTCGGTGCGGCTGGCACGGCCGGCGTGGGTGCTGACGTTCAGCGCGGCCAGCACCTGGCCCGAGGCGTCGTACACCGGCACGGCGATGGAGCGCAGGCCCTGCTCCAGTTCCTGGTCGACGATGCACCAGCCTTGCTGGCGCACCAGCTGCAGGCATTCGAGCAGCGCTTCGCGCGAGGTCAGGGTGCGGCTGGTCTTGGGCTGCAGCTCGACGTGGTCGAGGTAGTCCTTGAGGGTCACGTCGTCCAGCGCTGCCAGCAGGATGCGGCCCATGGACGTGCAATAGGCCGGCAGCCGACCGCCCACCGCCAGGTCCACCGAGATCAGCCGCTGGGTGGTGGCGGAACGGGCGATATAAAGGATGTCGTCGCCTTCCAGGGTGGCCATGTTGCAGGCCTCGTGCAGCTGCTCGCTCATGCTGTCCAGGTACGGCTGGGCGGTAACCGCCAGCGGTGTGGACGACAGGTAGGCATGGCCCAGGGTGAGCACTTTGGGCAGCAGCGAATAGGTGCGGCCATCGGTGGTGGCATAGCCCAGCTTGATCAGCGTGTGCAGGCAGCGGCGCACGGCTGCGCGCGGGATCTCGGTGCGGTGGCTGATCTGGGCGATGGTCAGGTGGCGCTTGCGCTCCTGGAACGCCTGCACCACGGCAAGCCCGCGCGCCAGCGAGGTCATGAAGTCCGGATCGCCGGCGAAGGCCTGGATACGCTTGGCCGGCGACGCCACGATGGGCGGGGCCAGTGAAGTGAATGAATTGCGCAGTTGATCGTTCATTCCGGGTCCTTTGCATGGTCAATCAGTACGACGGGCACCGCTGCCTGAGAAAAAAGCGCTCCCGAAGGGCGATTATCGAACGATTGGCCGATAATCGCAATTGACGATTCGACGGGTTGCTTATACCTTTTCACTGCCACCATGTGGCTTCTTGGAGAGACTGGTCAGGTACCCACCAAAGAAGTCCCAGGCACGGCCTTGCCCAGGCAAGGCCGTTTTTCTTTTCTTGCGGCTGCCACGTATGCCCGAAGGCATCTTGCAACAGCGTTGTTGTTCAAACCGTTGTTTATCGCCGTAACAAAAAACACACGAAACTTGCAGATACGTCGCTACCTTGCCGATAGTGTTATCTGCAAGGGTTGCTATAATAATTTCCGTAAGCCTTGTGACAGTTTAGTTCACCACGGCAGACACCTTGCCTGGGCCACTCCACCCCCGCCCATGCACATCCGGCACACCACTGCCGGCCTCGACCAATAACCAGACTGTTGCTACGACAGCCCCCGTTCTGGTGACGTGGCCGCCTGCCTCTCGTGGCAGTGCGCAACACCGGAATACAACGGACCATTAGGTAACAATGTGACGAAAGATGAACTGCGCGCGGAACTTGAGCGCCAGGAACAACGTTACAAGGAAGTTTACGGTGGCGAAGTCACCACTTACGCCGCCCAGCCCGAGCCGGAACGCAAGCCGTGGCGCAAGCGGGCCACCCTGCTCGACCAGGCGTTCGCCCAGGAAATCCAGAAAATTGAAAAGGATTTGAAAGGCGAGGAACCTTGACGCCTGATCGCACTCTGATGGCGTGCCCGGTGCGGCACGCATCATGACCGAGTGATGACTATCCGGTGACAGGGAAATTTCATACGCCCGTTTGAGGGTGCCTGAACCGGCACCTGAGGTCGCGTTTTCCCCGCCAAAGCCCGCTGTTTAGCGGCTCCGCCCTGCCTGCACCCGCAGGCGGGAAGCGCTCGGTCGACCTGACCAAATTGTCGAAATTTGTTACCGGTGAGCAGCAGGGGCATCGATTTCCGGGGTTTTCTGGCATAATCGCGCCCCCTTATGACCGGGTCAGAAAACCTTCATGATTGATTTATTCCACGGAGTCGACGCCTGGGTACTGGTGAGCCTTTTCTTCGCTCTCGCCTTTGTCCTGGCTTTCGAGTTCATCAATGGCTTTCATGACACCGCCAACGCGGTCGCTACAGTCATTTATACCAAAGCCATGCCGCCGCACCTGGCCGTGTTCTTTTCCGGCGCCTTCAACTTCCTGGGGGTGTTGTTTGGCGGCGTGGGCGTTGCCTACGCAATCGTTCACCTGTTGCCGGTCGAGCTGCTGATCAACGTCAACACCGGCCAGGGCCTGGCCATGGTGTTCTCGCTGCTGGCCGCCGCCATCGCTTGGAACCTGGGCACCTGGTACTTCGGCATTCCGTCGTCCAGCTCGCACACGCTGATCGGTTCGATCCTGGGCGTGGGCCTGGCCAACGCCATGATCAACCACATCCCGCTGGGCAAGGGCGTGAACTGGCAGAAGGCAATCGACATCGGCGCCTCGCTGGTGGTCTCGCCCATCGTCGGCTTCTTCCTGGCCGCCCTGGTGCTGATCGCGCTGAAGGCCTGGCGCCCGCTGTCGAACATGCACAAGACCCCTGACGAGCGCAAACGGACCGACTCCAAGAAGCACCCGCCGTTCTGGAACCGCCTGGTACTGGTGGTCTCGGCCATGGCCGTGAGCTTCGTGCACGGTTCCAACGACGGCCAGAAAGGCATTGGCCTGATCATGCTGGTGCTGATCGGCATCGTGCCTGCGCAGTTCGTGCTGGACCTGAGCAGCACCACCTACCAGATCGAACGCACCCGCGACGCCACCGTGCACTTGAGCCAGTTCTACAAGCGCAACGAAGCGACCCTGGGCGAGTACCTGGCCCTGGGCAAGGCCCAGAGCGGCGACCTGCCGGACCAGTTCCGCTGCGAGCCACAGCAGACCGAGCCGACCATCAATGCGCTGATGACCACCCTCAACGGCGTGTCCGACTACCACACCCTGCCCGCCGAGAAGCGCATCGAAGTACGCCGCTACCTGCTGTGCCTGGATGACACCGCGCGCCAGGTCGGCAAGCTGCCGGCCCTGGATTCGCGTGAGAAGTCGGACCTGGAGAAACTGCGCAAGGACCTGACCACCACCACCGAATACGCGCCCTTCTGGGTCGTGGTTGCAGTGGCCCTGGCCCTGGGCCTGGGCACCATGATCGGCTGGAAGCGCGTGGTGCTGACCATCGGCGAGAAGATCGGCAAGCAGGGCATGACCTACGCCCAAGGCATGTCGGCGCAGATCACCGCGGCGCTGTCGATTGGCCTGGCCAACGTCTTTGCCCTGCCGGTGTCGACCACCCACGTGCTGTCCTCGGGCGTGGCCGGCACCATGGTGGCGAACAAGAGCGGCCTGCAGGGCGGCACCATCAAGACCATCATGCTGGCCTGGGTACTGACCCTGCCGGCGTCGATGGCGCTGGCGGCCGGGCTGTTCTGGCTGTCGTCGAAAGTCGTGGCGTAAAACCACCGCTGTTGAAAAAGGCGCCCCGGGGCGCCTTTTTCATGCCTGAAGCAAACCCGTAGCAGCTGCCGAAGGCTGCGTCCGAATTCGCTGCGGCGTGCCGGGGGAAGCGCGGCGCCTTGGACGCGGCCTGCGGCCGCTGCTACAGCGAACATCACGCTCACCGGCGCTTCTTGCCGCCCAACAACGACCCCATCAGCCCCCGCACCAACTCGCGCCCCAGCTGGTTCGCCGCCTGGCGCATGGCCGACTTCAACGCCTGCCCCGCTACCCCGCCCAGCAGTTCCCCGGCCTTGTCCGCCAGGCTCGGCTCTGTGGGCGCCGCTTCCTGGGGCGCCGGCGCCTTGCGTGCCAGCAGCATTTCGTAGGCCGATTCCCGGTCGATGGGCTGGTCATAACGCCCCGCCAGCGGCGAGGCGGCGATGATGGCCGCCCGCTCCGCCTCGCTCAACGGCCCGATGCGCGACTGCGGCGGCGCCACCAGCACGCGCTGGACCATGGCCGGAGTGCCCTTGTCCTGCAGGGTGCCCACCAGCGCTTCGCCGATGCCCAGTTCGGTCAGCACCGCCAGGCTGTCGAACGCCGGGTTGGGACGAAAACCATCGGCCACCGCCTTCAGCGCCTTCTGCTCCTTGGCGGTGAACGCCCGCAGGCCGTGCTGCACGCGCAAGCCCAGTTGCGCCAGGACGTTGTCGGGCAGGTCGGCCGGCGACTGGGTGACGAAGTACACGCCCACGCCCTTGGAGCGGATCAGCCGCACCACCTGTTCCAGGCGCTCCTGCAACGCCTTGGGGGTGCCGGCAAACAACAGGTGCGCTTCGTCGAAGAACAGCGCCAGCAGCGGCTTGTCGGCGTCGCCGCGCTCGGGCAGCTGCTCGAACAACTCGGCCAGCAGCCACAGCAGGAAGGTCGCGTAGACCTTGGGCGCCTCGTGCACCAGGCGGCTGGCGTCCAGCAGGTGGATGCGCCCGCGGCCGTCGGCGGCCGGTGCCAGCAGGTCCTGCAGTTGCAGCGCCGGCTCGCCGAACAGCGCTTCGGCGCCCTGCTGTTCCAGGGTGGCCAGGCGCCGCAACAGGGCCTGGCTGGAGCCGGTGGTCATCAGCGCGCTGTCGTCGCCCAGCACCTGGGGGTTGTCACGCAGGTAACCCAGCAGCGCTTTCAAATCCTTGAGGTCCAGCAACAGCAGGCCATCGCGGTCGGCCACCTTGAACGCCGCGTATAGCGCCGCCTGCTGGCTGTCGGTGAGTTCCAGCAGGCTGCCCAGCAACAACGGCCCCATCTCGCTCAAGGTGGTGCGCAGCGGGTGGCCGCTGTGGCCGTGCACATCCCACAGGGTCACCGGGTAGGCCTGGGGCCGATGCTGCAGCCACGGCATACCGGCGATGCGCTCGGCGATCTTGCCGCTGGGCGCACCCGCCGCGCCCAGGCCGCACAGGTCGCCCTTGATGTCGGCGGCGAACACCGCCACCCCGGCGTCGCTGAAACCTTCGGCCAGGCGCTGCAAGGTGACGGTCTTGCCGGTGCCGGTGGCGCCGGCGATCAGGCCGTGACGGTTGGCCAGGCGCAGGTCCTGGCCCAGGGGCTGGCCGGCCTGGTCGGCCCCAATGAGCAATTGCGCAACGTCAGGCATTTCGTCACCTCGCTTAAGTTTTCTCGCGCCGCAGTCGATATAGCGGGTGGAAGACCCAAACTTTAAAAAACGTTCGCCCCGCCTTTTAGGGATGAAGGCACTGCTTAATCCACCTGCCCCGAATTAAGACCTTAGCGGATCGTATCCCCCATGAATAAAAACCTGAGATTCAGCCACAAGATTCTCATCGCGGCCTCGCTCATCGTGCTGGCCGCCTTTGCGTTGTTCACCTTGTATAACGATTACCTGCAACGCAATGCGATCCGCAAGGACCTGGAAAGCTACCTGCATGAAATGGGCGACGTCACTTCGACCAACATCAGCAACTGGCTGGGCGGCCGTATCCTGCTGGTGCAGAACGTGGTGGAAAACATCCGCCTGAACCCGGAGCCGGGCAACGTCAACCGCGTGCTGGAACAACCGACGCTCAACAACAACTTCCTCAATATTTACCTGGGCGACCCCCAGGGCAACTTCTATAACAAGCCAGAAGCCACCATGCCCGCTGGCTATGACCCGCGCGTACGGCCCTGGTACAAAAGCGGCCTGGCCACCAGTGGCCCACTGCTGACCGAACCCTATATCGACATGAGCACCGGCAAGCTGGTGATCTCCATCGTGCAGGCCGCCAACCAGGGCAACGCCAACCTGGGCGTGGTGGGCGGTGACCTGAGCCTGGACACCATGGACAAGATCATCCGCTCGCTGGACTTCGGCGGCATGGGCCATGCGTTCCTGGTGAGCGCCGACGGCAAGATCCTGGTACACCCCAACCGCGACCTGGTGATGAAGACCCTCAACGACATGGCGCCGGGCAGCGACCTGAAGCTCGACAGCGCCCTGCATGAAGTGGAGATCGACGGCAAGACGCGCATCGTCACCTTCGCCCCGGTCAAGGGCCTGCCCTCGGTGAACTGGTACATCGGCCTGTCCGTGGACAAGGACAAGGCCTTTGCCATGCTGTCGCAGTTCCGCACCTCGGCGATGATCGCCACCGTAGTGGCCGTGGTCATCATCATCGCCCTGCTGGGCATGCTGATCCGCGTGCTGATGGGCCCGCTGCACACCATGATCCGCGCCATGGAAAACATCGCCGAAGGCGAAGGCGACCTGACCCGCCGCCTGCAGATCAACGGCAACGACGAGTTCGGCATGCTGGGCCGCGCCTTCAACCGCTTCGTCGAGCGTATCCATGGCTCGATCCGCGAGGTGTCGTCGGCCACCGAGCAGGTTAATGAAGTGGCGCTGCGCGTGGTCGCGGCTTCGAACTCGTCGATGCTCAACTCGGACGAGCAATCCAACCGCACCAACAGCGTCGCCGCGGCCATCAACCAGCTGGGCGCCGCCGCCCAGGAAATTGCCCACAACGCCGCGCAAGCCTCGCAACAGGCCACCAGCGCCCGGCGCCTGGCCGAGGAAGGCCAGCAAGTGGTGGAAAACAGCATCCAGGCCATGAACCGCCTGTCGGACCTGATCAGCACCTCCAGTGGCCATATCGAGACGCTCAACAGCAAGACCGTGAACATCGGCCAGATCCTGGAAGTGATCACCAGCATCTCCCAGCAGACCAACCTGCTGGCGCTCAACGCCGCCATCGAGGCCGCGCGTGCCGGTGAAGCCGGCCGCGGCTTCGCGGTGGTGGCCGATGAAGTGCGCAACCTGGCCCACCGTACACAGGAATCGGCGCAGCAAGTGCAGGCCATGATCGAGGAGCTGCAGGTGGGCGCCCGCGCCTCGGTGAGCACCATGGGCGAAAGCCAGCGCCACAGCCAGGACAGCGTGTCCATCGCCAACCAGGCCGGCGAGCGCCTGGGCAGCGTGACCGTGCGCATTGGCGAGATCGACGGCATGAACCAGTCGGTGGCCACCGCCACCGAGGAACAGACCGCCGTGGTCGACTCCATCAACATGGACATCAACGAGATCAACACCCTCAACCAGGAAGGCATCGAGAACCTGCACTCCACCCTGCGCGCCTGCTCGGACCTGGAACAACAGGCCACCCGCCTCAAGCAACTGGTGGGCAGCTTCCGTATCTGAGCCCCTGCCGGCGCACCTAGCGATCGGATGAAACAACTGTCCCTGCCAGCGGTCAACCTAAGGGAATGACACTGCGCAGGGATACCGATCGTGCATATCGCTGACATCACCATGTTCTACGCCCCCGCCAGCGGGGGCGTGAGAACCTATCTTGATGCCAAACACCGTCGCCTGATGGTCACGCCCGGGGTTCGCCACAGCCTGCTGATACCCGGCCCGGCCTTGAATGAAGACAACGGCATCTACCAGGTGCCGGCCCCCGCCCTGCCCTTTGGCAACGGCTACCGTTTCCCCCTGCGCCTGGCGCCCTGGCGCAACGTGCTCAAGGACCTGCAACCGGACCTGATCGAGGTGGGTGATCCCTACCTCACCGCCTGGGCCGCCCTCGACGCGCGCCGCCAGCTGGACGTGCCCGTCATCGGCTTCTACCACTCCGATCTGCCGCTGCTGGTGAGCAACCGCATGGGCAACTGGTTCACCCCCAACGTCGAGGCCTATGTCAGCAAGCTGTACGGCAACTTCGACCGGGTGCTGGCGCCCAGCCAGGTGATGGCCGACAAGCTGCGCGGCCTGGGCGTGGGCAATGTGCATGTGCAGCGCCTGGGCGTGGACCTCGCCACCTTCAACCCCCAGCGCCGCGACCCCGGCCTGCGCGCCGAGTTGGGCCTGGGCGACGACGTGCGCCTGCTGATATTTGCCGGCCGCGGCTCCAAGGAAAAGAACCTGCCGGTGCTGCTGCAGTGCATGAAGCGCCTGGGCCCCAAGTACCACCTGCTCCTGGTGGGCTCGCACATGCCGGCCAGCGTGCCGCGCAACGTCACGGTGATGGACAATTTCCGCCCTGCCCACGAACTGGCAAGGCTGCTGGCCAGCGCCGACGCGCTGCTGCATGCCGGTGACCAGGAGACCTTCGGCCTGGTGATTCTCGAAGCCATGGCCAGTGGCATCCCGGTGGTGGCGGTCGCGGCCGGCGCGTTCACGGAAATCGTGCAACCGGACTGCGGCCTGTTGTGCCGGCCCAACGACCCCCACGCCATGGCCGATGCGGTGCGCGACCTGTTCGCCCAAGGCGGCGACCTGGGCCGCCGCGCGCGCCTGCACGCCGAGCAGCATTACGCCTGGGACACCGTGGTGGCCGGGCTCCTGGAACATTACCGCGCGGTGCTTGGCACCAGCGCCCGCAAGGTGGTTCGCCATGGCTGATGTGTTACTGGTACTGCACGACGTGTCCCCGCAAAGCTGGGAAGACTACAAGCCCTTCGTTGACGCGGTCGATGCCCTGGGCGACATACCCATGACGCTGCTGGTGGTGCCGGACTTCCATCACCACAACCACCTGCACAACTTCCCCGCCTTCCGGCGCATGATGGACCTGCGCCTGGCCCGCGGCGACGAACTGGCGCTGCACGGCTTCTACCACGCCGACGACGGCCCCATGCCGCACACCCCGCGCGAGTACTTCATGCGCCGGGTGTACACCTGGGAAGGCGAGTTCTACCAGCTGTCGGAGGCCGACGCGCTGATGCGCCTGGAAGCGGGCCTTGAAGTGTTCGCCCGCAATGACTGGCCGGTCGAAGGTTTCGTCGCGCCGGCGTGGCTGATGAGCGAAGGCACCCGCCGCGCCCTGCAACGGCTGCCCCTGAGCTATACCAGTGGCCCACAACACTTGTACCGGCTGCCCGATTTCACCGAGATCCAGGCCCCGGGCCTGGTGTGGAGCGCCGGCAGCGCCTGGCGCCGCGGCCTGTCCAAGGTGCTCAGCGACTGGCGCGAGCAGCAATGGCAGCAGGCGTCGTGCATACGCCTGGGCTTGCACCCGGTGGACATGCGCCATGATTATTCGCGGCAGTACTGGCTGGACACCCTGCAACGCCTGCTGCAACAGGGGCGCCAGCCGCTGACCAAGCTGGCCTGGGTGCAACGCCAGGCCGTCGCCCGCCACGCCGCATGAAACGCTGGCTGTGGCTGGCGGCAGCCATCGCGGTCGCGGTGCTGATCCCGCTGTGGCTGGGCGGTGCCGACATGCTGGGGCGGCTGCAACGCTTCCCGCCGCTGTTGTGGCCCGCCATGTTCGCCATGATCGGCCTGTGCTGGTGCGTCAACGCCCTGCGCCTGCGCCTATTGCTGGGCGCCCTGGCGGACCGGCTGACCCTGCGGCGCTGCCTGGGCACGGTGATGGCCACCGAGTTCGCCATCTGCGCCAGCCCCGGTGGCAGCGGCGGGCCGCTGACGCTGCTGGCGTTGCTGGGCCGCTTCGGCGTGCGGCCGGCGCGGGCCAGCGCGGTGTTCGCCATGGACCAGCTCAGCGACCTGGCCTTCTTCCTGTGCGCGCTGGCGGGGATATTTTTCTACGCGCTGTTTCACCACCTCAACCATGGGCTGCAATGGCTGCTCACCCTCAGTGCCTTGCTGATGCTGGGGGCAGCGGCCCTGGGCCTGGCGCTGGTGCGCTGGCATCGCCAGGTTATCCGCCTCAACGGCCAGGTGCTGCGCCGCCTCGGCGTGGGCGCGGCCAAGCGCCGACGCTGGGCGCGCAAGCTGCTGCGCTTCCTCGAGGCCTTCGCCGACACCTGCAAACTGCCACGGCCGGTGCTGGCCAAGGTCTTCCTGTTGACCTGCCTGCACTGGGGCGTGCGCTACAGCGTGCTGTACCTGGCGTTGTGCGGGCTGGGGGCGGACGTGGAGTGGGCGTGGACGTTCCTGATCCAGATGCTGTCGTTGAGTGCCGGCCAATTCAGCCTGCTGCCCGGAGGGGCCGGCGCGGCCGAGCTAACCTCGGCGGCGCTGCTGGCGCCCATGGTGGGCAAGGCCAGCGCGGCGGCGGCGATCCTGATCTGGCGGGTGGTGACCTATTACTTCTACCTGATTGCTGGCGGCCCGGTGTTCGCCACCATGGTCGGCGGCCCGCTGCTGCGCCGCCTCAAACACCGCCCAACCCCGTAGCAGCTGCCGCAGGCGGCGTCCGGCACCGCCGCGGTATACCTGGACGTGCGCGGTGCCTGCGGACGCGGCCTATGGCCGCTGCTACGCGCCGCCATTCACGTAGCAGCTGCCGCAGGCGGCGTCCGGTAGCCCCGCGGTATACCTGGGCGTGCGCGGTGCCTGCAGACGCGGCCTATGGCCACTGCTACGAGGGCATTGCACGTAGCAGCAACTGTCTTGAAATGGCGTTGTCTGCATCGCGACTAAAGTCGGCTCCTACACTATTCGTGGTAGGAGCCGGCCTTGGCCGCGATGCAGGCGACGCGGTCTATGGGGTATCCGCATTCGCGTAGCAGCTGCCGCAGGCGGCGTCTGGCACCGATGCGGGGTTTTCAAGGGGCTTCGGGGTGGGTTTGCTCCCACAAGGCCTCGGCACCGGGGAACTCGGTGCCGTCCTCGTCGCTCAGGGCGTCGGGGTCGTAACGGGCTAGGCAGCCCTCGCCCAGGGTGGGCGGGGGCGTGGCAGCCGCCTTGTCGCGGGGGTCGCTCATGGGGCTGCCTCGCTGCTCAAGCCAGGGTCAGTTGAATACCACGGTCTTGTTGCCGTGCACCAGCACGCGGTCTTCCAGGTGGTAGCGCAGGCCACGGGCCAGCACCATCTTCTCGACGTCACGGCCGAACCGCACCATGTCCTCGATGCTGTCGCTGTGGCTGACGCGCACCACGTCCTGTTCGATGATAGGCCCGGCGTCCAGTTCCTCGGTCACATAGTGACAAGTGGCGCCGATCAGCTTCACGCCACGCAGGGAGGCCTGGTGGTACGGCTTGGCGCCCACGAACGACGGCAGGAAGCTGTGGTGAATGTTGATGACCTTCTGCGCGTATTCCTGGCACAGCTGCGGCGGCAGGATTTGCATGTAGCGGGCCAGCACCACCACGTCGGCCTGGTGATGGTTGACCAGGCGCGACACTTCGGCGAACGCCGGCTGCTTGTCCTGCGGGTTCACCGGCACGTGGTAGTAAGGAATGCCGTGCCACTCGACCATGCTGCGCAGGTCATCGTGGTTGGAGATCACGCAGGCAATCTCGCAGTCCAGCTCGTCGCTGTGCCAGCGGTGCAGCAGGTCGGCCAGGCAGTGGGACTCGCGGCTGGCCATCAGCACCACGCGCTTCTTCTGTTCGGTGTCGGTGATACGCCACACCATGGAGAACTCTTCGGCGATGGGCGCGAACGCCTCGCGGAAGGCTTCTATGCCAAATGGCAGGGTGTCGGCACGGATCTCGTGACGCATGAAGAACCAGCCACTCTGGTCGTCCGAGTGGTGGCTTGCTTCATTGATCCAGCCGTTATGGGAAGCCAGGAAATTACTGACTTTGGCAACAATGCCAACGCGGTCCGGGCAAGCGATAACCAGCCGAAAAGTGCGCATGAGGGAAAACTCCAAGACTTCGCAAAGGCGGCTATTCTAGCGGACACTCGAGGAAACTGCAGTATTCGTTGCATCGGCAGGCCACCGGCGCCTGCATATCCCTGCATCGATAAGGGTTATCCCCTGGCCACCGACGCGATGGCCAGCGACATTGGCGTATAACTGACCGTTCAAACTTAAATAGCTACCACTGGTCACGATTAAAATAACGTCATTTGTGAAGGCATCGGCGCTTTAATGTTTACTTGATCAAAAGCTATGACTATTATTGAGCCAAGTATCCCTGACACACAGCATTCACAAGGTCCTGCTCATGTCCCTGATCAACGAATACCGCGCCACAGAAGAAGCCATCAAAGAACTGCAAGCTCGTTTGAAGAACCTGTCGCAAGACGACAAACTGCAAACCGAGCTGGAATTCGAAGGCAAACTGCGTACCCTGATGGGCGAATATCAGAAATCCCTGCGTGACATCATCGCGCTGCTGGATCCTGAAGCCAAGCTGAACAAGGCTCCACGTGGCGCCGCCGTTAAAGTCACCGGCACCAAGCGCGCTCGTAAAGTTAAGCAATACAAAAACCCGCACAACGGTGAAGTCATCGAAACCAAAGGTGGCAACCACAAGACCCTGAAAGAGTGGAAAGCCAAGTGGGGCGGCGACGTCGTCGAAGGCTGGGCAACTCTGCTAGGCTAATTGATTCGGCCCGCGCCGTTCGATTCGCTAAAAAAAACGCCAGCTGATAGCTGGCGTTTTTTTATGCCCGAAACAAAGTGTTATAGGCCGAGCCGTGCTTGCAACCCGGCCACGTGGGTTTGCCACTGGGCCAGCACCTGCGCCTGCGCCGGCGTGGCCTGGGGCTGCCATTGCGCCAGGGCCTGGGCAAAGCCTTCGAGGGTATTGGGCGCACCCCAGGACTGATCGGTCAAACGCCGGCGGCAGAAGTCTGCCCAGGCCTGGCGTTCTTCTTCGGTCAACGTATCAGGGAAGTTACGTGCCCGATAGCGGAACAGTAATTCGGGCAGCCGCTCATCATCGAACATCCAGTTTTCCAGCGCCAGTTGATGCGGATCCAGTGTCCGCACCCGCTCACATAAACGCCGGTCACGATCACCAATAAAGCCATCGTATAGCTGTTGCTCCGGATCGCTCACCGTGCTGAAGGCTTCCTCGCCATACAGGCTCGCGAGTTTGTCCCGCCATTGTGCCTGCCCCTGAGTCAACTGCTCGGCGCGTTGCAGATAAAGGGCCATATCCAATTGCAGGCGTTGCCGATCTTCCTCGCGCACTACCGTCAACGGCGCCAACACCGGGCAGCGATTGACATGCACCAGCTTCAGCGGCACCGGCAATTGCCCTTCGGGCATTTCATCGCGGCGGGTGTACAGGCGCTGAAGCAAAACTTCCGCGGGTTCGTCCAACAATGGCCGTGGATCAAAATGCAGATCGCAGACAATCAGCGCATTTTTATTACGGGGGTGCCAGGCCAACGGCAGCACCACGCCCAAATAATTGCGCTCGGCGGAAAAGCGTCCGGAAATATGTACCAACGGCTGTAACAAGCGAACCTGGTCCAGCACTTTGGTTTTACTGCGCAGCTGATACAACCAGTTATACAATTTGGGTTGTCGATCGCGAATCAGGCGTGCAAGCGCAATAGTGGCCCGTACGTCGGACAATGCATCGTGGGCCTGGCCGTGATCAATGCCGTTGGCTGCGGTCAGCAACTCCAGCTTCATGCTGACCCGCCCGTCCACCTGCGGCCAGACGATGCCCTCGGGGCGCAGGGCATAGGCCGTGCGCACCACATCGATCAGGTCCCAGCGGGTGTTGCCGCCCTGCCACTCGCGGGCGTAGGGGTCGAAGAAATTGCGGTAGAGGCTGTAGCGGGTGACTTCATCATCGAAGCGCAAAGTGTTGTAGCCGGCGCTGCAGGTGCCGGCGCGGGCCATCTGGTCGTTGACCCGGGTCATGAACTCGGCCTCGCACAGGCCGCGTTCGGCCAGGCGCTGGGGGGTGATGCCGGTGATCACGCAGGCAGCCGGGTGCGGCAGGATATCGTCGCTGGGCTGGCAATAGAGGTTGATCGGCTCGTCGATCTCATTGAGGTTGGCATCGGTGCGAATACCGGCGACCTGCAGGGCGCGGTCATTGCGCGGGTTGATGCCGGTGGTTTCGTAGTCGTACCAGAAAATGCTGGAGTTCACGGGGTGTTCCTGTGCACAAAGTCGGCAAAGTCTAGGCGTTAGCGGCCAGCGGGACCAGCCATGCATGAATGTCAGGTTGCTTCGGCCCCCCAGGGTAGCTAGGATCGGAAGGCACGCAGTCAATATCGGCCCCGCACCCAAGGCATCCATGCCCCACACCACAGCGACGCGACGGAATGCAATGCTGGTCCCGCCAGTGGACACCCGCTACCAGATCGAAACCCCCGAAGGCATTGACCTGAGCCTGCGCCCGGCCGGGCTGGTGGTGCGCAGCCTGGCGTTCGCCATCGACCTGCTGTTGCGCGGCTTGCTGCTGGGCGTGCTGTTTACCGTGCTGGTGTGGCTGGGCAGCCTGGGCGTGGGGCTGGGCGCCATGCTGCTGTTCCTGGTGAACTGGTGGTACATGGTGCTGTTCGAGGTGTTCAACCAGGGCCGTTCGCCCGGCAAGCAGGCCATGGGCCTGCGGGTGGTGGAGGACGACGGCACGCCCATTGGCTGGTCGGCCTCGCTGCTGCGCAACCTGCTGCGGGTGGTGGACATGCTGCCGTTCGGCTATTTCCTGGGCGCTATCAGCTGCCTGCAACACCCCGCGTTCAAGCGCCTGGGCGACCTGGCGGCGGGCACCCTGGTGGTGTACCGCGACCAACCGAACCTGCGCCCGCGCCTGCCCGCCGCCGAGGCCATTACCGCGCCTTTCGCCCTGACCCTCACCGAGCAGCGCGCGCTGCTGAGCCTGGCCGAGCGCCAGGACGAGCTGTCCGCCGAACGCCTCGCCGAACTGGCCGCCATCGCCGCGCCCAGCCTCGACGTCAGCCCGGCCATGGCCATGGCGCGCATCAACGGCATCGCCCGTGGCCTGCTGGGGCCAACATGAAGCAGAGCCAATTCGAACAGTTGCACCAAGCCCAGTGGCTGGCCTTCGAACACCTGCTGACGCTGCTGGAGCATGGCAAGTCGCGCCCCGAGGCCAGCGAGACCTTCGCCCAGGATTACCGGCGGCTGTGCCAGCACCTGGCCCTGGCGCAGGCGCGCGGCTACAGCAGCCACCTGGTGGACAGCCTGCAGCAGCTGGCCCTGCGCGGCCACCAGCAGTTGTACCGGCGCCGCCATGCGCTGGGGGCCAACATCCTGGCCTTCGTGCTGGCCGGTTTTCCGCGGCTGGTGCGCCAGCAATGGCGCTTCGTGCTGCTGGCCTGCCTGGTGTTCTTTGGCAGTGTGCTGCTGACCGGGGTGCTGGTGTACGCCTTCCCCGACCTGGTCTACAACCTGATGGAGCCGGCCCGGGTGGCCCAGACCGAGGCCATGTACGACCCCGACCAGACCCGCCTGGGCCCCGCCGCGCAGCGCCTGGCCGGGCAGGACTGGATGATGTTCGGCTACTACATCATGAACAACATCGGCATTGCCTTCCAGACCTTCGCCAGTGGCCTGCTGCTGGGCCTGGGCAGCCTGTTCTTCCTGCTGTTCAACGGCCTGATGATCGGCGCCGTGGCTGGCCACCTCACCGAGATCGGCTACGTGCAGACCTTCTGGCCCTTCGTCATCGGCCATGGTGCCTTCGAGCTTACGGCGATCGCCCTCTCCGGCGCTGCCGGGCTGAAGCTGGGCTGGGCGCTGGTGGCGCCGGGCCGGCTGAGCCGCAGCCAGGCGCTGCGCCAGGCTGCGGGTGTGGCTATCCAGCTGGTGTACGGGGTGATCGCCATGTTGCTGATCGCGGCGTTCATCGAAGCGTACTGGTCGTCGCGCACCGACTTCAGCGCCGCCACCAAGTACACGGTGGGCACCCTGCTGTGGCTGCTGGTGGGCATATACCTGACCCTGGGTGGACGTCACCATGCGCCTGACTGACGCCAGCGTCGCGATTCGCCCGCGCAACACCTGGGAGGCCCTGGACCTGGGCGTGCTGCTGGCGCGCCGGCACCGGCGCCTGCTGATGCTCGGCTGGGCTATCGTCACCCTGCCGGTGTTCGCCCTGCTGACCCTGCTGCTGTGGGACTCGCCGTCGCTGGCGATGTTTCTGTTCTGGTGGCTGAAGCCGCTGTTCGAGCGCCTGCCGCTGCATATTCTTTCCCAGGCGCTGTTCAGCGACCCGCCCACCCTGGGCGAGGCCTTGCGCCAATGGCCCCGGCTGCTCAAGGTGCAGCTGTGGCCCAGCCTGTTGTGGCGGCGCCTGAGCCTGACGCGCAGCTTCCACCTGCCGGTGCAGCAGCTGGAAGGCCTGGACGGCAGCGAGCGCCAGCGCCGCCTGGCAGTGCTCGACCCCCACGCCGGGCGCACCGCGCGCTGGTTGACCCTGGTGGGCATGCACCTGGAAGGCGCGCTATGGATTGGCCTGATCAGCCTGTTCTACCTGATGGTGCCGCAACAGATGGAAGTGGAGTGGAGCTGGCGGCGCCTGATCGAGGCGGCCAACGGCCAATGGCTGTGGGTGGAGCACCTGACCAACGCCTTCTACGCCTTGGTCTTGGTGTTGTGGGAGCCGATCTACGTGGCCTGCGGTTTCACCCTGTACCTGAACCGCCGCACGCAGCTGGAGGCCTGGGACATCGAGCTGGTATTGCGCGGCCTGCGCCAGCGCCTGGCCGGGGTGGCGCCGCTGTTGCTGGTGGCGGCCCTGGGCGTGCTGGGCCTGGCCCCGCGCAGCGAAGCGGCACCGGCGCCGGCAGCCAATCCGTTCGACCAGCCGCGCCTGGTGCACCAGGCCGTCACCAGCCAGGCGGCACGCCAGGACATCAAGACCCTCCTTGAGCAACCGCCGTTCAGCAACAAGCAGACCCTGCACCTCTGGCGGCTGGGCCAGGCGGATGAAGCCAAGCCTGCGCCCGTGGACCTCAAGCGCCTGCTGGAACAACCCTGGCTGAAGCGGCTGGCGCAGTTCATGGAAGCGGCGCTGTGGAGCGCAGTGATCGCCGGCATCGCCCTGGTGGCCTGGCGCTACCGCAGTTGGCTGCGCACCTTCGTCAGTCGGCGCGCACCTGCGGCACCTGCCCAAGCGCAGCTGCCCACGCAGCTGTGGGGCCTGGCGGTGGGCGGCCACGACCTGCCCGACGACATCGCCGGCCACGCCCGCCAGCTGTGGGCCAGCAACCCGCGTGAGGCTTTGGGGCTGCTGTACCGAGGGTTGCTTAACCGCCTGCTGCATGATTATCGCCTGCCCCTGCACGAGGCGGACACCGAGGGCCAGGTGCTGGCCAAGGTCGCCGGGCTGCACGACCCGGCCCTGGAGGCCTTCAGCCAGGTGCTGACACGCCACTGGCAAGCCCTGGCCTACGGCCACCGCCTGCCAAGCGAAGCGCTGGCGATGCAGCTGTGTGACGACTGGAGCCAGTTGTTCAGCGCGCGCGGGGCACGGCCATGAACCGCCGCCGCGCCTGGCTGGTCGCTGTGCTGGTGCTGGTCGCCCTGGCGGCTGTCGGCTTCTATCTGGCCCGCCACCTGCACCCCTATGACGAAACAGTCGACCATGGCCCTTCGCCCGAGGCCCGCGCCAACCCCTGGCTGGCGGCCGAGACCTTCCTGCGCCACCGGGGCCTGAAAGCCGACATGGCTAACGGCCTGGAAGTGCTGCAACACCTGCCCGGCCAAGGCCAGAGCCTGTTGCTGCTGGGCGACCGCGCAACCATGAGCGCGCGCCAGGCCGAGGACGTGCTGGCCTGGGTGCGCGGCGGTGGCCGCCTGCTGTTCGTGGCCGAGGCGCTCTGGGACGACGACAAGGCCATGAGCGGCGACCTGCTGCTCGATCGCCTGCAACTGCGCCAGTTCCTGGCGGCGGACCTGCCCGCCCTGCCCCAGCTCAAGCCCGACCCTTACCCGCAGCTGACCAAGCTGTACCTGGAAAACGAGCAGGCACCGGCCTACTTCAGCTTCGACCCCGATTTCCACCTGGAAGACCCGGCCAACAAGGCCCAGTCCTGGGCCAACAGCAGCAATGCCACGCACCTGATGCAACTGCGCTACGGCGAGGGGCTGATCACGGTGGTCACCGACGCCGACCTGTGGACCAACGCCGCCATCCGCCGCTACGACAACGCCTGGCTGCTGTGGTACCTGAACCAGGGCACCGACGTGACCCTGGTGTTCCGCAGCGCCCGTGACAGCCTCGCCACCCTGCTGTGGCGCCACTACCCCCAGGCGTTGGCCAGCCTGGCGCTGCTGCTGGTGCTGGGCGCCTGGCACTTCGCCCTGCGCCATGGCCCCATCACGCCGCCGCCGGCGCTAGCCCGCCGGCAGCTGCGCGAACACCTGCGGGCCACGGCCGCGTTCCTGCTGCGCAACGCCGGCCAGGACCGCCTGCTGCGCGCGCTGCAGCAGGACATACTGCGCCGCGCCCGCCGCCGCCATCCCGGTTTTGAACGCCTGGCCGTGGCCGAGCAGTGGCAGGTGCTGTCGCGCCTGACCCGCCAGCCCACCGCCGCCATTGGCCAGGCCCTGCGCCCGCCCTTGAAACAGCGCCTCGGCGCGGCCGAATTCAGCCGCCAGGTGGCCCACCTGCAAACCCTCAGGAATGCCCTATGAGCGACCCGACCCACGACGTCCACGACGAACGCGACCAGCCCGTGCCCGCACCGGCCAGCCAGTCCCCCGAACACCTGGCCCAACAGCGCCACCGCGCCAGCCTGCTGGCCCAGGCCCTGCGCACCGAGCTGGGCAAGGCGGTGATCGGCCAGCCGGCGGTGATCGAAGACGTGCTGACCGCGCTGATCGCCGGCGGCCACGTGCTGCTCGAAGGCGTGCCGGGGCTGGGCAAGACCTTGCTGGTGCGGGCCCTGGCGCGCTGCTTTGGCGGCGAGTTCACGCGCATCCAGTTCACCCCCGACCTGATGCCCAGCGACATCACCGGCCACGCCGTGTACGACATGCAGACCGAGCAGTTCAAGCTGCGCAAGGGCCCGTTGTTCACCCACCTGCTGCTGGCCGACGAGATCAACCGCGCCCCGGCCAAGACCCAGGCGGCGCTGCTGGAAGCCATGCAGGAACGCCAGGTGACCCTGGAAGGCCGCGCCCTGCCCATCGCCCAGCCGTTCATGGTGCTGGCCACGCAGAACCCGCTGGAACAGGAAGGCACCTACCCGCTGCCCGAGGCCGAGCTCGACCGCTTCATGCTCAAGCTGCGGCTGGATTACCCGGACGCCGAGCAGGAGCTGGAAATGGTGCGCCAGGTGAGCCGTTCGGTGCGCGCCGACATGCTCGACGTGCAGCCCCTGCGCACACTGTTGCAGACCAAGGACGTGGTGGCCCTGCAACGTATCGCCAGCGAGCTGCCGCTGGACGACCAGGTGCTGGACTACGCCGTGCGCCTGGCGCGCGCCACCCGTAGCTGGCCCGGCCTGTCCATCGGCGCCGGGCCGCGGGCGTCGATCGCGCTGGTGCGCGGTGGCCGCGCGCGGGCGCTGTTGCGCGGCGGCGATTTCGTCATTCCCGATGACATCAAGGGCTGCGCCCTGGCGGTGCTGCGCCACCGGGTGCGGCTGTCGCCCGAGCTGGATATCGACGGCCTGTCGGTGGACCAGGTGCTGCGCCAGGTGCTCGACCAAGTGGCGGCGCCGCGCCTGTGATCAAACCGTCGCGGCTCCTGCTGGCCTGGCTCGGCGCGCTGCTGGTGGCCAACCTGATCCTGGGCAGCCTGGATGCCTGGGGCCTGGTGCTGCCCGAGGGGCTGCAAAGCGTGGCCTGGGGCATGCTGCTGGCGTTGCTGCTGTTGGGCGCGCTGGACGCCTGGCGGGTGCACCGCCAGCCCTCGCCGCGCCTGCACCGGCAGGTGCCCGGCAGCCTGCCGCTGGGGCGCTGGAGCGAGGTGCGGCTGGACATCAGCCATGATTTCGACCGGCCGCTGCCCCTGCAGGTGTTCGACCACGTGCCCGACGGCCTGGGCTTCGACGCCCTGCCCCAGGCCATCGACCTGCAGCCAGGCCAGGACAGCCAGCTGGGCTACCGCCTGCGGCCGCTGCGCCGCGGGCATTTCCACTGGGAGCGCATCGAGGTGCTGCTGCCCAGCCCGCTGGGGCTGTGGTTGCAGCGGCGTTTCATCGCGGTGAGCGACAGCACCCGGGTGTATCCCGACTTCGCGCGGCTGTACGGCGCACGCCTGCTGGCGGTGGACAACCTGCTCAGCCAGTTGGGCGTGCGCCAGCGCCAGCGCCGTGGCCAGGGCCTGGAATTCAACCAGCTGCGCGAGTTTCGCGAGGGCGACGCCCTGCGCCAGATCGACTGGAAAGCCACCGCCCGCCAGCGCATGCCCATCACCCGCGAATACCAGGATGAGCGCGACCAGCAGATTATTTTCCTGCTCGACTGCGGCCGGCGCATGCGCAGCCAGGACGGCGAGCTGGCGCACTTCGACCATGCCCTGAACGCCTGCCTGCTGCTCAGCTACGTGGCGCTGCGCCAGGGCGATGCCGTGGGGCTGTCGACCTTTGCCAGCGAACAACAGCGGCACCTGGCACCGGTGAAAGGCGCGGCGCAGCTCAACGTGCTGCTCAATGCGGTCTACGACCTGGACAGCAGCCAGGCCCCGGCCGACTACGCAGCGGCGGCCGAACGGTTGCTGGCGCGGCAGAAGCGCCGGGCGCTGGTGGTGCTGGTGACCAACCTGCGTGACGAGGACGATGACCAACTGCTGGGCGCGGTGCGCCGCATCGGCCGCCAGCACCGGGTGCTGGTGGCCAGCCTGCGCGAAGAAGTGCTGGACGAACTGCGCCAGGGACCGGTGCAGACCTGGCAGCAGGCGCTGAGCTACTGCGGCACCATCGACTACCTCAACGCCCGCGCCCAGTTGCATGAGCGCCTGGGCGCCCACGGCATACCGGTGCTGGATGCGCGGCCGCAGGAACTGGGGGCGCAGTTGGTGACACGCTACCTGAGCTGGAAGAAGGCGGGAACGTTGTAGGGGGAAACCGCAATCACGTAGCAGCGGCCGCAAGGCCGCGTCCGTTCAGGCCGACTCGTTCATCGGGAAGCTGAAGTAATCACGCAACGCCACCACCAACTGCTCGTACTCGGCATTGGCGTGCAGCAGCTGAAAGCCGGCGTCGTAGTGCCCTGGCGTCACGTCTTCGTGGCACCACAGGCAGGCCGCGGTCAGGTTGATGACCTGATCGGGTAGTTTGATCTGCAGTTCGAAATCCGGGCCAACCAGCAACGGCAGGTTGCTGATCAGCATCAATCCCTCTTCGTCGACATTGCCCAGGAATCCTATGGGCTGACCCGTGAACCGGTTGAAGACTTTCAGATAACACGGCAGCTGGTGACGCTCGATGCGGCGTTCGGTAAACATGTTCTCATCGCAGTTTAAAGATCACCGCCCATGATCTCACCCGGCCACCCTGGCTAAAAGTGAAGAACGACCAAGCGCCAGCCCACCCGACGAACAGTCACTCATCAATGGGCATCCTGGGGCTGCGCCGTAGCCACCGCACTGCGGTAATGCCCCAGCTGCTGCAACGTGTCCAGGCGCGCGCGGGCGCGGTAAGCGTATTCACTGTAAGGATACTGGGTGATGATGAACTCGTAGGTCTGGCCGGCGTCCAGGAACAGGTTCTGCCGTTCCAGGCACAGGCCACGCAACAGCGACACTTCCGGCTGCACGTATTGACGCGTGCGGCTGGTACGGTCGACCTGGGACAACTCCAGCATCACCTTGTTGCAGTTGCCGTAGTCGTACTGGCGGTACGCTTCGTCCAAGTGATGGTCCATCGACCAACGGGTACAACCGACGACACTGGCCGCCAGGGCTAAAACGATGAGGATTCGCATGGGTATCTCCTGTCCTGAGCGGTTTATCGACCAGGCCGCGGAATTCTTCAGTGCCGCTCGACCGGGGGGCTTGCTTGAGTATCGCCCACTGCCATGCCACCAAGGTAGTGCAGAGGAACAATGACTACAGCGCCCGAGAGGAGTAGCCTTTCGCTGCGCTTCAATAAAGGAGTCAGTGCATGACCGTTCGCCGTACCAAAATCGTCGCTACCCTTGGCCCTGCCAGCAACTCGCCGGAAGTGATCGAGCAATTGATCAAGGCCGGCCTGGACGTGGCCCGTCTGAACTTTTCCCACGGCACGCCGGACGAGCACAAGGCTCGCGCCCGCCTGATCCGTGACATCGCTGCCAAGCTGGGCCGCCATGTCGCGCTGTTGGGCGACCTGCAAGGTCCAAAGATCCGTATCGCCAAATTCGCCAACAAGCGTATCGAGCTGAAAGTCGGTGACGCGTTCACCTTCTCCACCAGCCACCCGCTGACCGAAGGCAACCAGGAAATCGTCGGTATCGATTACCCGGACCTGGTCAAGGACTGCGGCGTGGGCGACGAGCTGCTGCTCGACGACGGTCGCGTGGTGATGCGCGTGGAAACCGCCACTGCCGACTCGCTGCACTGCTCGGTGTTGATCGGTGGCCCGCTGTCGGACCACAAGGGCATCAACCGTCGCGGTGGTGGCCTGACCGCCCCGGCCCTGACCGAGAAAGACAAGGCCGACATCAAGCTGGCCGCCGAGATGGACCTGGACTACCTGGCCGTGTCGTTCCCGCGTGACGCCTCCGACATGGAATACGCCCGTCGCCTGCGCGACGAAGCCGGCGGCACCGCCTGGCTGGTGGCCAAGATCGAGCGCGCCGAAGCCGTGGCCGACGACGAGACCCTGGACGGCCTGATCCGCGCCAGCGACGCGGTCATGGTTGCCCGTGGCGACCTGGGCGTGGAAATCGGCGACGCCGAGCTGATCGCCATCCAGAAGAAGATCATCCAGCACGCCCGCCGCAACAACAAGGCGGTGATCGTGGCGACCCAGATGATGGAGTCGATGATCCAGAACCCGATGCCTACCCGTGCCGAAGTATCCGACGTGGCCAACGCCGTGCTGGACTACACCGACGCGGTGATGCTGTCGGCGGAAAGCGCTGCCGGCGCCTACCCGATCGAGGCCGTGCAGGCCATGGACCGCATCTGCAAGGGCGCTGAAAAGCACCCGATGAGCATGAAGTCCAGCCACCGCCTGCACACCCAGTTCGAGCGTTGCGACGAGAGCATCGCCCTGGCGGCGATGTACACCGCCAACCACTTCCCGGGCGTGAAGGCGATCATCGCCCTGACTGAAAGCGGCTACACCCCGCTGATCATGTCGCGCCTGCGTTCCTCGGTGCCGATCTACGCGTTCTCCCCGCACCGCGAAACCCAGGCCCGTGCCGCCATGTTCCGTGGCGTGGTGCCGGTAGCTTTCGACCCGGCCGCACTGCCGGCCGACAAGGTCAGCCAGGCTGCCGTCGACGAGCTGCTGAAGCTGGGCGTGGTTCAGCAAGGCGACTGGGTCATCCTGACCAAGGGCGACAGCTACCACACCATCGGTGGCACCAACGGCATGAAGATCCTGCACGTCGGTGACCCGCTGGTGTAATGCCCGGCGCTTCACCCAAAGCCCCCGGCGCGCGAGCACCGGGGGCTTTTTCATGCGCCCCGTAGCAGCGGCCGCCAGGCCGCGTCATGTTCCTTACCCCGTCTATTTTTTTCCGGAATGGCGAACGGTGAATATTCACTGACTGGTATTTCTGACAGTAGTCGCGCCCCCACTATCAGCGCAGGCTAGCCCTTTGCCAGTTAGAAGGGATGCTCGCCATGTCTGTAACCTACGCAATCGACACCACGTTTGGCCACGAAGGCCTGCTGCCTCTGCCCCTGCCTGATGCATGGCCAGCGGTACCCGTGCCGGGCAGCCCGCTACTAATGGATGAAAAGGTGGTGATCTGCAGCCGCTCCGACACCGAAGTGCGGCTATTGAGGCTCGACCAGGCTGGTGCCATTGACACAGGCTTCGGCCACCAGGGCCACCTGAAAGTCCGGGTAGCCGCGATTGCCGCGCACCTGGCACGGGTGCCCGGAGGCTGTCTGTTGCTGACCACGTTAAGCGTGGCTGGGCGCGGCCAGGTCGGTGAACTGGCCGTTACCTTGCTGCACGAGGATGGCACCTGCGTCGAAAGCTTCGGACACGACGGCCACGCCCGCTTCAACGTAGGTCCGATCGGCGACCTCGCCGCCCTGCGGCTACCGTCGCTCACCAGCCTTGCCGAGGGTGACGGCTTCGTCATTGGCCTCTCCTGCCAGCCGGGCGGCCCAGTGCAGTGGCATGCCCGGGTTATTCGCCTGAACGGCAAGGGGCAGGCGGAATTTGCGCTGAACGGCAAACCCGAGCAATTCCAATACCCTGGCATGCACACCGTGCTGACTGACATCGGGGCGTTGCCCGATGGCAAAATCCTGGCATGCGGCGTGCGTTGGGCCGACGGCGACGGTAGGCGCCAAGGCTTTCTTGCCAGGCTGAGCCGCAATGGCCAACTGGACGCTTCATTCGGCCAAGGCGGTTTTGCCGGGCTGCGCGGGATCGGTCGCGACAACCTGTGCGCACGCTTGAGCCCTACACTGCCGCACGGCGGCCGTTGGCTGGTGGGCGTGTCTGCCTCCGGCGGCAATCGCGGCAGCCTGCTGACGGTAACGGCGCTGGAGCGCGATGGCAGCCCCCAACCAGGGTATGCCGGCTTGTTGCCGGTCGAACGTGCAAACGTGCAGATAGCCGCGCTGCACCTTGGCGCTGACGGCCACGCGTTGATCCTGGGCCACGACGCCAGCGCGGCCGGCAAGGGAACCTTCGTCGCCGGCCTGCTGCCCAGTGGCCGTTTCGATGGGCAATGGGGGCATGGCGCTGCCATTCAGTGGTTCGAGGCAGCCAGGCCGCAAACACCCAGCGTGCAGCCGGATGGCAGCCTGCTGATGCTCAGCCCTGACCATCCGGGCGAACCCACGATCCGCCGGTTGCGCGTGCACCGCGAACCTGCCACCGGCGCTCGTCAGCGCCTGCCTTCGGACGGCGTGCTGGACCCGGACTGGGGCGGTGACGGATCGATCCCTCTGTCTGAATTCTATTTCCTGCCACTCGTCAGCCTAGAGCCGCGCGCTGAAGACCAGCGGGTGCTGGTGGGAGCCGCGTTCGCCAACGTGGCGCACCTGCAACGCTGGACCTCACGGGCAATACCTGACGACAGTTTCGGCGATGAACAGGGTGAGTCGATCCTGGTCGAGCTGCCGGTGGACGACGACACCAGCCTGGTGCTCGGCGACCTGATCACCCTTCCCGACCAACGCATCCTGGTGCTCGCCCACGCCACCAACGGCAACGATTTCGCCCACCCGCTGGTAGCCCGCTTGTTGCCCGACGGAACCCTGGATACGCAATTCGGCGACGCGGGGATACGCCTGGTCACCGAAATCGACCTGTTTGCCGGCGGCAGCCCAGGCGCCTGGTACGGCAAGCCACCGACGCCCCGGGCAGTCGTGCTGGCGGACGGCAGCGTGGTGCTCGCTTTCGCCAACCCCCACGACGTGAACGCCGTGGACCAGTTGATGGTCATCAAACTGAGCCCTCAAGGCCAGCTGGACGACGACTTCGGCGAGGAGGGCATTTGCGCCCTGCGCTACCAAGGCCGTCCGACGGCCAGCGTTGCCATCGCCTTGCAGGACGATGACAGGCTGCTGGTGGCCGGCAGTGTCGATGGCAAGGCACTCTTCTGCCGCCTGCAACGCAACGGCACGCTCGATGAGACCTTCGGCGAGCAAGGCTTCACGGTGATAGACGGCAGCGGCCAGGGCGCCGGCCAGTTGCAGGTACATGACCTTGCGGTCAGCCCCATCGATGGCTCGGTGCTGGGTACCGGCCACTTGTTTCGGCAACAGGGCGCCGTGGCCGGCCCCCAAGGCATGCTGATCCGCCTGCTGGCCGATGGCAGCCTGCACCCCACCTTCAATAACCAGCGTTTGCTGAGCCTGTACCTGCCATCGCCCAACGGCCCGGTCCCTTGCAACCTGCTGCGCAGTGACTTTGATGCACGCGGGCTTATCCTCGTGGCTGGCAATACCGAGCCGGTGCCCAACATGATGCTGGCGCGCCTGATGCCACACAATGGCAGCCCGGATCCCAGCTTCGGCGACGGTGGGTTCATCTTCACGCCGAAGCGCGACGATGAACCGTTCGAGGAAGCAGGCAGCCATGCGCTGCAGCAGGACGGCAGGATCCTGCTGATCGTCAATAGCCACGAACAGCAGATCAGGCTGCGGCGCTACCTGCCCAACGCCGCGGTTTCAGCACCACGGGCTGCCTGGCAAGGCTTCGCCCAGTGGCTACGCCGGCACTGGGGCAGGGTGTCGAAGCTCAGCTGAAGTGGTAGCGGCACACCAGGCCGGCTCGCGACGGCGAATGCGAGCCGGCTGCCAGCCATTTGCCGTCGCGCTGCAGCTTCAGGTCCCAGAACCCGAAACTGTTGTCCACGAACAAGGTGCCCTGCGGGCCGAACGCTTGATGCGGGGTGCCATCCAGGCCATGGCAGGTCAGCACGCCCTTGGACTCCACAAGGTTCAAGGCGTGATCCTGCCCCACCCCGCAGATCAGGCCGTCGAGCCCGGTCTCGAGGCGTTCAACGCGCAGGCGGGCAGCATCGGGGTCGAGCAACAACGGCTTTTCCTGGTTGAATCGAGGATCAAGGGTGCCGTCGGGCAGCAGGCTGGCGAGCAAGCCTTGATTGCCAAGGAAGCCACTGACCTGGAGTCGGTGCTCAGGTGACTGGAAGATCGACAGCAAGCGGGCCTGTGGAAGGTCGACTAACGCAACTCCCTCTTTGCCGAAGCTCGCATCGATTTCGCCTTGCGCGGTCAAGGCAACGATCAAGGTTTGATTCCTGGCATCGCAACGCCCGGTCAGCAACATACGGCCGTCCTCCAGGGTAGTGGCTGCCGGCAGTTCGCATGCGCTGTCTTCATAGACGATTTCCTGATAGCCCCTGCCGTGGTACCCGGTATCCAGCTTGCCGTTGGCCAGCAGGCGAATGACAAAGGTCTGTTCGTCGTTGACCACGAAAGGAATGACGAAGTGAGCAGCGGTGCCCATGACAGCACCCACCTGCGCAGCTGGACGAGCACCAGCCTGCGCCGCGCTCGCCACCCGCGCTTGGCGCAGCTCATCGAAAGGCACCACCGTGAAGCCTTGGTCACCGAAGCTGATGTCCAGGCTGAGATCCGCGTTGACCATGGCGAAACCGGGCACCCACAGCGCCTCGCCTTCGCCTTCAAGCCAGGCGGTGAACAACAGGCGGCCATCGGCCAGTTCCTGCACGCCTACGCCTTCTTCGAACTCATGGCCCTCGAATTCGAGGGGGATGTAACGGGCATGACCTGAAGGGCCGTCTGGCTGCCCATTGCTGTCGAGCGCAATCAACAGACCCCCTTGGCGATCTTCATCCGATGTGGCCAGGACTATCGAGCCATCTGCGCGCACGGCCATGGAATAAACACTGTTGGCAACGAGGTCCCCCAGCAGGGTTTTATCGCAAACAACCATGCCCTGCTTGCCAAAAGCAGGGTCAAGTCCAAAGGATTGTTGGGCGTAAATCATAGAGTTTGCTCCGGGTAAATGAGTAAACCCCAACAGTGCGCGCGATCTGCGCAGCGCGATACTGGTAGAACTAGCAGGTCCGCGCGCCACCCTGGCTGCGGTGAAATAGCCGCTTATTTCACCCACACAGGGAGGTGCAGCATGCACTCACGCACAACGACCCACCGCGAATCACCCCTACCCCTGCCCCGCGCACTCAGCCAGGCACTGGAGCACCAGGTGCTGGATATTGATGGCGACATCAAGGCCATCGCCCAGGTGCCGGGCAGCGACCAATGGCTGGTGGCGATCGATTCGGGCTACGGGTTCTGCGTGGCCCGCCTGCACGCCGACCTGACCCTGGACGACAGCTTCGGCTTGCCAGGCAGGGGCTATTTCTTCGACAGTTTCGACACCGCAGGCTTTGCCTTCACTGCCGTGAACCAGCTTGCCTGGGTAGGCGACAAGGTGCTGGTGGTGGGCGCCACCTGCGACTTCGATGTAGACCGCATCGCCCTCGCCCGCTACCACGCCGATGGCCGCCCGGACCTGTCCTTCAATGGCGACGGCAAGCACATCCTCGAACTGCCCCATTCGCGCCACCGGCCACGCAAACAACGCAGTGGCACCACCCATTCGGCGATCTTTACCCCGCAGACACCCGTGGTGCTGGCCGACGGCGGCGTGGTGCTGTTTTTCCTCGAAACCTGCGAGCAGCATCCCGACGGCCGGGCGTTCCTGGTGCGCCTGGATGCGGCCGGCGCACTGGATACCGGCTTCAACCAGCAAGGCTTTGCCCAGGTGCAGTTCGAGGGCCGCGGCGTGGTGCCCCGGGGTGTCGTCCGCCAAGGCAATGACCTGCTGCTGTACGGCGCCACCTGCCCGGACGACGAAGGCGCCACCCAGGGCCTGATCGCCCGGTTCGACGCCAATGGCCACCGCGACATGACCTTCAACGGCACCGGCTTCATTGTCATCGGCGACGCCTGCACCCGGGCTGTGCTCAGCCAGGTCAGCGTTGACGAACACCACGAGATATACGCCGCAGGCACCTTCGGCAGCGAGCTGTTGGTGACCCGCCGCCGCGCCGACGGCAGCCCGCACGCGGACTTCAACACCGGCGTGCCGCTGCTGGTCACGCTGCCGTTCGAAGTTACCGCGGTAAAGGCAGTGGCTCGTCAGGGTGATTCCCTGCTGCTGGCGGCCACCGCCGGCGCCAGCGAGTACAAGGGCACCCTGGTGCGCCTGGGGGCGGACGGCACGCTGGATACCACGTTCGCCGGCGGCGCCGGCTACCTGATGGCCGAACACGAGTCGGAATACCTGGCGCTGGGGCTGGAACGCGATGGCGCCATCATTGCTGCGGGGTATCTGTACCAGCAGGGGTATTACGCGTGGGTGCGGCGTTTTGATTGCAATGCGCTGCGACCCGTGCAACGCCCCTTCGGCAAGGAGCACCAGCGAAACCGACAGGCAGTAGGCTAGGGCGCACCTGTCAGTTCTTACAGTTTCGCGGCCAGCCCATGGGTTGCTTAATGGTTAGCGACGACACCGTTCCCGGGGTCGCCTCCATCATTGAGGAACATGACCATGGAAAATCCCGATCAGCCATTTGCAACACTGCTTGCGAAAATCAAGGCGTCACGGGCTGCCAGCCGGCCCGTCCACTTCGCCAGCGTCGAGGACTTCGAAGGTGAAATCGTCGCCATTCAGCCATTGCCGGACGACAAAAAGCTGCTCGCCATCCAACTTGCTGACGAGTTCGTGCTGGCTCGCGTGAATGCCGCACTGCAACTCGACCCCAGCTTCGGCGCAGGGGCCGGCTTCATCGCGGACGTGTTCAGCCATGAGCTCTTTGGTTACTCGGCAGCCTACGGCATCGCCGTCGGCAACGATGGCATTTTCCTGGAAGGCGAGTTCTTCGACTTCTTCGAATACACAAGCCTGGCAGCGCTGGCCAAATACAGGTTCGACGGCAGTGTGGATGCCAGCTTTGGCCAGGACGGCAAGCTGGTGCTGGAGCAATTGCCTGGGCGCGCCGCAAGCGGCCGGCGCGGCCTTGCGCGACGTTCTGCGCCGCAGGTGCCTTCGCACCTGCTGCTGGACGATGACAAGCTTGTCTTATTGCTGCTTGAAGCAACCTGGGAAAACTCCGACGGCACCACGCAGCTGATCCGCCTGAATGCCGACGGTACCTTCGATACCACGTTCAATCACACTGGCGTAGTGCATGTCAGTGTCGGTGGCCTGGAGATCAACCCCGGCGGCCTGCACCGGCTCGAGGGTAACAAGTTGCTGGTCTACGGTGGTACCCAGCCGGCGGAAGGCAGCGCCTATGCAGTGGTGGCGCGCTATACCCAGCACGGCCAACCGGACGATACCTTCAATGCCGAGTCGTCACCGGGATTCATTGCCATTGGCGAGCCGTCCCACCGGGCGCGGTTCGGCGCCCTGTTAGTGGACGAGCACGAGGACCTTTTCGCCATCGGCAACCTGGACGGCGACGTGCTCATGGCTCATTGCAAGAAGGACGGCCGCCCAGCCCCCGAGTTCAATGACGGGCAGCCCTTGCGCTTCGCGCTGCCACAGGTGCCGCTGGAGCGGTTCTACGCGGCGCATTGGCAGAAAGCCGAGTTGGTGGTGGCCGGTACCGCCGCCCTGGCCGGACAGCGCCGGGGCGTGCTGCTGCGCTTGAGCCGCAAGGGCGAGCTGGACGCAGGGTTCGGCCAGGGCCAGGGTTTCAGCGTGGCCCCTGTCGAGTCGGAATATTTCGACGTGCTGGTGGAGCCGAACGGCGACATCCTGACCGGTGGCTATTTCGCCGACCCGTTCGACCATGCCTGGCTGAAAAACCATGGCCCTAATGGCGAGACTGCCCTGCCGTCAGGATCTGACGGCAAACGCATCCATCAGTATCTGGTTGCGCGCCACCCCCGCCAGAAACAGGCGCTTTGAATAGGCCTCCACGCTGGATGGGCCGCCACACACCAGCGCCCAGGTCTGGCGCGACGTAGGCCTGAGGCCTGAGAGGGCTTGCTCCCAGTGCTCTGGGACCAGCAATTGCACCTGCATGCCGGGGTGCTGGCTGGCCAGGCTGGCCAGCTCCCCAGCCAGGTAGTGCTCATTGGCATCACGCGCCAGGTGCACCACCCGGATCGCCCCCTGGTGCCCCTGCCGCAACGCCTCACGCAAAATCCCATACAACGGCGCCAGCCCGGTGCCCGCCGCCAGCAGCCACAGCGGCTGGTCCTGCCAGTCCGGGTCATAATGCAGGGCGCCGCCACGCAACTCGCCCAGGCGCAGGGTGTCGCCCGCCTTCAAGGTGCGCGCCACGTCGACGAAGGCGCCCGGCTGGCGGCAGTCGATGTGAAACTCCAGGAAGCGATCTTCCTGGGGCAGGCTGGCCAGCGAATAGGGCCGGGCCACGCCGGTCTCGGTCCACAGCACCAGATGCTGGCCGGCCTGGTAGCGCAGCGGCCGCCCCGGTTGCAAGCGCAGCCGCAGCACGTCGGGGCTGGGCCAGTCGCAACTTTCCACCCGCGCCGGCAGGCCATCGGCCTTGGGGTCGAACACCGCCACGCTGAGGTCGTCGACTACCTCGCACTGGCACGCCAGGCGCCAGCCTTCAGCACGCTTGCCGGCGTCCAGCGCCTCGGACTTGCGGTCCAGCGGCTCGCCGCGCAGGCAATGCACCAGGCAGGCGTGGCAACTGCCGGCACGGCAGCTGTACGGCACGTTGAGGCCCTGGGCGTTGAGGGCGTCGAGCAGGTTCTGGCCCGGCGCCACCGACCAGCGCTGCTGGCCGACAGTGAGTTCAGGCATCAGCGGCTTCCCAGGCGGCCGCGCAGCGGTTGCGGCCGGCGTGCTTGGCACGGTACAGCGCCTGGTCGGCACGGTGCAGGGCGTCGTCCAGGTCATCGCCCTCCAACAGCAGGGTCATGCCTACCGACAGGCTCAGGTTTTGCACGTTCAGCTCACCCAGCTCGGCGGTGGCGAAGGCCAGGCGCAGGCGCTCGCAGCACACGCTCAGGCGCTCGGTGTTGGAGTCGGGCAACAGCAGCACGAATTCCTCGCCGCCGTAGCGGGCCAGCACATCGCCGTCGCGCAGGCAGGCGGCGGCCACTTCGGCGAACACCTGCAGCACCTGGTCGCCGGCGGCGTGGCCGTGCACGTCGTTAATGCGCTTGAAGTGGTCCAGGTCGATCAATGCCAGGCCGTGCTGGCTGCCAGCGCTCATGGCCAGCAGCTCGCGGCCGGCCAGGCTGAGGAAGTGGCGGCGGTTGTACAGGCCGGTCAGCTCATCGGTAGCCACCAGGTCCTCGAGCTGGCGCATCATGCCGCGCAAGGTGTCCTGGTGCGCCTGCAGCGCGTAGCGGCGCTGGCGCATGCGCTGGCGCGAGGCCTGCACATAGCTGGCGTACAGGCACAGCCACACCAGCACCACGAACAGCACGCACACCTGGATGGCCGCCAGGCCCGGGTCGGGCAGCTGCAGTTGGTAGCCTTCATAGAGGTTCAGCCCCGCGAAGCTGAAGAACACCAGCACGGCGCAGCGCACGAACACCCGGCGCGTCAGGTGGAACAGGCCGAACAGCAGGATCAACAGGTACAGCACCAGGAAAGTGCCACGCGCGCCGTCCAGGTTGGCCATCAGCCAGGTCTGCCAGCCCAGCGCCAGCAGCACCTGGAACTCGGTCAGGCTGGGGTCGCGGAAGCGGCGGTTCCAACCCTTTGAAAACACCAGGGCCAGGGCGCCCTGGGTCACGATCACCAACAGCGTGGTGACCACCGTGGTGGTGATCGAGGCGCGAAAGTAGTCGCTGAGCGTTGCCACCCAGGTCAGCATCAGCACCAGCACGTACGTGCCAGCGGCTAGGGTGAAGCGCTTGATCAGCAGCTTCTGTAGAAGTTTGTCGGTCACTCGTTGACTCACCGTGCTCAAAGGGATCCCTTCCCGTCCTGGCACCGAACGGCGCTATGGCCAGATGCCACTTTAGTGCTACCCGTCAAAAATAACTATCCAAATTTGCAACCGCTGTATAACAGTTCTGTACAGCTTTTTACTTTTCCAGTGCGCCGATAACCGCCCCGCCTTTGACTATCGGCGTGTGTCGGTGGCCGCCAGGTGCGGTATACTGCCGCGCCTTTTTTGCGTCGGTCGCAGCTGCCCGGCGCGTCTTGAAAGGTCGTTTCGATGGTCGCCCGACGTGTCGAAATACCTTAACGAATGTTCCCGTCTTTAAGAGGAGCGCGCCGCATGACCGTGATCAAGCAAGACGACCTGATACAGAGCGTCGCCGACGCCTTACAGTTCATTTCCTACTACCATCCGGTAGATTTCATTCAGGCCATGCACGAAGCCTACCTGCGCGAAGAGTCGCCGGCGGCCCGTGATTCCATCGCCCAGATCCTGATCAACTCGCGCATGTGCGCCACCGGCCACCGGCCGATCTGCCAGGACACCGGCATCGTCACCGTGTTCGTGCGCGTGGGCATGGACGTGCGCTGGGATGGCGCCACCATGAGCCTGGACGACATGATCAACGAGGGCGTGCGTCGCGCCTACAACCTGCCCGAGAACGTGCTGCGCGCCTCGATCCTGGCCGACCCGGCCGGTGCTCGCAAGAACACCAAGGACAACACCCCGGCAGTCATCCACTACTCCATCGTTCCCGGCAACACCGTGGAAGTGGACGTGGCGGCCAAAGGCGGCGGCTCCGAGAACAAGTCGAAGATGGCCATGCTCAACCCGTCCGACTCGATCGTCGACTGGGTGCTGAAAACCGTGCCAACCATGGGCGCCGGCTGGTGCCCACCGGGCATGCTGGGCATCGGCATCGGCGGCACCGCCGAGAAAGCCGCGGTAATGGCCAAGGAAGTGTTGATGGAATCCATCGACATCCACGAGCTGAAGGCCCGTGGCCCGCAGAACCGTATCGAAGAGATCCGCCTGGAGCTGTTCGAGAAGGTCAACCAGCTGGGCATCGGCGCCCAGGGCCTGGGCGGCCTGACCACCGTGCTCGACGTGAAGATCATGGACTACCCGACCCACGCCGCCTCGCTGCCGGTGTGCATGATCCCCAACTGCGCCGCCACCCGTCACGCCCACTTCGTGCTGGACGGCTCGGGCCCTGCGGAGCTGGAAGCACCGGACCTGGACGCCTACCCGGAAATCGTCTGGGAAGCCGGCCCGTCGGCCCGCCGCGTCAACCTCGACACCCTGACGCCCGAAGAAGTGCAGAGCTGGCAGCCAGGCGAGACCATCCTGCTCAACGGCAAGATGCTCACCGGCCGCGACGCCGCGCACAAGCGCATGGTGGAAATGCTCAACCGTGGCGAAACCCTGCCGGTGGACCTGAAGGGCCGCTTCATCTACTACGTCGGCCCGGTTGACCCGGTGCGCGAGGAAGTGGTTGGCCCGGCTGGCCCGACCACTGCCACGCGTATGGACAAGTTCACCCGCCAGATCCTCGACCAGACCGGCCTGCTGGGCATGATCGGCAAGTCCGAGCGTGGCCCGGTCGCCATCGAAGCGATCAAGGACTACAAGGCCGTCTACCTGATGGCAGTGGGCGGCGCGGCCTACCTGGTGGCGCAAGCCATCAAGAAGTCGCGCGTGGTGGCCTTCGAAGAGCTGGGCATGGAAGCGATCTACGAGTTCGACGTCAAGGACATGCCGGTTACCGTTGCGGTAGACAGCAAGGGTGAGTCGGTACACATCACCGGCCCTGCGATCTGGCAGCAGAAGATCAGCGAAAGCCTGGCGGTGGAAGTGAAGTAAGGCCACAGGCCTTGCGTTGAAAAAGCCCGGCCTGTGCCGGGCTTTTTATTGGGCTTGTGCGTGGGTTCCCAGGTATTCACTCAATGCCTGGCGTGTCAGGTCATTGAGCGAGATGCTCAGCCGCGCAGCGGCAACGCTCGCCGCCAAGTGCAAATCGTGCCCAATCCTCACATTGAACGAGCCCTTGCAGGGTGTTTCGGGAGCTTGTCCCAAGGTTTCGCACGTAGCAAGATAGTCTTCGACCGCTTCACGGAACGCCTCACTGAGTTGGGCTACCGTTTCCCCTTCATAGCTGACCAACGCTCGAATGAACTGGAGCTTGCCAAACAGGCAATTATCTTCGGGACTCGCTTCTATCGAGCCGTAATAGCCACGGTGTTGAAGCAATTTGCTCATCAGATCAATCCTCCTGCTTTCAATTGCTCGATGATCTGTTTCTTGATGTAAAACTTCAATTCATTACCGGGATGAGGCTTATGCAAGCTGATCATTGCCAACGGATTGCCGTTGTCAAACTTGACCCGGCTGCCGTCACCCTCGATCAACGCATACCCCAAGCCTCGAAGGAGTGTGACAAGCTCGGCCCAGGTGAAAAGACCCTGCCTGTTCAGCAGCTTGACGAGTAGTTTTTCATGCTTGGACATTACACCCCTCTCTTGGTTGCGACTAATTTTAGTTGCAAACAAAAGCGAAGGTCAAAGGGCGATGAACCCGTAGCAGCTGCCGCCAGGCGGCGTCCCGGCGCGCCGTGGTGTGCCTGCAATCCGCGCGGGGCCTGGGACGCGGCCTGCGGTCGCTGCTACAGGGCGGTCAGGTCAGGCGTGGGCGGTCATCGGTACGACCGACGCCGCGCGCGGCACCGCCGCCACCGCGCGCCGCTGGGTCAAATAGCGCATGCAGCTCACCCGCAAGAACGAGGCGAAATTCACTACCTCGCCACGGTAGTCCATCACCTCTTCATAGAGCTTGGTGATCAGCTGATTGGTGCTCATGCCGTCCACCTCGGCGATTTCGCTGAGGATGTCCCAGAACTGGTTCTCCAGGCGCAAGGTGGTCACCACCCCGCGGATGCGCAGCGAGCGCGAGCGGGACTCGTAGAGGATGGGGTCGGCTTTTACATAGAGCTCGCACATGGGCAAATCCTCACAGGATGATCTGGGTCCCCAGCAACCCCAGGAAGCCCGCCAGCCAGGCGGGGTGGGCGGGCCAGGCCGGGGCGGTGGCGAAGTTGCCCTGCACGTGGGCCTGGTTGACCTCGATGTCGACATAGCGGCCACCGGCCAGTTTCACCTCCGGGGCACACGCTGGGTAGGCGCTGCACTCGCGGCCTTCCAGCACGCCGGCCGCGGCCAGCAGCTGCGCGCCGTGGCACACCGCGGCAATGGGCTTGCCGCTCTGGTCGAAGGCCTGCACCAGTTCCAGCACCTTGGCGTTCAGGCGCAGGTACTCGGGCGCGCGGCCGCCGGGAATCACCAGGGCGTCGTAGTCACCGGCACGCACCTGGGCGAAGTCGAAGTTCAGCGCGAAGTTGTGCCCGGGCTTCTCGCTGTAGGTCTGGTCGCCCTCGAAATCATGGATGGCGGTGCGCACGCTCTGCCCGGCGGTCTTGTCCGGGCACACTGCGTGCACCACGTGGCCGACCATCTGCAGGGCCTGGAACGGCACCATCACTTCGTAGTCCTCGACGTAATCGCCGACCAGCATCAGGATCTTTTTCGCGGCCATGCTGTGACACTCCTATAAGACAGCGTAGATAACTTCACGCCTATCACGTTAGCCCCCTGGGTTGGCCACCGGGTAATACGCGGTTACTACTCATCGGAAAGTGTCATTCGCGGCGCCCGAACACGGTGATGGTCAGCCGGTCCAGCCAGCCGAACACCCGTTGCTGCACCCTGCCCCACAGGGGGCGCCGCCGCCAGTCTGCCAGCTCGACGCGCTGGCTAGCCTGGAAGTCGGTGGTGAAGCTGCGTTCCACCGCCAGGGTCAGCGAGGCGTCCAGCGCCTCGACATTGGCCTCCAGGTTGAAACGCAGGTTCCAGTGGTCGAAGTTGCACGAGCCGACACTGACCCAGTCGTCGATCAGCACCATCTTCAAATGGGAAAAGCACGGCTGGTATTCAAAGATGCTGACCCCAGCCTTGAGCAGCCGCGGGTAATAGTTATGCCCGGCATAGCGCACCGAGGGATGGTCAGTGCGCGGTCCGGTGAGCAGCAGCCGCACGTCCACCCCACGCGCCGCCGCCCGGCGCAGCGAGCGCCTGACCTTCCAGGTGGGCAGGAAATACGGCGTGGCCAGCCAGATACGCCGCTGGCCACTGTTGATGGCGCGCACCAGCGACCGCAGGATATCCCGGTGCTGGCGGGCATCGGCGTAGGCCACGCGCCCCAGGCCGGCACCGCTGGCCGGCACCCTTGGCAGGCGCGGCAGGCCGAAATGGGTGGCCGGCCGCCACGCCGTGCGGCGCAGGTTGGCGCGCCACTGGCGGTCAAAGAGCATTTGCCAGTCGGCCACCAGCGGCCCCTGGATCTGCACCATCACTTCATGCCATTCACTGTCGGGCTGGCCTGGCTGCCAAAATTGGTCAGTCAGCCCGGTGCCGCCCACCGCTGCCCATAGCTGGTCGACAATCAGCACCTTGCGATGATCGCGGTACAGGTTGCGCAGGCCCCGGCGCAAACGCACCGGGTTGTACCAGCGCAGCTCCACCCCCGCGTCGCTCAGCACCTGGCGCAGCTCGGCGCTCAGGGCCAGCGAGCCGTAATGATCGAACAGGCAACGCACGGCCACACCACGCCCGGCCGCCTCGGCCAGGGCCTGGATGACCACCTGGGCACACTGGCCGGACTCCACCAGGTACAGCTCCAGGTCGACCTGCTCGCGAGCCCCGGCGATGGCCGCGAGCATGGGCGGGAAAAATGCCGGGCCGTCGACCAGCAGTTCGAACTGGTTGTCGGGGCGCCAGGGAAAGATGGGGCCGGCCATGCAACCTCCGGTTACAGATTGTCAGGCCAACCTTAACCGGGCACCGCTCAGGTAGCAAAAAACATTACAAGTGCTCCGAATTGACGCCGAAGTCCAATATTAGGTCTCATTCCGAAACACAAGAAGGACACCCCAAGAGCCAGGCACCCTTTATCATCTTGCTCCTGGCGCTTGGCTGCGCAATAATCTGTCCCAACAACTAACCCTTGCAACCGGTGTGGCATGACCATCTGGTTTGAGGGGGAAAAAGCCGGCGAAAGCCGGTTTTTTCGTTTATGGAGCATCGTCAATGCATGGACCAACGGCTTCGACGCCGCTGCGAACCCGAATCTACATCGACGGCTACAACCTTTATTACGGCTGTCTGCGCAACACAGCGTTCAAATGGCTTGACCCGATAGCTCTATGCGAGCAGCACATTCTGCCCTCCATCCTGGCACCGGATCATCTCCTTCGCCCACGCTCTTGGGTACTCCTTCCGGCGCCCTCCCTGAAGTTCTTTACAGCGCGAATCATTGAAAGCGTGGCCAGCGATCCTGACTCGGTTTCATCTCAAGCCAGGTATCACAGCGCATTGCGAAAACTCCACGGCACCCGTATCGAGCTAATCGAAGGGTACTACGCTGTAAACCCCATGAAGGTGCGTCTGATCTGTGCAACTCAGCCAAAACGCCTACCCAAGGATTGCGACACCGGGTTGGCCTGGAAGGTGGAGGAAAAACAATCAGATGTGAATTTAGCCTTGCACGCGTACCACGATGCCTTGACCGGCACCGTCGATCAGGTCGTTGTCGTGACCAATGACACCGACTTGGCTCCGGCCCTGGAAATGATCAGAGCTAATACATCCGTTCGAGTAGGTCTGGTCATTCCCACAACCGGCCATCATCGGCATCCAAACAGCGAACTGGTAAAACTGGCCCACTGGGTTCGAAAAAGAATCGATACCCGCGAACTGGCGGCATCGCAGCTGCCTCGCGTCATTGCCGGCGGGCGCCAGGCAACCTTGAAGCCAGAGTCCTGGTACGCAAACCCCCAACGCTTGAAGCAGGTGCTTGGACCGGTGATAGATGCCAAAGGGAGTCGAGGCGCAGCGTTCAAATGGATGGAAGCACCCAACCCATTCCTGGGAGGGCGACCTCCCATGGAGCTGTTGGAGACAGAGCAAGGCACCGAGCAAATCCTGAGCTATATCAATGACTGGCGAAGCCGCCGTGAACCTGCTCAGGAACCGTGACGCCCGTTCAATTTCAGCGTTGTAGCCGGCACCCCTGCCGCGTGCCAGCCCACACCGCCGTGGCGCCCTGCCCCAGCCCCCGCGCCGACACCCGGGTGTTGGCCGCGTCATCTTCCAGCGCACTCAAGGGCAGCCACTGTTTGATGTAGCCGGCGCAGTAACCGGCCGATTGGCCCATCACGTAGCGGCACGAGCAGTATTCCTTGGCGCTGTAGGCGCTGAGGATGCCGGGAAACGACAGCAGCGCCACGCGCTCGTGCCACAGGGACAGGCCCAGGGCCAGCACGATGATCACCGTCACCCCGCGCCTCATTGCGCTTTGCCCTGGGCGAACGCGGCGATGGCCAGTTTCAGCAACTGGTTGTGCTGGTAGCTGGCGTCGCGGTCATCGCCGTAGCGGACGATGACCAGCTTCTGTTCGGGCAGCACGTACAGCGCCTGGCCCCAATGGCCCAGCGCGGCGAAGGTCTGTGGCGGGGCGTCGGGCCAGGGGCGTGGGGCATCGCCCACGGGCTGGTTGAGCCACCACTGGCCACCGCCGGTGGCTTCGCCTGGCTCGGCGACGGCGTGGTCGAAGGGCCGACGATTGAAGGCCACCCAGGTTCTTGGCAACAGCTGCCGGTCCTGCCAGCGGCCGTCGCGCAGCATCAAAAGGCCCACGCGGGCCAAGTCGCGGGCGCGCAGGTAGGCGTAGGAAGAGGCCACGAACACACCCTTGCCATCGGCCTCCCACACCGCCTGCTCAATGCCCAGCGGCTGGAACAGCGCCTGCCAGGGATAGTCGGGATAGTCGTGGGCGCCAACCATTTGCTGCAGCGCCGCCGACAGCAGGTTGCTGTCGCCACTGGAATAGCGGAACACCTGGCCCGGCGCGGCAAAGCTGTCGAGGCCGGCGGTGAACGCGGCCATGTCATCACGGCCTCGGGTGTAGAGCATGGCCACCACCGAGGAGTACAGCGGCGCGTATTCGTAGTCTTCCTGCCAGTCCAGCCCCGAGGCCCAGTGCAGCACGTCGGCCAGGTGCACCTCGGGGTGGCGGGCCATGGCCGGGTAATAGGTGGCTACCGGATCATCGAGCTGGAAGCGACCCTGGCCATAGGCGACACCCAGCACGCAGGCCATCAGGCTTTTGCTGATCGACCAGGTGCTGTGCAGGGAGTCGGCGGTAAAGGGCGGCGCGTAGCGCTCATAGACCAGGCGCCCGTCGCGAATCACCACCAGGGCGTCGGTGCGCACCCCGGTACGGGTGCTGTCATCGCGCGGGGGGAAGGCGTAGTCGGCCAGGGCCTGCACCGCCGGCGTGGGCGGTTGCAGGGCCTGGGCCCATTGCTCGCCGGGCCAGTCCTCGGCAAGGGCTGGCAGGGCGAAAACAGCGAGGAGGCAGAGCCAGGGTGTGCGCATGGCGCGCAGTGTAGAAGGCGAATGTGACAGGTATTCGCGCTCGGACGCTGCCTGCGGCAGCGGCTACAGGGCCAGGGTTTCCACGGCTTTATCCAGGCGTTTCTGGCGGGCGCCGCTGGCCAGGGTCAATAGGCCGCGGTCGCGTTGCCACACTGCTGCCAGGTCCGCAGGGCCGGTGGCGAACGCCTGCTCCAGGGGCCCGGCCAACGCCGCGAACTGCTCGAACACGCCGCCCAGCAGCACATGGCTGGCCGCCGCGTCCGCGCATTGGCGGGTGGCCTCGGCGCAACTGCCCAGCAGGCCGACCAGGCGCAGCTGCAACGCCTGCGGCCAACCGTGGTCCTGGCTGCAGGCGTACAGCCAGCCAAGCATGGCGCTGAGCACATACAGGTCTTCCAGGCTGCGGAACGGTTTGACGTAGGCGTCCCAGCCGTCCCCGGCCAGGCGTTCGCACAGGGCGTTGTCCAGGTGCAGGCGGCTGTGGCTGATCTCCGGCATCAGGGCGATCGGCGGCAACGGCTCCAGGCGCACGCCCGGCTCGCCTGGGTAGACCACCACCAGGCTCAGCCGTGGCGCCTGCCCGGCGCTTTCGCTGCGGGCGGCCACCAGCAGCCAGTCGGCGGCGTCGCCGGCGGTGACGAAGTCCTTGCGGCCGTTGAGGCGCAGGTCCGCCAGGCGCGTCTGCAGGTCGGCCGGGCGCAGGCTGTGCTGCTCGGTGGCGCAGATCGCGCCCAGGCTGGGCGGCGCACTGGGCCACAACACCCGCAACGCGGCCTGGTAGCCCACCAGGAACGCCAGCCCCGGGCTGTGCACGGCCTGGCCGCCGAGCACCGCCAATTCAAACGGCGACACCGGCCCCAGGCGCTCGAGCAGCGCGGCATAGGTATCAGTCAACGATGCCGCCAGCGGCAGGCGTTCACGCACATTCAGCAACTTGAGCCAGGACATGGGGCGCTCCTTGGGGGCTGTCATACAAGCATCACCAAAGCTTAACGGTGATGACACCGGGCCTACCTAGGCTGAGCTTGCACAACAAAGTGGACCGGCCGCAACCCCATGGCTGGCTTTTGGAGACTGGCAATGACTCAGATCGCTCTATCTGGCGTTACTCACACCGAACGTCGCCTGCAAGCCGAACGCCTGACCGGGGCCCAAGCCCTGCGCGAGGCCCAGAGCCTGCGTTTCAATGTATTCAGCGGCGAGTTCAACGCTAAGCTCAAGGGTGCCGAACTGGGCCTGGACATGGACGACTACGACGCCCACTGCCGCCACATCGGTGTCCGCGACCTGAGCACCGGCGAACTGGTGGCCACCACCCGCCTGCTCGACCACACCGCCGCCCACGGCCTGGGCCGTTTCTACAGCGAAGAAGAATTCAGCCTGCACGGCCTGGGTGGCCTGCAGGGCCCGATCCTGGAAATCGGCCGCACCTGCGTGGCGCCCGACTACCGCAACGGCGGCACCATCGCCGTGCTCTGGGGCGAACTGGCCGAAGTGCTCAACGAAGGCGGCTACAGCTACCTGATGGGCTGCGCAAGCATCCCCATGCAGGACGGCGGCGTGCAGGCCCGGGCGATCATGCAGCGCCTACGCGAACGCTACCTGTGCACCGAGCACCTGCGCGCCGAACCGAAGAACCCATTGCCTGAGCTGGACGTGCCGCACAACGTCATCGCCGAAATGCCACCGCTGCTCAAGGCCTACATGCGCCTGGGCGCCAAGGTGTGCGGCGAGCCCTGCTGGGACGAGGAATTCCAGGTGGCCGACGTGTTCATCCTGCTCAAGCGCGAGAACCTCTGCCCGCGCTACGCCCGTCACTTCAAGGCGGCGGTCTGATGGCACGCGGGCGCGTCTACGCGCGCGTCGCCCGGGTGCTGCTGGTGGTTGCCCTGGGCCTGGGCATGGCGGCCATCTTCACCCTGTATGAACGCCTGCGCCTGCGCAACTCGATGGTCCGGCGCCAGCGCTGGTCGCGCTTCTTCATGGCCCGCCTGAGCAACGCCCTGCCCTTTCGCGTGACCGTGCACGGCAACCTGCCTACCCAGCCGATGCTGTGGGTGGGCAACCATGTTTCCTGGACCGACATCGCCCTGCTGGGCCAACTGGCACCGTTGTCGTTCCTGTCCAAGGCCGAAGTGCGGGCCTGGCCGATCGCCGGCTGGCTGGCGCTGAAGGCCGGCACCCTGTTCATCCGCCGCGGCTCGGGCGACAGCCAGCTGATCCGCCGGCAGATGACCCGCCACCTGGGCAGCCAGTGCTCGCTGATGATCTTCCCCGAAGGCACCACCACCAACGGCCAGGCCCTGCGCACCTTCCACGGCCGCCTGCTGGCCAGCGCCATCGAGGCCCAGGTGCCGCTGCAACCGGTGGCCATCCGTTACCTGCGCAACGGCGCGCTCGACCCGCTGGCGCCGTTCATTGGTGACGACGACCTGCTTTCGCACCTGATGCGCCTGTTCAGCAACGATGTGGGCGAGGTTGAAATCCACCTGCTGGCACCGATCCCCAGCGCGGGCATGGAGCGCGCGGCGCTGGCGTTCCAGGCACAGGAAGCGGTGCGCGTGGCGTTGTTTGGCCAGGCTACCGAGCAGGCCGAAGCCGCGTAACCTTTGCAGCAGCGGCCACCAGGCCGCGTCCCCAGGCGCCACGGTGGTGTTTTCGGACGCCGCCTGCGGCAGCTGCTACGGGCGGGCGAACTGCTGGAGGATGGGGTAGAAGGCGCGGAAGTCCTCGGTGAGGGGTTCGTACAGCGCGCGCACTTCCTGCATCGCTCCCAGCATCCCTTCCGGCTTCGACAGCCGCCGCGCAATGCCATTGAACACCTGCTCCAGCACCTCGAATTCCGCGTACGAGCCCAGCCAGTCGTCGGCGATCATGTACGGCGCCATGCGCGCCAGCCGCCCAGGCAACTGCGGCTCGGCGGCCAGCACCCGGTAGACCCCGGCGGTGTATTGGTGCAACGGTACTTCGGCGTAATCCTGCCAATGCCGCGCCAGGCAGTGGTCGAAAAACACATCGAGGATAATGCCCGCGTACCGCCGCCGCGCCGCAGGAAAGCGCGCCAACGCCGCCAGCACCAACGGATGGCTATCGGTAAACGCATCGATCTGCCGGTGCAGCTGGATGGCCGCCAGCAAACGCGGCGCGTACTGCCCTTCCAGCCGGCCCTTGACGAAATCGCCATACAGGCTGCCCAGCAGTTGTTCAGGTTCCTGGCCGCCCAGGTGCAGGTGCGCGAGATAGTTCATGCCTTCAGCGTACCACCTGGCGAGCGTATCGTTATAACTCGATATACCGATTTAGCCTGTGCATAGCGCCCGATCATATTTGTATATCGCGATTTACAGATATATATTTCGTCCCAACGCGATATACGCTGACCCGGACGAGCACTGCTGCCATGCCCATCGATCTCGACGAAATAATAAAAGCCCTGGCCCACCCAGTACGGCGAGAAATCCTCAACTGGCTGAAAAACCCTGAAGTCGAATTCCCCGACCAACAGCACCACAGCACCGACATCGGCGTGTGTGCCGGGCAGATCGACCAGCGCTGCGGCCTGTCGCAGTCCACGGTGTCAGCCCACCTGGCGACGCTGCAACGCGCCGGGCTGATCAGCAGCCGCAAAGTCGGCCAGTGGCACTTTTTCCAGCGCAACGAGGAGACCATCCAGGCCTTCCTCAAGCAGATGAGCCAAGAGCTCTGAGCGCGCCCGTTATTCCCCTGCCAACTCCAACCCTGTGAGGCTAGTCCCATGACCACGATTTTCGATCCGATCAAACTTGGCGACCTCGAGCTGCCGAACCGCATCATCATGGCGCCCCTGACCCGCTGCCGCGCCGACGAAGGCCGCGTGCCCAACGCCATGATGGCCGAGTACTACGTGCAGCGTGCCAGCGCCGGCCTGATCCTCAGCGAAGCCACCTCGGTGACCCCGATGGGCGTGGGCTACCCCGACACCCCGGGCATCTGGTCCAACGACCAGGTGCGTGGCTGGACCAACGTCACCAAGGCCATCCACGGCGCCGGCGGCCGTATCTTCCTGCAGCTGTGGCACGTGGGCCGCGTCTCCCATGAAAGCTACCTGAACGGCGAGACTCCGGTGGCCCCGAGCGCCATCAAGCCAGCCGGCCACGTCAGCCTGGTACGCCCGATCACCGAGTTCCCGACCCCTCGCGCGCTGGAAACCGCTGAAATCGCCGACATCGTCGAGGCCTACCGCCAGGGCGCGGAGAACGCCAAGGCCGCCGGTTTCGACGGCGTGGAAGTGCACGGCGCCAACGGCTACCTGCTGGACCAGTTCCTGCAAAGCAGCACCAACAACCGCACCGACAACTACGGTGGCTCGCTGGAAAACCGCGCGCGCCTGCTGCTGGAAGTCACCGATGCCTGCATCGACGTGTGGGGCGCCGGCCGCGTGGGCGTGCACCTGGCACCGCGCGCCGACTCCCATGACATGGGCGACGCCAACCGCCTGGAAACCTTCAGCTACGTGGCTCGCGAGCTGGGCAAGCGTGGCGTGGCGTTCATCTGCGCCCGCGAGAAGCAGGCCGACGACAGCATCGGCGCCGCCCTGAAGGAAGCCTTCGGTGGCCCGTACATCGTCAACGAACGCTTCACCAAGGCCAGCGCCAACGCTGCCCTGGCGGCCGGCACCGCCGACGCCGTGGCCTTCGGCATCCCCTACATCGCCAACCCGGACCTGGTGGCCCGCCTGGCAGCCGATGCGCCGCTGAACGAACCCAAGCCGGAACTGTTCTACGGCAAGGGCGCCGAGGGTTACCTGGATTACCCGACGCTGTAAGAGCGCCGCTTACTCGTAGCCGCTGCCGCAGGCTGCGCTGGCCCTTGCCTGCACTGGAGATCTCCAGTGAGGCATAGGCCCCGCGCAGCCTACGGCAGCGGCTACAGTGGGTTTTACTGGCGGGTATTGATCTGCTGCTGCAGGTTCTGGATCTGGCTCTGCAGGGTGCTGATGTTGCGCGTGGTCTGCCCGCGGAACGAGTCGAACTCGGCGGTGTTGGTGCCGGCTGCCGGCGCCGGGCGGTTCTCCACCTCACTCTTGAGCACCACCAGGTCCTGCTCGACGCTGTCCAGGCGGCCGCCGACGTTGCCCTGCTTCTTCAGCGCCGCCACGTCATTGGCCACCGCCTTGATCTGCGCGTCCAGCTTGCCGCCGTCGGCCTGGCTGGCCTTCAAAGTCGCCAGGTCTGCGCCCAGGCTCTTGAGCTGCGCCTGCACCTGTTCGTTCGCCGCCTGCTGGGCACTGGCCTGGGCCAGGGCCTGGTCCAGGCGCTTGCCCAGGTCACCCTGCTGCCCGGCCACGCCCTGTTGTTGGCGGCCCTGGTCCTGCAGCTGCGCCTGCAGTTGCTTGATCTGCAGTTTCAATTGCTCGCTGCCGGTGGTGGCGCTGGACTCGGTGGCGACCACCTTGCCGCTGATGTCCTGCAGGCGCCCGGCGGCTTCCTCGCTGATGCGCGCGAAGCTTTCCTGGGTAGCCACCAGTTGCTGCTCCATCAGCGAGATCTGCTGGAAGCTCCACCAACCCAGCCCGGCCAGGGCAATGGTCAGCGCGCCCACCAGGGCCCACAGGCCACCGGTGCTGGGGCCCTTGACCTTGACCACCGGCGTGGTGCGCGAATACACCGTGGTGCGGTCGCGCTCGGCGGGGGTGGCGGGGGCGAAGTCGTCGTCATCCCCGTCCTTGGCACTCAGGCGGGGCACATTGTCAAAATCGTCGTCACGGGCGTCGTTGCGCATGGGGAAACCTTGTATGTAGCACGATGATGGCTAAATAGCGGTGCGAGTATACCCGCCCACGGGCCGCAGTGATCGACCACGCAGGCGCGCGCCGGTTCAACGGCTGCCGGTGCGGTCCTGGGCTTTCCACCAGCCGCAGAACTCATCCAGCGCCGACCACAGGCTGACCTTGGGCTCGTACTCCAGATAATGCCTTGCCCGGCTGATGTCGAGGGTGAAATCCTTGTTCATGATCTGCATGCCCAGGCGCGACAGGGTCGGTTGCGGCCGCCCCGGCCACAGCAGGCAGGCGCCTTCGTTCAGCGCCGCCGCCGTGTACGCCAGCTTGTAGCCGCGGTAACGGGTGGCCTGCGGCAGGTTCATCTGCCGCATCACGTAGTTGACCACGTCCCAGATCGGCACCGGGCTGCCGTTGCTGATGTTGTAGGCCTTGCCCAGGGCGGTGTCCCCGGCCATCAGCGCGCTCATCAACGCCTCGTTGAGGTTCTGCACGCTGGTGAAATCGACCTTGTTGAGGCCGTTGCCGATGATCTTCAGGCGGTTTTTCTTCTGCATCGCCAGCAGCCGCGGGAAGATGCTGACATCGCCGGCCCCGGTGACGAAGCGCGGGCGCAAGGCCAGCACCTCGAGGCCGAACTCGGCTGCGCCGAACACCTTCTGCTCGGCAAGGAACTTGGTCTTCGCGTAATGATCGTGGAAGCGCCGCGGCACCTGTTCCTCACGCAGGCCCAGGTGCGAACGGCCATCGAAATAGATGGAAGGCGAGGACAGGTGCACCAGGCGCCGCACCTGTTCCTTCAGGCACGACTCGACGACGTTTTCGGTGACCTCGACGTTGCCACGATGGAAGTCCTGGTAACGGCCCCAGTTGCCCACGGCACCGGCGCAATGCACCACCGCCTCGACACCGATGCACAGGCGGCGTACCAGGTCGGGGTCGGTGAGGTCACCCTGGACAAACTGTGCGCCCCGGCGCACCAGGTGCTCGACCCCTTCGGCCCGGCGGCCACTGACGCGCACCTCCAGCCCCTGTTCCAGCGCATGGCGGGCAAAGCGCCCGCCAATAAAGCCACTCGCGCCGGTCACCAGAATTTTCATGAAGCGCTCCGCATCGTTTGTATCGTTAAAGGGTTGTTACCAGCCACTGCCCGGCCTGGCGCGCCAGGTGGTCGGTGAGGTCAGTGAGCAACTGGCCGCCATGGCGCCAGTGGTGCCAGTACAACGGCACGTCGATCCAGCGCTCGGGCATCAGTTCCACCAGGCTGCCATCCGCCAGTTGCGGCTGCACCTGCAGTTCGGGCACCAGGCCCCAGCCCAGGCCGGCTTCGGCCATGCGCATGAAACCCTCGGAAGAAGGACACAGGTGGTGCATGAAGCCGCCGTCGATCCCCAGTGCGGCCATGTAGCGGTGTTGCAGTAGGTCGTCCGGGCCGAAGACCAGGGCCGGGGCGCGGGCCAATTGTCCCGCATCGAAGCCCGCAGGGAAATGCCTGGCGACAAACCCGGGGCTGGCCAACGCCCGGTAACGCATGGCACCCAGCAGCAGGCTGCGCGCGCCAGCCACCGGCCGCTCGCTGCCGCACAGGCAGGCGGCCACCTCGCCTGCACGCATGCGCTTGAGACCTACCTCCTGATCCTCCACCACCAGGTCCAGCAGCAGCCCGCGCTCGGCACAGAACCGGCCGACCGCCGACGCCCACCAGGTCGCCAGGCTGTCGGCGTTCAGGGCAATGCGCAGGCGCTCGGGCAAGCCCTCCTCGTCCAGCGCCGGCACCTGGCCCTGCAGGTCGCGCTCAAGCAAGCGCACCTGCTGCACATGGTTGAGCAAACGCCGGCCAACCTCGGTTGGCGTCGGCGGTGTGGCGCGCACCAGCACGGGCTGGCCAATGCGCGCCTCGAGCAGCTTGATGCGCTGGGAAATGGCCGACTGCGACAGGCCCAACACCTGGGCCGCGCGCTCGAAACCGCCCTGTTCGGTGACCGCCGCCAGGGCCGAGAGCAATTTGTAATCGAACATCACTTTTCCTAATGAGCGATCAGCAGTATTGGTTTTTCTTATACAGCAACAAGCCCCACACTCCAAAGCCTTGCAGAGGAGCGTGAAAGTCATGTGGCACAGTTATGTAAATGGTTTGTTGGTGGCGGCGGGGCTGATCATGGCAATCGGCACGCAGAATGCGTTCGTGCTGGCCCAGAGCCTGCGCCGCGAGCATCACCTGCCGGTGGCCCTGCTGTGCGTGCTGTGCGATGCCGTGCTGGTGACCCTGGGGGTGTTCGGCCTGGCCAACGTGCTGGCGCACAGCCCGCTGCTGCTGGGCGTGGCGCGCTGGGGCGGGGCCGTTTTCCTGCTGTGGTACGGCGCCAAGGCGCTGCGCCGCGCCTGCTCCAGCCAAAGCCTGCAACAGGGTGACGGCGATGGCCAGCGCTCGCGCCGCGCGGTGCTGTTGAGCGCACTGGCGGTGACGCTGCTCAACCCCCACGTGTACCTGGACACCGTCTTGCTGATCGGCTCCCTGGGCGCGCAGCAGACCATGCCCAGCGCTTATGTGGCTGGCGCGGCAAGCGCCTCGCTGCTGTGGTTCTTCACCCTGGCGCTGGGCGCGGCCTGGCTGGCGCCGTGGCTGGCACGGCCGGCCACCTGGCGGCTGCTGGACCTGATGGTGGCCGTCATGATGTTCGCGGTAGCGGCGCAACTTATATATGCCTAAACGCTCTGGAACCTCTATCCCACACAGTTGTTGCGTGGTTATGCCCAAGCCCCGGTGCTATGATCCAGAGCTTGCGCCGCAAAGAGTAAAAACTCGCCGGCGTATATCTGGCCGCCCGTGATCGGCCTTGCGCTCACCGCAACAGACCTGATTAGGAGAATCACCATGGCTTTTGAATTGCCGCCGCTGCCCTACGCCCACGATGCGCTGCAGCCGCACATCTCCAAAGAGACTCTGGAATACCACCACGACAAGCACCACAACACCTACGTCGTGAACCTGAACAACCTGGTGCCAGGCACCGAGTTCGAAGGCAAGACCCTGGAAGAAATCGTCAAGACTTCCTCGGGCGGCATCTTCAACAACGCCGCTCAGGTCTGGAACCACACCTTCTACTGGAACTGCCTGGCGCCAAACGCCGGCGGCCAACCTACCGGTGCCCTGGCTGAAGCCATCAACACCGCGTTCGGTTCGTTCGACAAGTTCAAGGAAGAGTTCAGCAAGACTTCCATCGGCACCTTCGGCTCCGGCTGGGGCTGGCTGGTGAAGAAGGCTGACGGTTCCCTGGCCCTGGCCAGCACCATCGGCGCCGGCAACCCGCTGACCAACGGCGACACCCCGCTGCTGACCTGCGACGTCTGGGAACACGCCTACTACATCGACTACCGCAACGTTCGTCCTAAATACGTCGAAGCGTTCTGGAACCTGGTCAACTGGAAGTTCGTGGCCGAGCAGTTCGAAGGCAAGACCTTCACTGCCTAAGCTTCGCGCTTGCTGAAAAAGCCCGGCCTGTGCCGGGTTTTTTTGTGCCTGGCGCCAGGGGGCTTGCCTGGATCCGGGATAAGGCTAAGATTCAAAAAAGGAAAAAATGCCGGACGGCGCTCAAGTGCGAGCCGGTTCCAACCGACATACTGGAAGGCGTCTGCATTGGCCACCCGTTGTCAGCCTGTTACCCCTTGACTGCCTACCGGGATTGCCAACGATAATGGCATATTGATGCCACTTGCACGCAACAAGGAATGGCCCTTTGAAGCTGGAACTCAAGAACAGCTTGTCGGTGAAGTTGCTACGCGTGGTACTGCTCTCGGCATTGATTGTCGGGGTGGTGCTCAGTTGCGCGCAAATCGTGTTCGACGTCTACAAGACCCGCCAGGCCGTGGCCAATGATGCCGCGCGCATCCTCGACATGTTCCGCGACCCCTCCACCCAGGCCGTCTACAGCCTGGACCGGGAAATGGGCATGCAGGTGATCGAGGGCCTGTTCCAGGACAATGCCGTGCGCATCGCCTCCATCGGCCACCCCAACGAGCCGACCCTGGCCGACAAGGCCCGGCCGCCGTTGCAGACCGCCACGCGCTGGCTCACCGACCCCATCCTGGGCGAAGAAAAGACCTTCACCACGCAACTGGTGGGCCGCGGCCCGTACAGCGAATACTACGGCGACCTGAGCATCACCCTCGACACCGCCCCGTACGGCCAGGGGTTCATCACCAGTTCGGTGATCATCTTCATTTCCGGCGTGCTCCGTGCCCTGGCCATGGGCCTGGCGCTGTACCTGGTGTACCACTGGTTGCTGACCAAGCCGCTGAAGCAGATCATCGAGCACCTGACCCAGATCAACCCCGACCGGCCCAGCCAGCACAAGCTGCCGCTGCTCAAAGGCCACGAGCGCAATGAACTGGGCCTGTGGATCAACACCGCCAACCAGCTGCTCGAATCCATCGAGCGCAACACCAACCTGCGCCACGAGGCCGAGAACAGCCTGCTACGCATGGCCCAGTACGACTTCCTCACCGGCCTGCCCAACCGCCAGCAACTGCAGTCGCAGCTGGACAAGATCCTCGTCGATGCCGGCCGCCTGCAACGCCGGGTAGCGGTGCTGTGCGTGGGCCTGGACGACTTCAAGAGCATCAACGAGCAATTCAGCTACCAGACCGGCGACCAACTGCTGCTGGCCCTGGCCGACCGCCTGCGCGCCCACAGCGGCCGCCTGGGCGCGCTGGCGCGGCTGGGTGGCGACCAGTTCGCCCTGGTGCAGGCCGACATCGACCAGCCCTACCAGGCCGCGGAGCTGGCGCAAAGCATTCTCGATGACCTGGAAGCGCCCTTCGGCCCGGACTTGGGCGAGATTCGCCTGCGCGCCACCATCGGCATCACCCTGTTCCCCGAGGATGGCGACAGCGCCGAGAAGCTGCTGCAGAAAGCCGAGCAGACCATGACCCTGGCCAAGCTGCGCTCGCGCAACCGCTACCAGTTCTACATCGCCAGCGTCGACAGCGAGATGCGCCGCCGCCGCGAACTGGAAAAAGACCTGCGCGAAGCCATCGCCCGTGGCCAGCTGTTCCTGGTCTACCAGCCCCAGGTCAGCTACCGCGACCACCGCGTGGTTGGCGTCGAGGCGCTGCTGCGCTGGCAGCACCCGGAACACGGCCTGGTGCCGCCCGACCAGTTCATTCCCCTGGCCGAGCAGAACGGCAGCATCGTCGCCATCGGCGAATGGGTGATGGACCAGGCCTGCCGGCAACTGCGCGAATGGCTGGACCTGGGCTTCAGCGACCTGCGCATGGCGGTCAACCTGTCCACGGTGCAGCTGCACCACGCCGAACTGCCGCGGGTGGTCAGCAACTTCCTGCAGATCTACCGCCTGCCGCCGCGCAGCCTGGAGCTGGAAGTCACCGAGACCGGCCTGATGGAAGACATCAGCACCGCCGCCCAGCACCTGCTGAGCCTGCGCCGCTCCGGGGCGCTGATCGCCATCGACGACTTCGGCACCGGCTATTCGTCGCTCAGCTACCTGAAGTCGCTGCCGCTGGACAAGATCAAGATCGACAAGAGCTTCGTCATGGACCTGCTGCAGGACGACGATGACGCCACCATCGTGCGGGCCATCATCCAACTGGGCAAGAGCCTGGGCATGCAGGTGATCGCCGAGGGCGTGGAAACCCTGGAGCAGGAAAGCTACATCATTGCCGAGGGCTGCCACGAGGGCCAGGGCTACCTGTACAGCAAGCCCCTGCCGGCGCGCGAGCTGACCCTGTTCCTGCGCCAGGCCCAACGCAGCCAGGCGGTGAGCCTGTAGACCTGTCGAATTTGCTTACATCTTCGCGGTTTACATGAAATGCATATCCTTCGCATCATTGCGCCGTTTTAACGAGCCTGCGGGCTCGTTTCCCCCTCACGACGCAGGATATCGCCATGACCCACATGCCCCTGGCCGCCGGCCTGCTGGCCATCGCCGTCTCGCTCGCCGGTTGCGGCGACAGCAAGGAAGACAAGCGCAGTGCCGCCCAGGTGCCGAGCGCCTCCAGCAGCACCGCGACCGGCAAGAAGAGCGTCGACGAGGCTGCCGCCCAGGCCGTGGTAGCCCACTACGCCGACCTGGTGCAGGCGGTGTTCAGCGACGCCCACACCAGCGCCCTGGCGCTGCAGCAGGCCATCGCCACCTTCCTCGCCACCCCGGACGCCAACACCCTTAAGGCGGCCCGCGAGGCCTGGGTGACGGCCCGGGTGCCGTACCTGCAGAGCGAAGTGTTCCGCTTCGGCAACCCGATCATCGACGAGTGGGAAGGCCAGGTGAACGCCTGGCCGCTGGACGAAGGCCTGATCGACTACGTCGACGCCAACTACGAGCCGGCGCTGGGCAACCCGGCGGCCACCGCCAACATCATCGCCAACGCGCAGATCCGCATCGGCGAAGACAAGGTCGACGTCACCCAGATCACCCCCGAGGCCCTCGCCAGCCTCAACGAGCTGGGCGGTTCCGAGGCCAACGTGGCCACCGGCTACCACGCCATCGAGTTCCTGCTGTGGGGCCAGGACCTCAACGGCACCGGGCCGGGCGCCGGCAACCGCCCGGCCTCCGACTACCTGGAAGGCCCGGGCGCCACCGGCGGGCACAACGACCGCCGCCGCGCCTACCTGACGGCCGTGACCCAGCTGCTGGTCAGCGACCTGGAGGAGATGCTCGCCCAGTGGCAGCCTGGCGAGGCAGACAACTACCGTGCCGCGCTGGTGGCCGAGCCTGGGGAGAAAGGCCTGCGCAAGATGCTGTTCGGCATGGGCAGCCTGTCCCTGGGCGAGCTGGCGGGGGAACGGATGAAAGTCTCGCTGGAGGCCAACTCGCCGGAAGACGAGCACGACTGCTTCAGCGACAACACCCACCATTCGCACTTCTACGACGCCCTGGGCATCCGCAACGTCTACTTGGGCGAATACACCCGGCTGGACGGCACCCGGCTGAGCGGCCCGAGCCTGTCGGCGCTGGTGGCCAAGGCCGACCCCGCCACCGACACGGCGTTGCGCGCCGACCTCGACGCCACCCAGGCGCGCATGCAGGCCATGGTCGACCGCGCGAACCAGGGCGAGCACTACGACCAGCTGATCGCCGCCGGCAACACGGCGGGCCAGCAGGTAGTGCGCGACGCCATCGCCGCGCTGGTCAAGCAGACCGGCAGCATCGAACAGGCCGCGGGCAAGCTGGGCATCACCGACCTCAACCCCGAGGCGGCCGAGCATACGTTCTAGCGGCGGCGTTCTAGCAGCGGCGACAGAGTAATTTGTATCAAACATTGACCCCGGCCAGTTACGGCCGGGGTGCCTGATAAGCTTGCCCCCCTGCCCTTCACTGCTGGATCCTCGATGTCATCGCTCCCGCCTCGCCTCGGCGCCCTGCTGCTCACCCTGTGCCTGGGTGGTTGCGGCGAAGCCGTGCGGCTGGAAGACGAGGAACCGGAAGAGGCCCTGGCCGGGGGCGCCGGTACCGTCGGCCACCGCGACGTCAACGCCTTCGCCCAGCCGTCCGCCAACCTGAGCGCCGAGCGCAAGCTCGACTTCAGTGCCGGCAACAGTTTCTTCCGCAGCCCCTGGGTCATCGCCCCTGCCACCACCACCGCGCGCGACGGCCTGGGGCCGCTGTACAACACCAACGCCTGCCAAAACTGCCACATCAAGGATGGCCGCGGCCACCCACCCGGGCCGGACGCCACCAGCGCCGTGTCGATGCTGGTGCGCCTGTCCATACCCGATACCACGCAGCAGGCAGCGCTCATCGAGCGCCTGGGCGTCAACCCCGAGCCGGTGTATGGCACCCAGCTGCAGGACATGGCCGTGCCCGGCGTGCGCCCCGAGGCCAGGGTGCGCGTGGCCTACGAGCCGCACCCGGTGACGTTCGACGACGGCACCACGGTGCAACTGCGCAAGCCACGGCTGCTGATCACCCAGCTGGGCTACGGCCCCCTGCACCCCCAGGCGCGGCTTTCCGCCCGGGTGGCGCCGCCGATGATCGGCCTGGGGCTGTTGGAAGCCATACCCGAGGCCGCGATCCTGGCCAACGCCCAGGCCCAGGCCGCCACGGATGATGGCGTGCAGGGCCGGCCCAACAGGGTCTGGGACGATGCCCTGGGCAAGACCGTGATTGGCCGCTTCGGCTGGAAAGCCGGGCAGCCCACGCTGAACCAGCAGAACGCCCACGCCTTCGCCAACGACATGGGCCTGACCACACGCCTGCACCCCCGTGACAATTGCACCGCCGCGCAGGCCGACTGCCTGCGCGCCGCCCACGGGGGCCACCCGGAGGTCAGCGACAACATCCTGCGCCTGGTGCTGTTCTACACCCGCAACGTGGCCGTGCCGGCGCGCCGCGACGTGGGCTCACCCCAGGTGCTGGCCGGCAAGCAGCTGTTCAAGCAGGCCGGCTGCCAGGCCTGCCACACGCCGCACTACATCACCGCCGCCGATGCCGCCGAGCCGGAGCTGGCCAACCAGCGCATCCGCCCCTACACCGACCTGCTGCTGCACGACATGGGCCCGGGCCTGGCCGACGACCGCAGCGAGTTCGCCGCCGGCGGCCAGGACTGGCGCACCCCGCCGCTGTGGGGCCTGGGCCTGACCGAAACGGTCAGCGGCCACACCCAGTACCTGCATGACGGCCGTGCCCGCGATGCCATGGAAGCCGTGCTGTGGCACGGCGGCGAGGCGGCCGCGGCGCAGCGCCAGGTGCTGTCTTTCAACGCTGCCCAGCGCGCCGCGCTGCTGGCCTTCCTGAATTCACTTTGAGTCTTGCCACGGAGCCCTGAATGTTTCGTCCCACCCTGCTGTTCACCAGCCTCGCCGCCCTGGTCCTCGGTGCATGCACGCCCCAGGACCGCCAGGCGGCCACCAGCGCGGCGATTGCCAACCAGGTCATCCTGCCCACCTACAGCCGCTGGGTGGCGGCCGACCAGCAGCTGGCCGTCAGCGCCCAGGCGTTCTGCCAGGGCAGCGCCAGCCTGGCCACCGCCCGGGCCGACTTCCTCCATGCCCAGCGCGCCTGGGCGCAGCTGCAGCCGTTGCTGATCGGCCCGCTGGCCGAAGGCAACAGCACCTGGCAGGTGCAGTTCTGGCCAGACAAGAAAAACCTGGTGGGGCGCCAGGTCGAGCAGCTGGTGAACGCCGACGCCACTGTAGACGCCGCCAGCCTGGGCAAGGCCAGCGTGGTGGTGCAAGGCTTGTCGGCCTACGAGTACATCCTCTTCGACGCGCGCCTGGACTTGGCCGACGCCAGCCAGAAAGCCCGCTACTGCCCGTTGTTGGTGGCCATCGGCGAGCACCAGCAACAGCTGGCGCAGGACATCCTCGGCCAATGGCAAGCCGACCAGGGCATGCTCTGGCAGATGAGCCATTTCCCCAACCCGCGCTACGCCGATTCCCAGGAAGCCATCGCCGACCTGCTGCGTGCCCAGGTCACGGCGCTGGACACCCTGAAGAAAAAGCTCGGCACGCCCATGGGCCGCCAGAGCAAGGGCATCGCCCAGCCAATGCAAGCCGAGGCCTGGCGCAGCGAGGCTTCACTGCACAGCCTGCAGGCCAGCGTCAGCGCCGCCCAGACGGTCTGGGCCGGGGTCGACGGCAACGGCCTGCGCGGGTTGCTGGGCAAGGACCAGCAAGCTTTGGCCCAACGTATCGACGGCGCCTACGCCGAGGTGCAGCAGTGGTTTGCCGAGCATCAAGGGCCGCTGGCCGAGCTGCTGGCCAGCCCCGCCGGGCGCCAGCAGCTGGAAACGCTCTATGACCGCCTGAACGTGCTGCACCGCCTGCACGAAGGCGAGCTGGCCAAGGCGCTGGGCATCGCCCTGGGCTTCAACGCCAACGACGGTGACTGAACATGGGCCTGGCACAGTGGTTCAAAAACCTCCTGGCCCCCGCCTCGTCGGGCGGCCTGCTGCTGTCGGCACGCGATGACGCCGAGGGCCGGCACTATGCCGTGGGCTACCGGCAGGATGGGCAGCAGGTGTTTGCAACCGCCGTGCCCCAGCGCTGCCACGCCGTCATCGAACATCCACGGTGGCCGCTGGCACTGTTCGTGGCCCGCCGGCCGGGCACCGAATGCTACCTGCTGGACCTGCGCGACGGCCGCCTGGTGCAGACGCTGGCCGCGGCGCCGGACCGGCATTTCTACGGCCACGCGGTCATCCATACCAGCGGCGACTGGCTGTACACCACCGAGAACGACACCCGCGACCCGGGCCGCGGGGTCGTCGGCGTCTACCGCTTCGAGGGCCAGCGCCTGGCCCCTGCGGGCGAACTGTCGAGCCATGGCATCGGCCCCCACGAGCTGGCCTGGATGCCCGACGGCGAAACCCTGGTAGTCGCCAACGGCGGCATCCGCACCGAGGCCGAAAGCCGGGTGGACATGAACCTTGAGGCCATGGCCCCCAGCCTGGTGCTGATGGGCCGCGACGGCACGCTGCACAGCCGCGAGACCCTGGCGCAACCCATGAACAGCATCCGCCACCTGGCCATTGCCAGCGACGGCACGGTGCTGGCCTGCCAGCAGTTCATGGGCGCGGCCGATGACAGTGCGCCGTTGCTGGCGATCAAGCGGCCGGGCCAAGCGTTCGAGCCGTTTCCGGTGGCCGAGGCGCAGCTGCGGTGCATGGCCCATTACAGCGCCAGCGTGGCGGTGCATGACACCCTGCGGCTGGTGGCACTGACGGCGCCACGGGCCAACCGGTGCTTCATCTGGGACCTGGACAGCGGCGCGCCACGCCTGGACATGCACCTGGCCGATTGCGCCGGGGTGGCGGCGGTGCCCCAGGGTTTCGTGGTCACCTCCGGCCAGGGCCGCTGCCGCCTGGTGGACTGCCGCTCCGCTACGCCGGTGGCCACGCCGTTGAAGTTGCCGGCGGGTTTTTGGGATAACCATTTGCACCGGTCATGACGCGGCCTGACGGCCGCTGCTACAGGGTGGGGCGCGGCAACTTCCCGTAGCAGCCGCCGAAGGCGGCGTCCGGCGGCTATCCTGAAGGGGGCGTAATATCCAGAAATACAGCGCAGTGGCGCCCCGCGCCCGACAAGCATAATGTGCTGCCCTCTCAGCTTTGCTTTCCAGGGAAACGGAATATGTTGCGCCGCCGCATGCTCACCATGTTGGGGATCGTGCTGGTGGTCGTCCTGCTGCTCGGTGGTTACAAGGCATGGTCGATCTACCAGCAGGTCCGGATGTTCTCGGCCCCCAAGCCGCCCGTTGCCGTGGCCGTCGCCACCGCCAGCGAGCGCGCCTGGCAGGCGCGGCTGCCGGCGGTGGGCAGCCTCAAGGCGCTGCAGGGCGTGAACCTGAGCCTGGAAATCGCCGGCACGGTGCGCGCCATCCAGTTCGAGTCAGGGCAGCAGGTCAAGGCCGGCCAGCCGCTGCTGCAACTGGACAGTGACGTCGAGACCGCGCTGCTGGGCACCGCCCAGGCCGACCTGGGCCTGGCCCAGCTCGATTACGGCCGGGGCGCGCAACTGGTGGACAGCCGCGCCATCTCCAAGGGCGAGTTCGACCGCCTCAACGCCGTGCTGCTCAAGAACAAGGCGACCGTCGCCCAACTCAAGGCCAGCCTGGCCAAGAAGAACATCCTGGCCCCGTTCAGCGGCACCATCGGCATCCGCCGGGTCGACGTTGGCGACTACCTGGCCAGCGGCACGGTGATCGCCACCCTGCAGGACCTCAGCAGCCTCTACGTGGACTTCTACGTGGCCGAGCAGGCCATCCCGCAGCTCCACGTCGGCCAGCCGGTGCTGGTCACCGTGGCCGCCTACCCGGGGCAGACCTTCGAAGGTACCATCAGCGCCCTCAACCCCAAGGTCGACGACAGCACCCGCAACATTCTCATCCGCGCCACCCTGGCCAACCCCCAGGGCAAGCTGCTACCCGGCATGTTCGCCAACCTGCAGGTGGTACTGCCCCAGCCGCATAACCAGGTGGTAGTGCCCGAGGGCGCCGTGGCCTACACCCTGTACGGCAACTCGGTGTACGTGGTCGGCGAGAAAAAGGACGAGCAAGGCAAGCCGGTCACCGGCGCCGACAACAAGCCGGTGCTGGTGGCCGAACGGCGCTTCGTCGACACCGGCGAGCGTCGCGACGGGCTGGTCATCGTCAGCAAGGGCCTGAGCGCCGGCGAGCAGGTGGTCACCGGCGGCCAGCTCAAGCTCACCAGTGGTGCCGCGGTAAGCGTCAGCCCCGACGCTACCCTCAAAGCCCACTGACAGGAGCACGGCCATGGCCTTTACCGACCCGTTCATCCGCCGCCCGGTGCTGGCCAGCGTCATCAGCCTGTTGATCGTGCTGCTGGGTTTCCAGGCGTGGAGCAAGCTGAGCATCCGCCAGTACCCGCAGATGGAAAACGCCCTGATCACGGTCACCACCGCCTACCCCGGGGCCAACGCCGAGACCATCCAGGGCTACATCACCCAGCCGCTGCAGCAGAGCCTGGCCAGCGCCGAAGGCATCGACTACATGACCTCGGTGAGCCGGCAGAATTTTTCGGTCATCTCCATTTACGCGCGCATCGGCGCCGACAGCGACCGGCTGTTCACCGAGCTGCTGGCCAAGGCCAACGAGGTCAAGAACAAGCTGCCCCAGGACGCCGAGGACCCGGTACTCAGCAAGGAGGCCGCCGACGCCTCGGCGCTGATGTACATCAGCTTCTACAGCGACCAGCTCAACAACCCGCAGATCACCGACTACCTGTCGCGGGTCATCCAGCCCAAGCTGGCGACGCTGCCGGGCATGGCCCAGGCCGAGATCCTCGGCAACCAGGTGTTCGCCATGCGCCTGTGGATCGACCCGGTGAAGCTGGCCGGCTACGGCCTGAGCGCCAACGATGTCACCGACGCGGTGCGCCGCTACAACTTCCTGTCGGCCGCCGGCGAGGTCAAGGGCGAGTACATCGTCACCAGCGTCAACGCCGCCACCGACCTGAAATCCACTGAAGGCTTCGCCGCCATCCCGCTCAAGACCGACGGCGACAGCCGCGTGCTGCTGGGTGACGTGGCGCGGGTGCAGATGGGCGCGGAGAACTACGACACCGTCAGCTCCTTCAACGGCACGCCCTCGGTGTACATCGGTATCAAGGGAACGCCCGGGGCCAACCCGCTGGACGTGATCCGCGAGGTGCGCAAGCTGATGCCCGAACTCGAAGGCCAGCTGCCACCCAACCTCAAGGCCTCCATCGCCTACGACGCCACGCTGTTCATCCAGGCCTCGATCGACGAGGTGGTGAAGACCCTGTTCGAGGCCGTGCTGATCGTCATCGTGGTGGTGTTCCTGTTCCTCGGCGCGCTGCGCTCGGTGATCATCCCGGTAGTAACCATCCCGCTGTCGATGATCGGCGTGCTGTTCTTCATGCAACTGATGGGCTACTCGATCAACCTGCTGACCCTGCTGGCCATGGTGCTGGCCATCGGCCTGGTGGTGGACGATGCCATCGTCGTGGTGGAGAACATCCACCGGCACATCGAGGAAGGCCGCACGCCGTTCGACGCGGCGCTGGAAGGTGCGCGGGAAATTGCCATGCCGGTGGTGTCGATGACCATCACCCTGGCCGCCGTGTACGCCCCCATCGGTTTCCTCGAAGGCCTGACCGGCGCGCTGTTCAAGGAGTTCGCCCTCACGCTCGCCGGCGCCGTGGTGATCTCCGGCATCGTTGCCCTTACCCTGTCGCCGATGATGTGCGCGTTGCTGCTGCGTGCCGATCCCAACCCCAAGGGCCTGGCCCACCGCCTCGACCAACTGTTCGAGCGCATCAAGCAGCGCTACCAGCGCCTGCTGCATGCCACCCTGCAGACCCGCCCGGTGGTGGTGGTGTTCGCGCTGATCGTGCTGTGCCTGATCCCGGTGTTCCTCAAGTTCAGCCAGTCGGAACTGGCGCCGGCGGAAGACCAGGGCATCATCTTCATGATGGCCACCGCGCCGCAGCCCACCAACCTCGACTATTTGAACACCTACACCGACCAGTTCCTGGGCATCTTCAAGGACTTTCCCGAGTACTACTCCTCGTTCCAGATCAACGGCTTCAACGGCGTGCAGTCGGGCATCGGTGGCTTCCTGCTCAAACCCTGGAACGAGCGCAGCCGCACGCAGATGCAGCTGTTGCCCGAGGTGCAGGCGCGCCTGGCGCAGATCCCCGGCCTGCAGATCTTCGGCTTCAACCTGCCGGCGCTGCCCGGCACCGGCGAAGGCCTGCCCTTCGAGTTCGTGATCAACACCGCCAACGACTACGAGTCGCTGCTGGACGTGGCCCAGCGGGTCAAGGACCGCGCCCAGGCCACCGGCAAGTTCGCCTTCCTGGACATCGACCTGGCGTTCGACAAGCCCGAGGTGGTGGTGGATATCGACCGCGCCAAGGCTGCGCAGATGGGCGTGTCGATGCAGGAACTGGGTGGCACCCTGGCGACCCTGCTGGGTGAGTCGGAGATCAACCGCTTCACCCTCGATGGCCGCAGCTACAAGGTCATCGCCCAGGTGGAGCGCGCCTACCGCGACAACCCCGAGTGGCTGAACCAGTATTACGTGCGCAACAACCAGAACCAGCTGCTGCCGCTGTCCACCCTGATCACCGTCAGCGAGCGGGCGCGCCCGCGCCAGCTCAACCAGTTCCAGCAGTTGAACTCGGCGATCATCCAGGGCTTTCCCATCGTCAGCATGGGCGATGCGGTGCAGACGGTACGGCAGATCGCGGTCGAGGAAGCGCCAGCCGGCTATGCCTTCGACTACGGCAGCAGCGCCCGCCAGTACGTGCAGGAAGGCAACGCCCTGTGGGTCACCTTCGGCCTGGCGCTGGCGATCATCTTCCTGGTGCTGGCGGCGCAGTTCGAAAGCTTCCGCGACCCGCTGGTGATCCTGGTGACCGTGCCGCTGTCCATCTGCGGCGCGCTGATCCCGCTGTTCCTGGGCTGGTCGAGCCTGAACATCTATACCCAGGTGGGGCTGGTGACCTTGATCGGGCTGATCAGCAAGCACGGCATCCTGATCGTCGAATTCGCCAACCAGCTGCGCCGGGAGAAAGGCCTGGACGCGCGGGAGGCGGTGGAGGAAGCGGCAGCGATTCGCCTGCGGCCGGTGCTGATGACCACTGCGGCCATGGTCTTCGGCATGGTGCCGCTGATCCTGGCCACGGGCGCCGGTGCGGTCAGCCGCTTCGACATCGGCACCGTGATTGCGACGGGCATGTCGGTGGGCACCCTGTTCACGCTGTTCGTGCTGCCGTGCGTGTACACCCTCATCTCCAGGAAAACCCCGTAACAGCGGCCGCCAGGCCGCGTCCCGGGCGCCCCACGGATGCAAAAAGGCCCCGTCATTGACGGGGCCTTCGGGCCGATCGGTATGGCAACCTCAGCCCTTGCGTCCCTGGGCCATGCCGAACACGAACAGGAGCAGGTCCTGGTCCGGTCGCACCGCCGCCTGGGATCTGGCCGCTCGAGGCAGGGGGCAAGCCCCCGCGCCCGTTTCAACACTCAGCACACCCGGCCGAGGTTGATCCAGGGCTGCAATCGCAGCAGTACTGACCGCCAGGGCAGCGAGCAAAAACAAACCTCGAGCAATTTCTAGTTTCATGACTCTAAACCTTTGATCGGGCTGCCAAACGCCGTCTTGTAAAAATAGAGCAGTTTGCTCCAGTCTGCGTCGCTGAACGACGAGTGGCGGCGAAGTTGCTTGAGGTCATGACGGGCCGCGCTCTGGGCGCTGAACCGTTGGCGGCACTTTTCCAGGTCGAGGGTGGCGATCTCCGGGCGCGCTGCTGCGCCCTCGCCCACTACCCGCAGGAAAATGTGTTTTGCATACAGGCAACTGTGCTGCCAACGGCCCTTGTGCATGCGCGCCAGGGTGTCGGCCAGTTGCTTGAGTATGGCTTCATGCAGCGCTTCACCGTAGTGCGCGCGGTCATGGCTTTCATACCACTGGTCGATTTCCTGGAACCCGTCTAGGGCCTCGGTGACCAGCAGCGCACGCCACTGGCCCTGGGTGTCACGCTGGGCACCGCAAAACACCAGTTTCGGCACGCCCACGCCAAGGGCGGCGAGGCTCTGCAAGGCATCGCGCTCGCGCAGCACCGTCGGCCGCCCCATGGGGTGGCGCAGGCTGCGGTAGGTGTGGCCCACCTGGCGCTTGGCATACAGCAGTTGGCCATTGGCGGAATGCAGGCGCTGCACGCCGCTTTCGCCGCCGCGGCGCACGTTGGGCTCTTCCACCCATTCGCCCTGCTGGTTCCAGAAATAATCAAAGCGCGTGTCGGGCGCTGAAGGGCTTGGGGTCGCGTAGTCGACGGCCATCACCGGTACTCCTTGGCTAGGATGTGAACACGCCACACCGCATACAAATCGCGATCACCTTAGTCAGGCGGTCGTGAAAAATGTGTAGAAAACCTCAGTAAGCGAGCCGGGGTTTTACACAGGAACAATACTGGCACAGGGCCTTCAGTGCTACCCGGCAGTCAATCCGGCCGGTTCAGGCTGACCTGGAAGCAGCAGCCGTGGGGCTCGCGGGGGGTAAGGTCGACTTCCCAGCCCTGGTCATCGCAGATCCGCTGCACCAGCGACAGGCCCAGGCCCAGGCCCTCGCCGCGCTTCTCGGTGGCGCGCACGAACGGCTGGAACACCGCCAGGCGCTTCTCCTCGGGGATGCCGATGCCGCTGTCCTCGACCTTGAAGCCGCCCGGCTCAAGGGTCAGGCGGATGAAGCCAGCGTCGGTATAGTGCAGCGCGTTGCGCAGCAGGTTGCCCATTACCGCGAGCATGAAGGTGGCGTTGTAGCGGGTGTCGGGGAGTTCGGTACGGGCCACTTCCAGGGTCAGGCCCTTGTGCTCGATGGGGCCACGCCACAGGCCCAGCAGGTTGTCGGCCACCTGGTCGAGGGTCAGCTGCGCGCTCATCTCCGAGTCGTTGCGCTGGGCCCGGGCCAGCATCAGGAAGGTCTGCACCAGCTCGCGCATTTCCTCGCAGGCGCGGGCGATGCGCTCTACCTGGGCGCGGGCACGGCCATCCAGCGCAGGGTTTTCCAACAGCAGTTCGCAGGAGGTGGCCAGCACCATCAACGGCGTGCGCAGTTCGTGGCTGACGTCGCTGGTGAACAGGCGCTCGCGGCTCAAGGCATCGCGCAGGCGGCCCAGGGTAGCGTCGAACGCCACGGCCAGCTCACCCACCTCGTCTGCCGCGTAGTCGGGGGCCAGCGGCGGGGCCAGGCCCAGCAGCTGGTCACGGTGGCGCACTTGCCGGGCCAGGCGCACCACGGGGGCCATCACCCGCCGCGCCAGCACCCAGCCGAGGAACACCGCCAAGGCCAGGCTGAGCACGAAGCCCACCACCACCACGGCGAACAGCACGCGCTCGCGCTCTTCGAAATCGCTCTGGTCCTGCAGCAGCACGTACCGGCGGCCATCGACGATTTCGACCATGGCGTGGTACGACAGGTCGCCGCGGAACACTTCATGGAAACCGGCGCTCAGGTGGCGCAGGTCCTTGGGCAAGGCATAGTCACCGCGGCCGCTGCTGTAGTAGAACAGCTGGTCGGGCTCGGGCCGATGGTTCCAGTCGCTGACATTGTCCATCAGCAGCAGGCGTTGCAGGTCGCCGCCCAGCCCCGCCGAAATCAGCTTTTCCTCGACCAGGTGCACCGTGGCCACGATGCCCACGGCGAAGGCGCCGGCCACCAACGCGCTCATCAACGCAAAGGCGATGATGATCCGTTGCGCGAGGCTTTGCTTAAACTCCATCTTTGCCCTCGGCCAGGCGGTAACCCACGCCATGTACCGTTTGCAGCAGCGGTTTGTCGAACGGCTTGTCGATCACCTGGCGCAACTGGTGCACGTGGCTGCGCAGGCTGTCGCTGTCTGGGCAGTCGTCGCCCCACAGCGCTTCTTCCAGCACTTCGCGGCGCAGCACGTGGGGGCTCTTCTGCATCAGCACCGCCAACAGCTTCAGGCCGACCGGGTTGAGCTTGAGGGTGCGGCCCTGGCGCGAGACCTCGAGGGTATCCAGGTCGTAGCTCAGGTCGCCCACCTGCAGGCTGCGACGACCGCCGCCCTGGGCGCGGCGCAGCACGGCTTCGATGCGTGCGGCCAGCTCCGACAGGGCGAACGGCTTGACCAGGTAGTCGTCCGCACCGGAGCGGAAGCCCTGCAGGCGGTCGTCCAGCTGGTCGCGAGCGGTGAGCATGATCACCGGGGTTTCCCGGCGCGCGTCTTCGCGCAGGCGCTTGCACAGGGTGTAGCCGTCGATGCCGGGTAACATGATGTCGAGCACGATCAGGTCGTAGTGCTCGGTGGCCGCCAGGTGCAACCCCGACAGCCCGTCCTGGGCACAGTCGACGGTATAGCCCTTCAGGCCCAGGTAATCCGCGAGATTGGCCAGGATGTCGCGGTTGTCTTCAACCAATAGAATTCGCATGGGCAGGTTCTCCATCCAGTGTGTTTGCCCTTGGGCGCAGGCAGCTTACGGCGTTAGGCCCCCGAGGGCCAGTGGTGGCGCCCGCGGGCATAAAAAAACCCCGCGCAAGGCGGGGTTCTTTTTAAAGCGGGTAAGGCTGGCTTACATCATGCCGCCCATGCCACCCATGCCGCCCATGTCTGGCATGCCGCCAGCTGCAGGAGCGTCTTCCTTGATCTCGGCGATCATGGCTTCGGTGGTGATCATCAGGCTGGCGATCGAGGAAGCAGCCTGCAGTGCCGAACGGGTAACTTTGGCTGGGTCCAGGATACCCATCTGGATCATGTCGCCGTATTCGCCAGTGGCAGCGTTGTAACCGAAGTTACCTTCGCCTTGCTTGACCTTGTCGACAACCACGCTTGGCTCGTCACCGGAGTTGGCAACGATCTGGCGCAGCGGTGCTTCAACAGCACGACGCAGCAGAGCGATACCGACGTCCTGATCGGCGTTGTCGCCTTTCAGGCCAGCGATGGCTTGCAGCGAGCGAACCAGGGCCACGCCACCGCCAGGTACCACGCCTTCTTCGACGGCTGCACGGGTAGCGTGCAGGGCGTCTTCAACGCGGGCTTTCTTCTCTTTCATTTCAACTTCGGAGCCAGCGCCAACCTTGATCACTGCAACGCCGCCGGACAGCTTGGCCAGGCGCTCTTGCAGTTTTTCACGGTCGTAGTCGGACGAAGTGTCGGCCACTTGCTGACGGATCTGGGTAACGCGAGCCTGGATGTCAGCCTCAACGCCAGCACCGTCGATGATGGTGGTGTTTTCTTTCGACAGCACGACGCGCTTGGCGTTACCCAGGTGCTCCAGGGTAGTGCTTTCCAGGCTCAGGCCGATCTCTTCGGAGATAACGGTACCGCCGGTCAGTACGGCGATGTCCTGCAGCATGGCCTTGCGACGGTCGCCGAAGCCTGGAGCCTTGACGGCTGCAACCTTGACGATGCCACGCATGTTGTTCACAACCAGGGTCGCCAGGGCTTCGCCTTCAACGTCTTCAGCCACGATCAGCAGTGGGCGGCCGGCTTTGGCAACGGCTTCCAGCACTGGCAGCATTTCGCGGATGTTGGAGATCTTCTTGTCAACCAGCAGGATCAGCGGGCCGTCCAGCTCGGCGACCATGGTGTCTGGCTTGTTGACGAAGTAAGGGGACAGGTAGCCGCGGTCGAACTGCATGCCTTCAACGACCGACAGTTCGTTTTCCAGGCCCGAGCCTTCTTCAACGGTGATCACGCCTTCTTTACCAACTTTTTCCATGGCTTCGGCAATGATGTCGCCGATCGAGGAGTCGGAGTTGGCCGAGATGGTGCCGACCTGGGCAATGGCTTTCGAATCAGCGCATGGCTTGGACAGGCCTTTCAGCTCTTTGACGATGGCGATGGTCGCCTTGTCGATACCGCGCTTCAGGTCCATCGGGTTCATGCCGGCAGCGACGGCTTTCAGGCCTTCGTTGACGATCGACTGAGCCAGTACGGTAGCGGTGGTGGTGCCGTCACCGGCGTCGTCGTTGGCACGGGAGGCAACGTCTTTGACCAGCTGCGCGCCCATGTTTTCGAAGCGATCTTTCAGCTCGATTTCCTTGGCTACGGAAACGCCGTCCTTGGTGATGGTCGGAGCGCCGAAGCTCTTCTCGATGATCACGTTACGGCCTTTCGGGCCCAGGGTCGCTTTTACCGCGTCAGCCAGGACGTTTACGCCGGTCAGCATTTTCTTGCGGGCGGAGTCGCCGAATTTAACTTCTTTAGCAGCCATGATCGATTTCCTTGAATACTGGGTAGTAAAGGGAGAGCAGCGGGGTTATCAGCCTTCGATAACGGCGAGGATTTCGTTCTCGCTCATTACCAGCAGGTCTTCGCCGTCTACTTTCACGGTGTTGCTGCCGGAGTAAGGGCCGAACACGACCTTGTCGCCCACTTTCACGGACAGTGCACGCACTTCACCGTTGTCCAGCACTCGGCCGGTACCGACCGCGATGACTTCACCATTGTTGGCTTTCTCGGCAGCCGAACCTGGCAGAACGATACCGCCAGCGGTTTTCTTTTCTTCTTCGCTGCGACGGATAACGACGCGGTCATGCAGAGGACGAAGCTTCATTGTCGATCTCTCCTAATTATGGTTTTCAGCGGCCGGTGTCTGTACCGGCGTTGTGGTTCATCCGGCGGGGCCGGTCGCGGCTCGCTGCGCGAGACGCGGAATAATGTCTGGCAAAGCCAGAAACCTTGCGGTGACCCATACATGAGGTCGCCGGTTGCGATTACAAGGGTGGGGGATAAAAATTTTTGCAGCACACCCCCCTCCCAAGCACCAACCGCCTTTGGCTTTGGCTTTGGCTTTTGATGTTGCTTTTGATGTTGCTGTTGATCTGGCTCTTGATCTTGGCCCCGTAAAGCGCCAGGGCCGACTGGAGGCGTTGACCAGGCGGCAGCCCGCAGGGCCCTTCGGCGCAGCCGAAGGAAACGGCAGCCCGCCCGCTCTGTTAGCGGGGGCCGTTTTGCCGCCTGGGCGACGCCGGAGGGAGGGGACCCGTAGCGCAGCGAAGGGCCCAAGCAGGGGCGAGACCTTTTTGGTGACTTTTTGGGGCGACTGCCAAAAAGTTACTCGGCGTAAGGCCGAAACGGTCGGTGGTCGCACCGCGAAAATGGATATGTTTGAAATCGGCGAAGCGGGATTCGAAAGCCGTATGAATATCCAGCACTCAGGGTGATGCAGAATCACCTTTTCGGCCTTACGCCGACTCACTTTTTGTCAAACGCCACAAAAAGTAAGCAAAAAAGGCTTGCCCCTGCTTGGGCCCTACGCTTCGCTACGGGTCCCCTCCTTCCGGCGCCGCTCAACGGGCAGACGGCACCCGCTATAGAAGCCTGCGGGTTACCGTCTCTTCGGCCTACGGCCTCGGCCCTTCGGGCGGCCCGTTGATCGACGCCTCCAGTCGGCCCGGGCGCTTTACGGGGCATACAATCAAGATCAAAAGCCACATCAAAAGCCAGATCAAAAGCCAGATCAAATGCAGATCAACAGCCAACAAAAACGGCCCCGTAGGGCCGTTTTTCTTTCGGTGGTGCAGCTTAGTCGCGCTTCTCGAACTCACCCTCAATCACGTTGGGCTCACGCCCCACCGCGTGGTTGGCCGCCGGCCGCGCATGGCCTTCATAGGTCCGGCCATGCATCTCCTCGGCAAACGAACGCTGGCGCGACGCCTGCTCGCGGGCCTTTGCCTGCAGCTTGCCGGCAATCAGCTTGCGGGTGAACGGCAGCAGGCACAGCAGGCCCAGCACATCGCTGATGAAACCGGGCAACAGCAGCAGGCCGCCGCCGATGGCCAGCATCAGCCCCTGGAACACCTGCTCGGCCGGCAGTTCGCCGCGTTGCAGGCTGGCACGGGCATTCAGGGCGGTGGCCAACCCGGCCACCCGCACCACCAGCACGCCAATGGCGGAGCCGGCAATGATCAGCGCCAGCGCCGGGAAAAACCCGATCGCCACGCTGACCTTGAAGAAGACGAAAAGCTCCAGCACCGGGAAGAGCAGGAACAACAGTAAAAAGACACGCATCAAGGTTTCCTCTGCGGAAGAACGACTTCCAGTAAACCTTAGATGACGTCGATGTTTCGTGAATTCAAGCCTCGACCTGCCCAGTCGTCGGCCAGACCTCGGCGTGGGCCAGTGAAACCAAGGCCTGGCGGACCTCCAAAGGAGTGTTACAAGGCTTTTCAAAAGCCAACCAGTACAACCCCTGGCCGATGCGCAGGTGCATGCCCTCGCTGTCCACGCCGGCCAGTTGCGCCGGCACGTCCGCCGGCAACCCGGCCAGCTCCACGTAGTGGGCGATGGCCTTGGCGTGGTCGGCGTTCATGTGCTCGACCATGCCGGTCTCGGCCTGGCCGACGAAGGGGTTGGCCAGGGTGACCTGGTCCAGCCAGTGAATGGCGCCGAAACCGCCGATGTAGCGATGGCGCACCGGCTCCAGCACCCAGAAATCGAAATCATGGGCGTGGTGGTAGTTGGCCGAGTCCGGGAAGTAGCGGTAGTAGCGCTGGGCCGCGGCCTCGATGGCTGCTTCGTCCTCCAGCTTGCGCGCCTGGGCCATCACCGTCAGGCGGCCGACGGCCTGCACATCCTCGGCGCCGCGCTCGCCCACCAGCAGCGAGCACTTGGGGTCCTGCAGCAGGTTGTGGGTGTGCTGGGCGATGCGGCTGATGAGGATCAGCGGGTTGCCGCCGGCGTCCAGGCAGTACGGCACCACCGACCCGAACGGGAAGCCGGGCATGGACTTGGACAGGGTCGACAGTACGCCGCGGTATTCCTTGAGCAGCAGTTCACGGGCCTGACGCAGGGCTTTGGCGCTCACCTTGGGCTCCTTGGTGTAATAAAGGAAAGCCCAAAGGTAAACACTGGCAGGCGGGTTGTCACCTGGCGCCAGCCTGCCTCGATTCGTAGCCGCTGCCGTAGGCTGCGCTGGCCTTATGCCTCGCTGGAGATTTCCAGTGTGCATTCGGGCCAGCGCAGCCTGCGGCAGCGGCTACAGGATCGGAGGCTTACCAGGCCACGCCGAAGCCTGCGGTGTAGCGGCTGGTGTTGAGGTCGGCGTTGCTGGAACCGGTCACCAGGTCCTTCTCGTACTTGAGGTTCAGCGACGCCCACTGGGTGACCTTGTAGCGCAGCCCCACTTCCGAATCCAGGCTGTAGTCGGCCACGCCACTGAGCGGCTTGCCCACTTCGCCGTTGGTGAAGAACTCCACGGTCTTGCCGATCAGGAAGCGGTTGTAGGCCCACTTCACGCCCACCGAGTAGAAGTCGGACTTGGCGCCGTCGGAGTATTCGTAAGTGCTGTGGTTGAGCAGCGAACCCAACGAGAACGCGCCCAGTTCGTCATCCCAGAACTGGTAGCCCGGGCCGGTACCCACGGTGCGTTGCTTGGACAGGTCCTCGACGAAGTCGCGCTTGACGTTAACGCGGCCCTGCCAGTACCACTTGTCGGTGATGAAGCGGTCCAGCGCGTATTCGGCGTTCCAGTTGTTGGTGCCGATCACGCCGTCGGTGGCCTCGCGGTTGTACTCGGCGTCCGCCGTGTGGCGCCAGCGGCCGCTGCGGGCACTGGTCTTGAAGGCCAGGTTGTAGTCGTCGGTGTTGCTGTCGGCGCGCTTGAAGTCCAGGGCGGCGTCGATGTTACCCTTCCACACCAGGTCTTCGACCACCGGCTTGGGCTTGATGATCTGCTGGATGCTGGCCAGCTCGACGGTCTTGGGCGCCTCGCCGTTCTGCAAGGTCACCTTGCCGTCGTCGGAAGGCTTCAGGGCCTTGGCCTTCTGGCCGGTGTAGGCGTCCTGCTTGACCAGCAGCTCCTGGTCGCTCTCCAGGGTCTTGACCTGTTTCCAATCCAGGGCGACGGAGCCACCATACGGAGTGTCGAGCATCAGTTTGCCACCGTCGAACACGGTGATCTTGCCGGTCAGGCGGTCGCCGTTCTTCATCCAGACCGTGTCGGCAAGGGCAGTGGTTGAGGCGCTGGCAATGGCGAGGCACATAAGGGTTCTGGACAGCATAAGCAGATTCGGGCTCGAGTTTTGAAGGTTTTTGAGGAAAGCCGGGCATCATCCGGATGGACAGCTCCCGCGCAAGGAATGACCGACAAATGGCCAATGAGTTCAGCAATCGTTTGCAACCACCTGGTGACAAAAGCCCCCCTGACCCGGCTGCGGAACGTCGCACGGCCCTGTATGTGGTGTTGTCCCAGGTGCCCGAAGGCAAGGTCGTGACCTACGGCCAATTGGCCGAAATGGCTGGGCTGGGGCGGGCTGCGCGGTGGGTGGGGCGCACCTTGAGCCAGTTGCCCGAAGGCAGCCAGTTGCCCTGGCACCGGGTGATAGGTGCCGGTGGTCGGATAAGTCTCGCCGCCGGTACCGTGGGAGGCGAGGAGCAACGGGCGCGGCTACGTGCCGAGGGTGTAACTTTCATGAATAATCGGGTGGATATCCGTCGCCATGGCTGGCGTCCCATGGACCCTAACGGTTAGAGTGCGCGCTTTGTTTTCGTAAACTGAGGCAGATTCCAGCCCATGCCCCGTAAAACCTGGCGCGCCGCGCTCGCCGCTTATGCCAGCCCTTCGACGCTTGTCCTGTTGCTGCTCGGTTTCGCCGCCGGCCTGCCGTACATGCTGGTGTTCTCCACCCTCTCCGTCTGGCTGCGTGAAGCCGGCGTAGCCCGCGAGACCATCGGCTATGCCAGCCTGATCGGCCTGGCATATGCCTTCAAGTGGGTGTGGTCACCCCTGCTGGACCAATGGCGCCTGCCATTCCTGGCCCGGATGGGCCGTCGCCGCTCCTGGCTGGTGCTGGCGCAGTCGCTGGTGATCATCGGCCTGATCGGCATGAGCTTCTGCGACCCGCAAAAACACCTGTCCTGGCTGATCGCCATCGCGGTCATGGTGGCGTTCGCCTCGGCCACCCAAGATATCGCCGTGGACGCCTACCGCCTGGAGATCGCCGACGACAACACCCAGGCGGCCCTGGCTGCCAGCTACATGGCCGGCTACCGCATCGCCGCGCTGCTGGCCACCGCCGGCGCGCTGTTCTTCGCCGAGGCGTTCGGCTCCACCGGCTACGCCTACCTGCACAAGGCCTGGGCCGGTACTTACATGCTGTTCGGCGTGCTGATGGTGCCGGCGCTGATCACCACGCTGGTGATGCGCGAGCCCGCGGTGCCGCTGCGCACCCAGTTGTCGGCCGGCCGCTACAAGTTCGGCCACCAACTGGTGTCGGTGTTCGTGTTGATCGTCCTGCTGATCTCCGTGCCAGCCATGTTCACCCAGCTGTACAACACCGACTTCGCCAGCGTGATCTTCCACGGCGAGAGCCTGGTGAACCTGCTGATGACCGACCGGGCCTTCCTGCGCGCCATCCTCTACATCACCCTCACCGCCCTGTGCCTGTCGTCCATGGGCCGCCGCGGCCTGGCGCCGGTGCTGACCCCGGTGAGCGACTTCGTCACCCGCTACCGCTGGCAGGCGTTGCTGCTGCTGGGGCTGATCGCCACCTACCGCATGTCGGACACGGTGATGGGCGTGATGGCCAACGTGTTCTACATCGACCAGGGCTTCACCAAGGACCAGATCGCCAGCGTCAGCAAGATCTTCGGCCTGGTGATGACGCTGCTGGGCGCCGGCGTCGGCGGCCTGCTGATCGTGCGCTTCGGCATCCTGCCGATCCTGTTCATCGGCGGCGCTGCCTCGGCGGCCACCAACCTGCTGTTCCTGATGCTGGCCGACATGGGCCCGAACCTGCAGATGCTGATCGTGACCATCTCCCTGGACAACTTCAGTTCGGGCATGGCCACCTCGGCGTTCGTGGCGTACCTGTCGAGCCTGACCAACCTGAAGTTCTCGGCCACCCAGTACGCCCTGCTGAGCTCGATCATGCTGCTGTTGCCGCGCCTGATCGGCGGCTATTCGGGGGTGATGGTGGAGAAGTTCGGCTACCACAACTTCTTCCTGATCACCGCGGTGCTGGGCGTGCCCACGCTGTTCCTGATTGCCCTGCACTGGCACCAGGAAAGCCGCGGCAACCGCATGGAGGCAGTGGAAGAAGAAGTGGCAACCGAAAAACCGTAGCAGCGGCCCCCAGGCCGCGTCCCCAGGCACCACCGTGCCATGGCCGGACACATGAAAAAGCCCCTGGAAAGGGGCTTTTCTGTTCTTACTGGGTGGCTTCCGACACCACTCGCACCACGCGTTGCGGGAACGGGATGTCGATGTTCGCCGCCCGCAGGCGGTCGCGGATCTCGGCGTTGATCATGTTGGTGACCCCGCCCATGTCCGAGGTGTTCACCCAGCACCGCAGCGACACGGTGATCGAGCTGTCGCCCAATGCCGAGATCACCGCTTCAGGTGCCGGCGATTCCAGCACGCGCGGGTCCTTGGCCAGGTCCAGGAGGATTTCCCGGGCCTTCTGCAGGTCCGCGTCGTAGTCCACGCCGATGTCGTAGGTGATCTTGCGCGTCGGCTGGCGGTTGGTGTTGGTGATGATGCCGTTGGACAGCGGGCCGTTGGGCAGGATCACGGTCTTGTTGTCACCGGTGCGCAGCACGGTGTGGAAGATCATGATGTTGTCCACGGTGCCCTGCACGCCCTGGGCTTCGATCCAGTCGCCAATGCGGAACGGCCGGAACAGCAGGATCAGCACCCCACCGGCGAAGTTCGCCAGGCTGCCTTGCAAGGCCAGGCCCACGGCCAGGCCGGCGGCACCGATGGCGGCGACGAAGGAAGTGGTCTCGATGCCGATCATCGATGCCACACTGACGATCAGCATCACCTTGAGGGCGATATTGGCCAGGCTGCTGATGAAGCCTTGCAGCGCCAGGTCGGCGTTGCGCAGGGCCAGCAGCTTGCCCACCCGCAGGGTCAGCTGGTTGATCAGCCACCAGCCGATGGCCAGGGTGACCACCGCCAACAGCACGCGGCTGCTGTACTGCATGATCATCGGGATCCAGGTCTGGGATTTCTGGACGAGTTGGTCCACTTCTGCGTTTACATCCATAAGGGCTCTCCTATTGCCGGTCGGCGCAATCGTTTCACCCGCGCCACGGGGGTGGGACGCCGCGAGCCCCGCTCAGGTTCCCTGCGGCGTCCCCCGGGCAATCAGTCGCGGAAGTTGTTGAACTGCAGCGGCATGTCGAATTCCTTGGCGCGCAGGGCCGCGATGGCTTCCTGCAGGTCGTCGCGCTTCTTGCCGGTGACACGCACCTGCTCGCCCTGGATGGCGGCCTGGACCTTGAGCTTGGCGTCCTTGATGTGAGCGACGATTTTCTTCGCCAGCTCCTTGTCGATGCCTTCGCGCAGGGTGGCTTCCTGCTTCATCACCTTGCCCGAGGCATAGGCGTCCTTGACTTCCAGGCACTTCACGTCCAGCTTGCGCTTGACCAGCGCCAGCTTGAGGATCTCGATCATGGCTTCCAGCTGGAATTCGGCCTCGGCGGTCAGGGTGACGGTCAGTTCCTTGAACTCGATGGTGCCTTTGCCTTTCAGGTCGTAGCGGCGGTCCAGTTCCTTGACCGCGTTTTCCACGGCGTTGGTGACTTCGTGCTTGTCCAGCTCGGACACTACGTCGAACGAGGGCATGTAAAATTCTCCAAAAAAAACGGCGCAGCTCGGTACAGATGGAGCACGCCTGGCTTGACGGTTAAAATGCCGGGTCATTATAACGGTTGCCAGCAGTGCACAACGCCCCTTCATGCGCGAAGTTGCAGCCATGGGAGGGCAGATCGTCTCCCCAACCCCGTGAGTCACGTATGCCTAACCCGAATCTGAGCATTGTGCTGGTCCATGACGATCCCGCGCGGGCCGCGGCCCTCGCCGCGCAACTGCATGACGCCGGCTACCACGCCGTCACCGCCTGTACCCACGCCGAGGCGCTGGGCCGCCAGGAGCGCCAGCCGGCGAGCCTGATGCTGCTCGAGGGCGCGCAGGGCCTGGCCCTGGCCGCGCGGGTGCGGCAGTTCGACGAGATGGGCGAGCACTACACCTACATCCTGCTGGTCAGCGACCAGCCGCCCGCGCCGCTGCTGGACGAAACCGCCGACCACGGCATCGACGACGTGATCCACCCCCAGGCCCTGGCCCAACAGTTACCCGCGCGCCTGCACGCCGCCGAGCGGCTGTACAACATCATCCAGCGCCCGCGCCAGGAAAACAGCCTGCTGCGGCAGAACATCGCCAGCCTGGAGCAACGCAACCTGGTGGACTCGCTCACCGGCCTGGGCAACGCCCGCTACCTGCGGCAGAAACTCACCGACAGCCTGCGCCAGGTGCAGGCCCGCGGTGGCGCCCTGTGCTACCTGCTGATCGGCCTGCAAAACGCCGGTGACCTGCAACGCGAGCACGGCAGCGAGGGCTTCGACGAGCTGTTGCAGGGCGTGGGCCGGCGCCTGCAGCAGATGGTGCGGCCGCTGGACGTGCTGGGGCGCCTGGACGACCAGCACTTCGTGCTGCTGACCCTGCCCCCCGACCTCAGCGAATGCGCACCCAGCAGCTTCAAGCGCCTGCACGACGGGCTCAACCTCAAGGCCTTCATGACCGCCGCCGGCCCCGTGGAAATCGTGGCCGGCATCAGCCTGATCGGCGCCGACCGCGACAGCCTGCCCGACAGCCCGCAAGCGCTGTTCGAGGCGGCCCGCGAGCTGCTGGGCGAGTCCTATGACAGCGGCCTGGTCAGCGCCAGGCGCCTGCCGGTGCGCAGCGCATGAGCACGCCCTGGCACGTACTGGGCGCCGGCAGCCTGGGCACCCTGTGGGCTTGCCGCCTGGCCCGCCATGGCCTGCCAGTGACGCTGATACTGCGCGACGACGCCCGCCTGCGCAGCTACCAGGCGGCGGGCGGCCTGACCCTGGTGGAACAGGACGTCAGCCACCTGTACCCGTTGCCCGCCGAGACCTTCGACAGCCAGGCGCCCATCCAGCGCCTGCTGGTGGCCTGCAAGGCCTATGACGCCGAGCACGTGGTGGCGCGCCTGGCACCGCGGCTGGCGGCCGGCGCGGAGGTCGTCCTGCTGCAGAACGGCCTGGGCAGCCAGGATGCGGTGGCAGCGGCGGTGCCCCAGGCGCGCTGCATCTTCGCCTCCAGCACCGAGGGTGCGTTCCGCTCCCGGGACTGGCACGTGACGTTCGCCGGCCATGGCTTCACCTGGCTGGGCGACCCCGCCGCGCCCACCGCGCCGGTGTGGCTGGACGACCTGGCGGGCGCCGGCATCCCCCACCAGTGGACCCCGGACATCCTCACCCGCCTGTGGCGCAAGCTGGCCCTAAACTGCGCCATCAACCCGCTGACCGTGCTCCACGACTGTCGCAACGGCGGCCTGCAGCAGCACCCGGCGCAGGTGGCCACCCTGTGCGCAGAGCTGGCCGAACTACTGGAGCGCTGCGGCCAGCCCGACGCTGCCAGCGACCTGCACGCCGAGGTGCTGCGGGTGATCCAGGCCACGGCGGCCAACTTCTCTTCCATGCACCAGGACGTCGCCCAGGGCCGCCGCACCGAGATCAGCTACCTGCTGGGCTATGCCTGCGCGGCCGCCGCCCGCCACCAACTGGCCCTGCCGCACCTGCAACAACTGCACGCGCGCCTGGTCCAACACCTGCAGGCCCTGGGCCTGCCCAGCGTCTGAGCCCGGCGACGCTTTGATACACTCAAGGTTGAACGCCCTTTCCAGGAAGACGGAACCGTCAATGCCATTGCGCCAGCGCCTCGAAAACCTGCCGGTGGGGCAGAAACTGCTCGCCGCCCTGCTGGTCCTGCTGACCACCGTACTGCTGGTCGCCAACCTGACCTTCATCAGCGCCGCCTACTGGATCTCCCAGGAAAGCATGGCGCCCCAGGCCCTGCAGACCATCGGCAAGCTGGTCACCAACCCGGCCCTGGCCATCGAGTCGCTGGACTCGCCGCAGAGCGCCCAGGCGTTGCTGGAGGAGCTCAACAGCTACTCGCCGCTGCGGGCGGCGGCGGTCTACGACACCGACGGCAAGCTGCTCGCGCAAACCCAGCACGGCCAGCAGCTGAGGCTGCCCGAGCACTTCCGCAACGTCGAGAAGTGGCGCCAGACCGAATTCCGCAGCACCCAGGTGGTCAACCTGCCCCGCAGCGGCAAGCCGCCGGGGCACCTGCTGCTGATCGCCAGCAGCGAACTGCCCATGGCCTTCTACACCGGCACCCTCACCGCCAGCCTGGGCATCCTGGTGTTCAGCGTGCTGTTGTGGTTGGTGATTGCCCGGCAGATCAAGCGCCTGATCACCCAGCCCATCTACCGCCTGGAAGAACTGTCACGGCAAGTGACCCGCGAGGAGAACTACTCCCTGCGCGCCGCCCCCGGCAACCATGACGAGATCGGCAGCCTGGCCGAGGCGTTCAACACCATGCTGTCGCGCATCGAAGCCCGCGAACAGCAGCTCAAGCGCGCCCGCGACGACTCCCAGGCCGCCTATGACCAAGCCCAGGGCCTGGCCGAGGAAACCCGCCACACCAACCGCAAGCTCGAGCTGGAAGTGCAGGTGCGCAGCAAGATCGAGAAGAAACTCACGGGCTTCCAGAACTACCTCAACAGCATCATCGACTCCATGCCCTCGGCGCTGATTGCCCTGGACGAACAGCTCTACGTGACCCAGTGGAACCAGGAGGCCAGCGCGCTTTCCGGCACGCCCCTGGACGAGGCCCTGAACCAGCCGATATTCCTGGCGTTCGAACCGCTGAAGCCATTCCTGCCGCAGCTCAAGACCACCGTTGAACGCCACACCGTGGCCAAGATCGAGCGCGTGACCTGGGTGAAGGATGACGTGGCCCACCACTACGCCCTGACCTTCTACCCGCTGATGGGCGGCGCCGGCCGTGGCGTGGTGATTCGTATCGACGACATCAGCCAGCGCCTGTCCATGGAAGAGATGATGGTGCAGTCGGAGAAGATGCTCTCGGTGGGCGGCCTGGCCGCCGGCATGGCCCACGAGATCAACAATCCCCTGGGCGCCATTCTGCACAACGTGCAGAACGTGCGCCGGCGCCTGTCCGCCGACCTGCCGCGCAACGTCGAGGCCGCCGCCGAGGCCGGTATCGACCTGGCGACGGTCAACCGCTACCTGCTCAACCGCGAGATCCCGCAGTTGCTCGACGGCATTCAGCAGGCCGGCGCACGGGCGGCGAAGATCGTCACCCACATGCTCAGCTTCAGCCGCCGCAGCAACCGCCAGCTGGCGCCCTGCGACCTGCCGGCGCTGATCGACCAGGCGGTGGAAATCGCCGGCAACGACTTCGACCTGGCCATCGGCTTCGACTTCAAGGGCCAGAACATCATCCGCCAGTTCGACCCCAACCTGGGGCCGGTGCCCGGCACCGCCAACGAGCTGGAGCAGGTGCTGCTCAACCTGCTGAAGAACGCCGCCCAGGCGATCCACCAGCGCCCCGAAGGCGGCGAGCCTGGGCGCATCACCCTGCGCACCCGGCTGAACCCGCCGTGGGCCGAGATCCAGGTGGAAGACAACGGCATCGGCATGCCCGAGCAGGTGCGCAAGCGCACTTTCGAGCCGTTCTTCACTACCAAGGAAATCGGCCAGGGCACCGGCCTGGGGCTTTCGGTTTCCTATTTCATCATCACCAACAACCACAAGGGCCAGATGGAAGTGCAATCGACGCCGGGGCTGGGCACCTGCTTCACCCTGCGCCTGCCGCTGACGGCCAGCACCGTCGCCACTCCCCTGTTGACCTCGGAGACTTGAACCATGGGCTTTCGCCTGTCGAAGATCTACACCCGCACCGGTGACAAGGGCGAAACCGGCCTGGGCGACGGCCGCCGCGTGGGCAAGGACCACCCCCGCGTGGAGGCCATTGGCGAGGTCGACACGCTGAACAGCCAGCTGGGCCTGCTACTGGCCGGCTGCGCCGAGGATTCGCGCCTGAGCGAGGTGCTGGAGGCCCTGGCGCCGTGCCAGCACCGTTTGTTCGACCTGGGTGGCGAGCTGGCGATGCCGGCGTACCAGGCGCTGAACGCTGCCGAAGTGGAGCGGCTGGAACAGGTGATCGATGCCTGGAACGAAGAACTGGGCCCGCTGGAGAATTTCATCCTCCCGGGTGGCTCCACGCTGATCGCCCAGGCGCACGTGTGCCGCAGCCTGGCGCGCAGCGCCGAGCGCCGCTGCCAGCATTTGAATGCGGTGGAACCGCTGGGGGGCGTGGGGCTGGCCTACATCAACCGGCTGTCGGACCTGCTGTTCGTGGCAGCGCGCATCATCGCCCGGCGCCAGGGTGTACCCGAGATCCTCTGGCAACCCGCCGAAAACCCCTCAACCCCCCCCCCCGTAGCCGCGGCCGCCAGGCTGCGCTGGCCCCATGCCTCACTGGAAATCTCCAGCGAACCCGAGGGCCAGCGCAGCCTGGCGGCAGCGGCTACGCGATAGCGGCGTTTGAAATCACGCCTCTGGCCAGAAGGCGCGGATGCCGGCTACACCTTGCGCACCCAGGTCCCAGGCGCGCTGCTTGTCGGCAGGGCCTACGCCACCCAGCAGGAACACCGGGTAGTTGAAGCCGGCGATCAGCTCGGCCGCCTGCTCCCAGCCCAGCGGTTGGGCATCGGGATGAGTCTGGGTCGGCTGCACCGGCGACAGGGTGACGAAGTCGACACCCATCTGGTGCGCCAGCGCCAGCTCCTCGGCGTTGTGGCAGGAGGCTGCCAACAGCCGCTCACGAGGGAACGGGCGGCCCTTGCTGGCGTATTTGCGCAGCTGTTCGGCGGTCAGGTGCCAGCCGGCCGAAGGGAAGTCCCCCAGCCATTCCAGCGGGCCCTTGAGCATCAGCTGCGCCTTGCCGGCACACAGGCCCACCGCGTCCACGGCGAGGTCGCGGTACTTGGGGTCGTAGCCATTGGGGGCGCGCAGCTGCACCAGCCGCGCGCCGTTGGCGATGGCCTTCTGGATGCCACGCAGCAGCTCGGGGCCTTCCAGCTCGCCGGGGGTAATCAGGTATTCGCTGGCCAGGCCCGCCGCCTTGACGATCGGCCGGTTGGCTTCGGGGAATTCGTAGTTGGGCAGCTCGCGGGCGGTGACCCAGGCCAGGGGTTGGCCTTCGGCGCCGTGGGGCTGGCCGGTGAAGGCCGACACTTCCCAGACGTCCAGCAGCACCTGCTTGTCCGGGTAGTCGTGCTGCACCTTGATCAGCGGGCGCGCCGCGGTCACGGTGATGCCCAGTTCCTCGGCCAGCTCGCGGCCCAGGGCGGCGCGCACGCTTTCGCCCTCTTCCACCTTGCCACCCGGGAACTCCCACAGGCCGCCCTGGTGCTGGGTGTCGGCGCGGCGGGCAATGAGGATACGGTTGTCAGCGCCACGGATGACCGCGGCGGCTACATGAATGCGTTTCACGATTCCTCCAGTGTCCTGTAGCCGCTGCCGCCAGGCTGCGCTGGCCCCCAAGTACACTGAATATTTCCAGCGCACTGCAGGGCCAGCGCAGCCTTAGGCAGCGGCTGCGGGGTTACGTGCGGTATTCGGCGTTGATCTTCACGTATTCGTGGGACAGGTCGGTGGTCCAGATGGTTTCGCTGCAGTCACCACGGCCCAGCTCGATGCGAATGGTGATTTCCTCGCGCGCCATCACCGCCGAGCCCTGCTCTTCGGTGTAGGTGGCCGAACGGCCGCCACGGCTGGCTATGCACACTTCACCCAGGTACACGTCGATCTTGCTCACGTCCAGCTCTGGCACACCGGCACGGCCGACTGCCGCCAGAATGCGGCCCCAGTTGGGGTCGGAGGCGAACAGCGCGGTCTTGATCAGCGGCGAGTGCGCAACCGCGTAGCCCACGTCCAGGCATTCCTGGTGGTTGCCACCGCCGTTGACCTGCACGGTGACGAACTTGGTGGCGCCTTCGCCGTCACGAACGATGGCCTGGGCCACTTCCATGCACACCTCGAACACGGCCTTTTTCAGGGCGTCGAACAGCGCGCCGCGGGCCTCGGTCACTTCCGGCAGGTTGGCCTGGCCGGTGGCGATCAGCATGCAGCAGTCGTTGGTGGAGGTATCACCGTCGATGGTGATGCGGTTGAACGACTTGTTGGCGCCGTCCAGGATCAGGTCCTTGAGCACCGCCGGGGCCACTTTGGCGTCGGTGGCGATGTAGCCGAGCATGGTGGCCATGTTCGGACGGATCATGCCCGCGCCCTTGGAAATGCCGGTCACGGTGACCGTCACGCCGTCGATCACGAACTGGCGGCTGGCACCCTTGGGCAGGGTGTCGGTGGTCATGATGCCGGTGGCGGCAGCGGCCCAGTTGTCCACGGACAGGTCGTCCAGGGCAGCCTGCAGGGCGCCTTCGATCTTCTCGACCGGCAGCGGCTCGCCGATCACGCCGGTGGAGAACGGCAGCACCGCGCTGGCGTCGACGCCAGCCAGCTTGGCCAGGCTGGCGCAGGTGCGCTCGGCGGCCACCAGGCCAGGCTCACCGGTGCCGGCGTTGGCGTTGCCGGTGTTGGTCAGCAGGTAACGCACGGTGCCCTGCACGCGCTGCTTGGCGATGATCACCGGCGCGGCGCAGAACGCATTCAGGGTGAAGACGCCAGCCACGCTCGAACCTTCGGCGCAGCGCATCACCACCACGTCCTTGCGCCCAGGGCGCTTGATGCCCGCCGAAGCGATGCCAAGCTCGAAACCAGCCACCGGGTGCAACGTTGGCAAAGGACCCAGACCAACAGCCATGTGAACACTCCTGCAAAGACGGACGCCGTGTTCCAGCACACGGCGCTAACGATGGAAAAACGCCGCGACGGCTGAAGCCGGTCGCGGCGCGGATGTTTCAGGTCAGAGCCGGATCGTCAGTTGATCTGGCCGTGACAGTGCTTGAACTTCTTGCCCGAACCACACCAGCACAGTTCGTTGCGGCCCAGCTTCTGGTCGTTGCGCACGGGGGCGGCGGCCAGGGCGACATCTTCGCCCTCCTCGGCTACCAGCTGCGGCGCTTCAAGGCCAGGTGCCTCGGCGTGTTCGAACTGCATGCGCGCAGCCAGTTCCTCGGCTTCGCGGCGCAGGCGTGCTTCTTCCTCGGCCGGATCTTCGCGGCGTACCTGCACGTGCGACAGCACGCGGATGGTGTCGCGCTTGATCGAGTCCAGCAGTTCCTGGAACAGGGTGAACGACTCGCGTTTGTACTCCTGCTTCGGGTTCTTCTGGGCGTAGCCACGCAGGTGGATACCGTGACGCAGGTGATCCATGGTCTGCAGGTGATCTTTCCACAGGTCGTCCAGCACGCGCAGCAGGATCTGCTTCTCGAAGGTACGCAGGGCATCGGCGCTGGCCTGCTCTTCCTTCTCGTTGTAAGCCTCCAGCAGTTCAGCCAGCAGCTTCTCGCGCAGGGTTTCCTCGTACAGGTGGTCGTCTTCGTCCAGCCACTGCTGGATCGGCAGCTTCACGCCGAAGTCGCTCAGCAGGGCCGCTTCCAGGCCAGCCACGTCCCACTGCTCGGGCAGCGACTGTGGCGGGATGTGGGCGCTGACGGTGCTGTCCAGGACTTCCTGGCGGAACTCGGCGATGGTGTCACCAATGTTCTGCGCGGCCAGCAGGCTGTTGCGCATGTGGTAGATGACTTTACGCTGTTCGTTGGCAACGTCGTCGAACTCCAGCAATTGCTTGCGGATGTCGAAGTTGCGGCCTTCTACCTTGCGCTGGGCCTTCTCGATGGCGTTGGTGACCATGCGGTGCTCGATGGCCTCGCCGGACTGCATGCCCAGGGCCTTCATGAAGTTCTTCACCCGGTCGGAGGCGAAGATGCGCATCAGGCTGTCTTCCAGCGACAGGTAGAAACGGCTCGAACCGGTGTCACCCTGGCGGCCGGCACGGCCACGCAGCTGGTTGTCGATACGGCGCGATTCGTGGCGCTCGGAGGCGATCACGTGCAGGCCGCCCGACTCCAGCACTTGCTGGTGGCGCTTCTGCCAATCGGCCTTGATCTGGGCGATCTGCTCGGGGGTCGGGTTTTCCAGGGAGGCAACTTCCACTTCCCAGTTGCCGCCCAGCAGGATGTCGGTACCACGACCGGCCATGTTGGTGGCGATGGTCAGTGCACCCGGGCGACCGGCCTGGGCGATGATCTCGGCTTCCTTCTCGTGGAACTTGGCGTTGAGCACCTTGTGCTCGATGCCTTCCTGGTTGAGCAGGTTGGACATGTGCTCGGAGGTTTCGATGGTGGCCGTACCGACCAGCACCGGGCGCCCCTGGGCCATGCTTTCCTTGATATCGGTGACGATGGCGGCGTATTTCTCGTCCGCAGTCAGGTAGACCAGGTCGTTGAAGTCCTTGCGCGCCAGCGGCTTGTTCGGCGGAATCACCATGACCGACAGGTTGTAGATCTGGTGGAACTCGAACGCCTCGGTGTCAGCGGTACCGGTCATGCCGGACAGCTTGTTGTACAGGCGGAAGTAGTTCTGGAACGTGGTCGATGCCAGGGTCTGGCTCTCGGCCTGGATGTTCAGGTTTTCCTTGGCCTCGATGGCCTGGTGCAGGCCTTCGGACAGGCGACGGCCGGGCATGGTACGGCCGGTGTGCTCGTCGACCAGCAGGATCTGGCCGTCCTGGACAATGTATTCCACGTTGCGGTGGAACAGCTTGTGGGCGCGCAGGCCGGCGTACACGTGGGTCAGCAGGCCCAGGTTGTGCGCCGAGTACAGGCTCTCGCCCTCGGCCAGCAGGCCGACCTGGGTGAGCATTTCCTCGACGAACTGGTGACCGGCTTCGTTCATCTCCACCTGACGGGACTTCTCGTCGATGGTGAAGTGACCGGCCTTGGTGACCTGGCCTTCGACTTCCTCGATGTGCTGCTCCAGGCGCGGGATCAGGCGGTTGATCTCGGTGTACAGCTTGGAGCTGTCCTCGGCCTGGCCGGAGATGATCAGCGGGGTACGGGCTTCGTCGATGAGGATGGAGTCGACTTCGTCGATCACGGCGAAATTCAGTTCGCGCTGGAATTTCTCTTCCAGGCTGAACGCCATGTTGTCGCGCAGGTAGTCGAAACCGAACTCGTTGTTGGTGCCGTAGGTGATGTCGGCGGCGTAGGCGGTACGTTTTTCCTCAGGCGGCGCGAAAGGCGTGACGACGCCCACGGTCAGGCCGAGGAATTCGTACAACGGGCGCATCCAGTTGGCGTCCCGGCGAGCCAGGTAGTCGTTCACGGTGACCACGTGCACGCCCTTGCCGGACAGTGCATTGAGGTACACGGCCAGGGTTGCGACCAAAGTCTTGCCCTCACCGGTGCGCATTTCGGCGATCATGCCTTCATGCAGCGTCATGCCACCAATGAGCTGGACGTCGAAGTGGCGCATGCCCATGACTCGCTTGCCCGCTTCGCGGCATACCGCGAAGGCTTCCGGCAGAAGCTTGTCGAGGGTCTCGCCTTTTGCCAGGCGGGCCTTGAACTCGTCGGTCTTGGCGCGCAGCTGCTCGTCCGAGAGGGCCACCATTTGCTCTTCGAAGGCATTGACGATCTGTACCGTCTTGAGCATGCGCTTGACTTCACGCTCGTTCTTGCTTCCAAAAAGTTTCTTTAACAAAGGCGCAAACATATCGGCAGGATCTTCCACACGTAGGGATGGAGGGCGGCCCCGTGAGTCGCCCGTGCAGCCCTCATGGCCGCATGCGAACGAGCATTCTACCCGGAAACGGCGAGGAGGAAAGTGGCGTTATTTCCACGATGCTGGCACAGCGCTTTGACGGGGCTTTTTTACAATAAGGGCTTTTTTCCCAACTTCAACCCATGGGGTGCAGAAGTTATGTAACAGCCGGCGGGAAACGGGCCCTTTCTGCTACCATGGCGGCTCTGCAATTTCAGGTTTCCCCTATGGCCTTCCGCCCCCTTCCCGCCCGGGCGCCCGGCGTTTTGCTGCGCGAAGCCAAGCCCCTCAAGGCCCTGTTCAGCCAGGCCCAGCGCCTGTCGCACCTGCAACGGCTGTTCGAAAGCCAGTTGCAGCCGGCTGCCCGCCCGCACTGCTACGTGGCGTCATGGCGTGAAGGCTGCCTGCTACTGATTGTCACTGATGGCCATTGGGCTACACGCCTGCGCTACCAGCAGAAGCGCCTGCAGCGCGACCTGCAGGCCCTGGCCGAGTTCGCCAGCCTGACGCGCATCCAGTTCAAGGTGCAGCCGCCCACGCTGCAGCGCAGCACCGGCGGCCGCAATATCGACCTGTCCGCGCAGTCGGCGGAAAACATCCAGTCCACCGCCGAAGGCATCACCGACCCCAAGCTCAAGGCCGCTCTGGAGCGCCTGGCGGCGCATGCGGGCAAGCCCAAGCCCTGAAGCTGGTGTAGCCGCTGCCGAAGGCTGCGCTGGCCGGCGTGAACCCTGAAAATCTCCAGCGAGGCACAGAGCCAGCGCAGCCTTCGGCAGCGGCTACGGGCGGTGATCGCGAGGCATAAAAAAGGCCACCCGAAGGTGGCCTCAAGAACATCTAGAGAAGAGAGTGTTCGACTTACACTGCCGCCACGGGACGCATGTAAGAGATCGGTGCCGTGCTGGCATCTTCGAAAGTCACCACTTCCCAGGCATCCTTCTGCTCGATGAGCTTGCGCAGGAGCTGGTTGTTCAGCGCATGGCCGGACTTGAAGCCACGGAACTCACCAATCAGGCTGTTGCCCAGCAGGTAGAGGTCACCGATGGCGTCCAGGATCTTGTGCTTGACGAATTCGTCTTCGTAGCGAAGACCGTCTTCGTTCAGCACGCCGTCCTTGTCGACCACGATAGCGTTTTCAACGCTGCCGCCGAGTGCGAGGTTGTGCTTGCGCAGGTACTCGATGTCACTCATGAAACCAAAGGTGCGGGCGCGGCTGACTTCCTTCACGAAGGACGTGCTGGAGAAGTCGACGCTGGCACTTTGGGTGCGGTTGCGGAACACAGGGTGATCGAAATCGATCTCGAAGCTCACCTTGAACCCGTCGAATGGCACGAAAGTGGCGCGCTTGTCGCCATCTTCCACTGTCACTTCGCGCAGGATGCGGATGAATTTCTTGGCTGCGTCCTGTTCTTCCAGGCCGGCAGATTGAATCAGGAATACGAAGGGTCCTGCACTACCATCCATGATCGGGACTTCGGACGCGGAGAGCTCGACGTAGGCGTTATCGATGCCCAGGCCAGCCATGGCCGAGAGCAAGTGCTCAACCGTGTCTACCTTGGTATCGCCGTTGACCAGAGTGGTCGACATCGTGGTCTCGCCGACATTTTCCGCTCGCGCAGGAATCTGCACCATTGGATCCAGGTCGGCACGACAGAAAACGATGCCAGTATCCACGGGTGCCGGCTTGAGGGTCAGGTATACCTTCTCCCCAGAGTGCAGGCCGACACCGGTGGCACGGATAATATTCTTCAGGGTGCGTTGTTTAATCATGGCATTGGCCGCTTCAGCGCAAATTGCGAACTGGTATCAACAAAGGCTGGCGATAATAGCAGACCCGGCCTTTGCTGAACACCAATCACCTTCATAGCCCTGATAAATTCCATCAATCGGCCTGACGACGCAGGAATGCCGGGATGTCCAGGTAGTCCAGATCGTCTTGCGGGTTGAGTTTGGCAGCCTGTGCCGCGCCTGCGTGTGCCTGGTTGCGCATCACGGTAGGACGGTCCAGGTCGCGGTAGTTCACCGACGGCAGTTCCTGACGAGCGGGCTGCTGTACGGCAGCTTGCTGGCTGGCGGCCTGCAGGGTGTTGTCGATGATTTTCACCGGCTTCTCGATCTTCGCGCCCAGGCCCGTGGCAACCACGGTCACGTGCAGCTCGTCGCGCATGTCCGGGTCGATCACGGTACCGACCTTGACCATGGCGTGGTCGGATGCGAACGCCTCGATGATGCTACCCACGTCGGAGTATTCACCCAGCGACAGGTCAGGACCTGCGGTGATGTTCACCAGGATGCCGCGGGCGCCCTGCAGGTTGACGTCTTCGAGCAGCGGGTTGCGGATGGCCGCCTCGGTCGCTTCACGCGCACGGTTCGGACCGCTGGCGCAGCCGGTGCCCATCATGGCCATGCCCATCTCGCTCATCACAGTGCGCACGTCGGCGAAGTCGACGTTGATCATGCCCGGACGCTTGATGATGTCGGAGATACCGCGCACGGCACCGGCCAGCACGTCGTCAGCCTTGGCGAACGCGGACAGCAGGCTGGCGTCCTTGCCCAGGATGGTCAGCAGCTTCTCGTTGGGGATGGTGATCAACGAGTCGACGCTTTCCGACAGCGCGCGGATGCCTTCGTCGGCGATCTGCATGCGCTTGCGGCCTTCGAACGGGAACGGACGGGTCACGACCGCAACGGTCAGGATGCCCATCTCCTTCGCCACTTCGGCGATGATCGGCGCAGCACCGGTACCGGTACCGCCACCCATGCCGGTGGTGATGAAGACCATGTTGGTACCCACCAGCACTTCGGCGATACGCTCGCGGTCTTCCAGTGCCGCCTGGCGGCCCACTTCAGGGTTGGCGCCAGCGCCCAGGCCCTTGGTCACGCCGGTGCCCAGTTGCAGGATGGTGCGCGCACCAATGTTCTTCAGGGCCTGAGCATCGGTGTTGGCGCAGATGAACTCGACGCCTTCGATGTTGCTCTTGACCATGTGATTGACCGCGTTGCCGCCGCCACCACCCACACCGATAACCTTGATTACCGGGCTTTGCGGGATGTTGTCTACAAGTTCGAACATGTTCCCTCTCCTTTCTCTAGTTTTAGCGCCTACTACTGCCTTTGAAGCTTTAAATCGGAAACTTAGAAGTTGCCTTGAACCCAACGTTTCAATCTTTCCAGCACAGGTGCCTTGGGTTCATCGCCATAGCTGTTGCTGTTACTCAAGCCGGTCAGGGTGGTGCCATCGTTCTGCTTCTGCAGCCCGTACATCAGCAGGCCCACGCCGGTCGAGTAAATCGGGTTGCGCACGACATCTGCCAACCCGCGAACCGAATGCGGTACGCCCAGGCGTACCGGCATGTGGAAAATTTCTTCGGCCAGTTCGACCGCGCCTTCCATCTTCGACGTGCCACCGGTGAGCACGATGCCGCCGGGGATCAGGTCTTCGTAGCCGCTGCGGCGCAGTTCGGCCTGGATCAGGGTGAACAGCTCGTCGTAGCGCGGCTCGACCACTTCGGCCAGGGCCTGGCGCGACAGTTCGCGCGGCGGACGGTCGCCTACGCTTGGCACCTTGATGGTCTCGCCGGCGCCGGCCAGCTTGGCCAGGGCGCAGGCGTAGCGGATCTTGATCTCTTCGGCGTACTGGGTCGGGGTACGCAGCGCCATGGCGATGTCGTTGGTGACCTGGTCGCCGGCGATCGGGATCACCGCGGTGTGGCGGATGGCGCCTTCGGTGAAGATGGCGATGTCGGTGGTGCCGCCACCGATGTCCACCAGGCACACGCCCAGCTCTTTCTCGTCGTCGGTCAGCACCGAGTAGGCCGAGGCCAGCTGCTCGAGGATGATGTCGTCGATTTCCAGGCCGCAGCGGCGCACGCACTTCTCGATGTTCTGCGCGGCGTTGACGGCGCAGGTGACCACGTGGACCTTGGCTTCCAGGCGCACGCCGGACATGCCCAGGGGCTCGCGCACGCCCTCCTGGTTGTCGATGGAGTAATCCTGCGGCAGGGTGTGCAAGACCCGCTGGTCAGCCGGGATGGCCACGGCCTGGGCGGCGTCCAGCACGCGTTCCAGGTCAGCACTGCTGACTTCGCGATCGCGGATGGCGACGATGCCGTGGGAATTGAGGCTGCGGATGTGGTTGCCGGCAATGCCGACGAACGCCGAGTGGATACGGCAGCCCGCCATCAGCTGGGCTTCTTCCACCGCCCGCTGGATCGACTGCACCGTGGACTCGATGTTCACCACCACGCCCTTCTTCAGGCCGCGCGAGGGGTGGGTACCGATCCCGACGATATCCAGCGAACCGTCATCCGCCACTTCGCACACCAGTGCCACCACCTTGGAGGTACCGATGTCCAGACCGACGATCATTTTCCCGCTTTGCACGTTTGCCATGGTCCTGCCTCTTCTTAATTCTTCGCGACGGCGGCTTGGGCCGTCGGCTTCGCATTCGGGTCACGCCAGGCCACGGCCAGGCCGTTGGCGTAGCGCAGGTCGATGCTTGCGATATTCGTGATCTGGTCTTTCAGGGTCTTGTCGTAAATGGCAATGAAACGGCGCATTTTCTCGACGAGGTGGTCACGCCCCAGCAACAGCTCGATGCCGGGACCTGCGCTTCCTGCGCCGGTGGTGAGGAACCAGCTGCCCCGCTCGCGCAGCTCCAGCCGCACGATGGAGAAGCCCATGGGCCGCAGCATCTGGCTCAGCACCTGGTACTGCTGCATCACTTGCTGCTGGGCGCGTTGCGGCCCCACCAGCTGTGGCAGGTGCTCGTAGTTGGCCAGCTCGCGCGGCGCAAACGCCTCACCCTGGTTGTTGAGCAGTGCCGAGTCCCCCCAACGGGCCACGGGCAGCTGCTCTTCCAGCCGGATCACCACCTGGTCAGGCCACACCCGGCGAACTTCGGCGTGGGCGATCCACGGCATCTGCTCAAGCTCGGTGCGCATGCTGGTCAGGTCGATGGTAAAGAACGTCGACGCCACGTACGGGGCGATGCGCTGCTGCACCGCCTGCTGGCTGATGTAGCTGAGGTCGCCCTGCACGTTGATCTTGGTGATCGGCCGGTCGGCGTAGGGCATCAGGTAGATGGCGCCCTCGTAGGTGCCGACGCCCAATGCCACCAGCAGCACGGGCCAGAACAGCTTCTTCAGGAAGCTGAAATTGGCCTTGCGTACCCGTGCGCCCATGGGCTCGTCGGCCACCATGCGGCTGGCGCCACGGGGCACCGGCTTGCTGCGGCCGGGTACGGGTTGCTGATGACGAAGCGTCGCGCCGTTCATGGGTTTACCCTCGCGCCTCTACGCTGTCGGCCAGGATCGCCAGCACCAGTTGCTGGAAATCGATGCCGGCAGCGCGAGCTGCCATGGGGACCAGGCTGTGGTCGGTCATGCCTGGGGCCGTGTTGACTTCCAGCAGCCAGAAACGCCCCTGCTCGTCCTGCATGACGTCGACGCGGGCCCAGCCGGCAATGCCGACGGCGTCACAGGCACGGGCCGTGAGGTCGATCAGCTCTTGTTCGCGGGTGGCGTCGAGGCCGCACGGGATTCGATACTGGGTATCGTTGGCCACGTATTTGGCGTCGTAGTCGTAGAACGAGTGCGAGGTGCCCAGGGCGATTGGCGGCAGGACCTGGCCACGCAGGGTCGCAATGGTGAACTCCGGACCTTGAATCCATTGTTCGACCAGGACTTGCGAGTCGTAGGTGCTGGCCGCTTTCCATGCGCCGATCAATTCTTCGACGCTGGACACTTTGGCCATACCGATACTTGAACCTTCATGGGCCGGTTTGACGATCAAAGGGAAGCCCAGTTCCGCACTTGCGGAAATACAATCTGCCTCGCTGGCCAAAACCGCGTGATGCGGGGTTGGCAGGCCCAGGCTTTGCCACACCTGCTTGGTGCGCAATTTGTCCATGGCCAGGGCCGAAGCCAGGATGCCGCTGCCGGTGTAGGGGATGCCCAGGCACTCCAGCAGACCTTGCATGCTGCCGTCTTCACCGCCACGGCCGTGGAGGATGACGAAGGCGCGGTCGATCTTCTCGCTTTGCAGGCGCGCCAGCAGGTCGTCGCCCACGTCCAGGCCGAAGGCGTCCACGCCGGCGCTCTGCAGGGCTTCAAGCACGGCAGCGCCGGACTTCAGGGAAACCTCCCGCTCGGCGCTCTTGCCGCCGTAAAGCACGGCCACGCGCCCGAAGTCCTTCGGGGCAATGGTCGATAGCAGGGAGGAAGTGGTGCTGGCTGTCATTTCAATTTCCCCTCGCCGGCCTTTTCAGCGGCGAACAACGGACTTTTCAGTAATTGCGGGGCGAGCCCGCCGATGTCGCCGGCGCCCTGGCACAGCAGGATGTCGCCGGCACGCAGCAGTGGCTTGACCAGTGGGGCCAGTTCCACGCCGCGCTCGATGTAGATCGGGTCCAGCTGGCCGCGCTGGCGGATGCTGTGGCACAGCTGGCGGCTGTCGGCCCCGGGGATCGGCTCTTCGCCGGCCGGGTAGACCTCCATCAGCAGCAGCACGTTGGCGTCGGCCAGCACCTGGACGAAATCGTCGTACAGGTCGCGGGTACGGCTATAGCGGTGCGGCTGGTAGACCATCACCAGGCGGCGCTCCGGCCAGCCACCGCGCACGGCGCGGATGACCGCGGCCACTTCGGTAGGGTGGTGCCCGTAGTCGTCGACCAGCATCACGCTGCCGCCGTCCACCGGCAGTTCGCCGTACACCTGGAAGCGCCGGCCCACGCCCTGGAAGCCCGACAGGCCCTGAACGATGGCCTCGTCGCTGACGCCTTCGTCAGTGGCGATGGCGATGGTCGCCAGCGCATTGAGGACGTTGTGGTTGCCGGGCATGTTCACCGACACGTTCAGCGGCTCGCGGTCGCGGCGCAGCACGGTGAAGTAGGTCAGCATGCCTTCCTGGCGGATGTTGATGGCGCGCACGTCGGCTTCTTCGCTGACGCCGTAGGTCAGGGTCGGACGGGCGATCTGCGGCAGGATCTCGCGCACCACCGGGTCGTCCAGGCACACCACGGCCAGGCCGTAGAACGGCAGGTTGTGGAGGAAGTCGACGAAGGTTTTCTTCAGCTTGTTGAAGTCGCCACCGTAGGTCGCCATGTGGTCGGCGTCGATGTTGGTGACCACGGCCACCAGCGGCTGCAGGTGCAGGAAGCTGGCGTCGCTTTCGTCGGCTTCGGCGATCAGGTAGCGGCTGGTGCCCAGCTGCGCGTTGGTGCCGGCGGCGTTCAGGCGGCCGCCGATCACGAACGTCGGGTCCAGGCCACCGGCGGCGAACACCGAGGCGATCAGGCTGGTGGTGGTGGTCTTGCCATGGGTACCGGCGACGGCGATGCCGTGACGGTAGCGCATCAGCTCGGCGAGCATCTCGGCGCGCGGCACCACGGGAATGCGGCGCTCAAGGGCGGTGGCCACTTCCGGGTTGGAGGTGTTCACGGCGCTGGACACCACCAGCACGTCGGCGGTGGCGGCGTTCTCGGCGCGGTGGCCGATGAAGATCTGCGCGCCGAACGACTGCAAACGCTCGGTGACCGGCGACGCCTTGAGGTCGGAGCCCGACACCTGGTAGCCCAGGTTCAGCAGCACCTCGGCGATACCGCACATGCCCACGCCGCCGATGCCGACGAAGTGGATGCGACGGATGCGGCGCATTTCCGGTTGTGGCATGGCTTTCTGATTCTCAACCATGGGCCACCTCCAGGCAGACGTCGACGACGGTACGGGTTGCATCGGGCTTGGCCAGGCGGCGTGCGGTGCTCGCCATGGTGTTGAGTTTTTCCGGTTGCATCAAAACCTCGTTCAGGCGTTCAGCCAGCTCGGCTGCGCCAGTTGTCGCTTGTGGCATCAGGAAGGCAGCGCCTTCACGGGCCAGATATTCGGCGTTGCGGGTCTGGTGGTCGTCGATGGCGTGGGGCAAGGGCACCAGCACCGAGGCCAGCCCGGCGGCGGCCAGCTCGCTGACGGTCAGCGCACCGGCACGGCACACCACCATGTCGGCCCAGCCATAGGCCTGGGCCATGTCCTTGATGAACGGCGCCACCTGCGCATCGATACCGGCGTCGCGGTAGCGCTGGGTGGTGACGTCACCGTGCAGCTTGCCGCACTGGTGGAACACTTCCGGGCGAATGGCCTCGGGCACCAGCGCCAGCGCGGCGGGGATCAGCTTGTTCAACGGCTCCGAGCCCAGGCTGCCACCGGTGACCAGCAGGCGTGGCCGGCGGCCGGCCAGGGCCTGGCGCGGGGTTTCCAGGAACAGCTCGGGGCGCACCGGGTTGCCGGTGGTGCGGCGCTTGGCCGAGGCACCAAAGGTGTTCGGGAAGGCCTCGCAGATACGCGCGGCCAGCGGCGCCAGCAGGCGGTTGGCGGTGCCGGCCACGGCGTTCTGCTCGTGGACGATCACCGGCACGCCGCACAGGCGCGCGGCCAGGCCACCAGGGCCGGTCACGTAGCCGCCGAAGCCCACCACGCACACCGGCTTGAGCTGGCGCATCACCTTGCGCGCCTGCAGCAGCGCGCGTACCAGCACGAACGGCGCCTTGAGCAGCGACAGCTTGCTTTTGCCCCGCAGCCCGGCGACGTTGATCAGGTGCAACGGCAGGCCAGCCTGGGGCACCAGTTCGTTCTCGATGCCACGCGGGGTGCCCAGCCAGTGCACGGTGTAGCCACGGGCCTGGAATTCACGGGCGCAGGACAGCGCCGGGAACACGTGCCCGCCGGTGCCGCCAGCCATGATCAATACGTTACCGGCCACGGGCTGGCTCCTCTGCGAAGTCGCTCTCGTTGAACTCGGTTTCCTCACTGCCAAGGTGCGTGCGGCTCTCCCATTCGATGCGCAGCAGCAACCCCAGGCAGGCACAACAGATCACCAGCGAGCTACCCCCGTAGCTGAGGAACGGCAGGGTCAGACCCTTGGTCGGCAGCAGGCCGACGTTCACGCCGATGTTGATCAGGAACTGGCCGATCCACAGGAACGACAGGCCGTAGGCCATGTAGGCGGCGAAGAACTGTTTGCTGCGCTCGGCCCAGACGCCGATGTACATGCCGCGAATACACACGAACACGAACAGCGCCACGGTGCACAGCGAACCGACCACGCCCAGCTCTTCGGCCAATACCGAGAACACGAAGTCGGTGTGCGCTTCAGGCAGGTAGAACTGCTTCTGCACGCTGTTGCCCAGGCCGGCGCCCAGCCAGCTGCCGCGACCGAAGGCGATCAGCGCCTGGGTCAGCTGGTAGCCGGAACCGAACTGGTCGGCCCAGGGGTCGGTAAAGGTGGTCAGACGGGCCATGCGGTACGGCTGCGCCTGCACCAGGATGAACACCGCGGCCACCGCCAGCACCACCATCAGGGCGAAGCGGAACAGGCCAACGCCACCCAGGAACAGCATGGCCGCTGCGGCGCCCATCATGACCACGGTGGCGCCGAAGTCGGGTTCCATCAGCAGCAGCACGGCCATGGGCAGCAGCACGATGAACGGCTTGAAGAAGCCCATCCAGGTCTCGCGTACTTCCTTCTGCTGGCGGATCAGGTAGCCCGACAGGAAGATCACCACGAAGACCTTGGCCACCTCCGAGGGCTGCACGTTGAACGCACTGAAGCCGATCCAGCGCATGGAGCCGTTCACCTCGCGGCCAATGCCCGGCACCAGCACCAGCACCAGCAGGCCGAAAGCGCCCAGCAGCATCATCCAGCCCAGGCGCTGCCAGGTGGCGATGGGGATCATCATGGTCACGCCGCAGGCGCCCAGGCCCAGCACCAGGTACACCAGGTGGCGGATCATCATGTACAGCGGGTTGCCCGATTGCACGGCGGCCACTTCGGACGACGCCGAGGTAATCATCACCAGGCCCAGGCCCAGCAGCGCCAGGCAGCCGGCCAGCATCGGGAAGTCGACGTCGATGCCGCGGCCAGTGATCAGCGGCGACGGGTAAGGCTTGATCACGCCAAAGATCATGACAAGCCCTCCACGGCCTGGGCGAACAGGCGCCCACGCTCTTCGTAGTTCTTGAACATGTCCAGGCTCGCGCAGGCCGGCGACAGCAGCACGGCATCGCCGGGCTGGGCCAGGGCGGCGCATTGTTCGACGGCTTCGTCGAGGGTCTTGACCCGCACCAGCGGTACGTCGTCGCCCAGCACATCGGCGATCAGCTCGGCGTCGCGGCCCAGCAGCACCACGGCGCGGCAGTGGGCGGCAACCGGGGCCTTGAGGCCGGAGAAGTCGGCGCCCTTGCCGTCGCCACCGGCGACCAGCACCAGCTTGCCGTCAATGTCGGCGCCCAGGCCTTCGATGGCCGCCAGGGCGGCACCGACGTTGGTGGCCTTGGAGTCGTCGTAGTAGCTCACGCCGTCACGCTCGCGCAGCCATTGGCAGCGGTGCGCCAGGCCGGCGAAGGTACGCAGGGTGGCCAGCATCGGCTCGAACGGCAGGCCCACGGCGTGGCCCAGGGCCAGCGCGGCCAGGGCATTGGCCTGGTTGTGCGAGCCGCGAATTTTCAACTCGCTGACCGGCATCAGGTTCTGGAATTCGAACGCCAGGTACTTCTGGCCGTTCTCTTCGCGCAGGCCGAAGGCCTTGAAGTCTGGCTTGTTGAGGCCGAAGGTCCAGCACGGCAGGCCCTCGCCCATCAGCGGCCGGGTCAGGGCGTCCTGGCGGTTGTAGACCACCTGGCGGGCACCACGGAAGATCCGGTGCTTGGCCAGGTGGTACGCCGGCAGGCCGCTGTAGCGGTCCATGTGGTCTTCGCTGATGTTCAGCACGGTGGCCACTTCGGCGTTGAGCTGGTCGGTGGTCTCCAGCTGGAAGCTCGACAGCTCCAGCACGTACAGCTCGACGTCATCGGCCAGCAGGTCGAGGGCCGGGGTGCCGAGGTTGCCGCCCACGGCCACGCGCTTGCCGGCCGCAGCCGCCATGTCGCCGACCAGGGTGGTGACGGTGCTCTTGGCGTTGGAGCCGCTGATGGCGACGATGGGCGCCTGCGCGTTACGCGCGAACAGCTCGATGTCACCCGACAGCCGCACGCCACGGGCAGCGGCCTGCTGCAGCGCCGGCGTGGCCAGGGCCAGGCCGGGGCTCACCAGCAGCTCGCTGGCGCGGCACAGGAATTCCACGTCCAGCTCGCCACAGCGCACTTCAACCTGCGGGTAGTCACGGCGCAACGTCGCCAGCTCCGGCGGATTCTCGCGCGTGTCGGCCACGGCAAAGGCAATGCCCCGGCGCGCCAGGAAGCGCACCAGGGACATGCCGCTCTTGCCGAGGCCGACAACGATGCGGAATTGGTCAGAAGCGATCAAAGACACTCGTTCTACCTCAGTTTCAGGGTGGCAAGGCCGATCAGCACGAGGATCACGGTGATGATCCAGAAGCGGACGATCACGCGCGGCTCGGGCCAGCCCTTGAGTTCAAAGTGGTGGTGGATAGGTGCCATGCGGAACACGCGGCGACCGGTCAGTTTGAAAGAGGCCACCTGAATGACCACTGACAGGGTCTCCATCACGAACACGCCACCCATGATGAACAGCACGATTTCCTGGCGCACGATGACGGCGATGGTGCCCAGGGCAGCGCCCAGGGCCAGCGCACCGACGTCACCCATGAAGACCTGGGCCGGGTAGGTGTTGAACCACAGGAAGCCCAGGCCGGCGCCGATCAGCGCGCCGCAGAACACGATCAGCTCGCCCGCGCCCGGCACGTACGGAATCAGCAGGTAGTCGGCGAATTTCACGTTGCCCGACAGGTAGCAGAAGATGCCCAGGGCACCGCCCACCATCACCGTCGGCATGATCGCCAGGCCGTCCAGGCCGTCGGTGAGGTTCACCGCGTTGCTGGAGCCCACGATCACGAAGTAGGTGAGGATGATGAAGCCCACGCCCAGGTAGATGCTGGCGTCCTTGAACATCGGGATGATCAGGGTGGTTTCCACGGCGCTTGGCGCGGTGGCGTACAGGAAGATCGCCGCGCCCAGGCCGAACACCGACTGCCAGAAATACTTCCAGCGGCTAGGCAGGCCGCGCGAGTTCTTCTCGATCACCTTGCGGTAGTCGTCCACCCAGCCGATGCCGCCGAACAGCAGGGTCACCAGCAGCACGGTCCACACGTAGCGGTTGGTCAGGTCGGCCCACAGCAGGGTGCTGATGCCGATGGCCGACAGGATCAGGGCGCCGCCCATGGTCGGGGTGCCGGACTTGGACAGGTGCGATTGCGGGCCGTCGTTACGCACGGCCTGGCCGATCTGACGAATCTGCAGGGTACGAATCATCCAGGGGCCCAGGAACAGGGCCAGCGACAGCGCGGTCAGCACACCCAGGATCCCGCGCAGGGTCAGGTACTGGAAGACCGCGAAGCCTTTGTAGAACTGTTGCAGATACTCCGCCAGCAGCAGCAGCATTAATGTTTCTCCCCGCTGGAACCGCACAAGGCCGCCACGACGTTTTCCATCGCAGCGCTGCGCGAACCCTTGATCAAAATAGTGGTGTTCTTGCCTTTCTCGGCGCCAAGCGCAGCGATCAGGTCAAGCTGTGTGCCGAAATGGCGAGCATTGGTACCGAACGCATTCACTGCGTGAACCATGTTCGGGCCCACGGCGTACAGGGTGTCGACCTTGCCGAGGGCGTATTCGCCCACTTGCCGATGCCCCTCTTCCGCCCATTGCCCCAATTCGCCGATGTCCCCGAGCACCAGGACGGTGCGTCCGGAAAAGCCGGCGAGTATATCAATGGCCGCGCACATTGAGGTGGGGTTTGCGTTGTATGTATCGTCAATTACACGCACGCCGCTGGGCGCGATCTGCGCCACGGTGCGGCCCTTGACCGGCTGCACGCTTTCCAGGCCGCGGGCGATGTCGCCGATGGCCAGACCAAAGGCATGGGCGGCGGCCGCGGCGGCCAGGGCGTTCTGCACGTTGTGGGTGCCCAGCAGGTTCAGCTGGACCCGCGCCGTGCCTTGCAGGCCGTGCAGGTTGAAGCTCGGGCAGCCGCGTTCATCGGCCTGGATGTCGCTGGCGTGGAAATCGGCTGCGGTGTTGGTCAGGGCGAAGCTGAGCACGCGGCGCTGGCCGGCACGGGTGTGCCAGATGCCGTAGGCCTTGTCGTCCAGGTTGAGCACCGCAGTGCCGTCGGTGGCCAGGCCGTCGATGATTTCGCCCTTGGCCTCGACGATCTTCTCCGGCCCGCCGAACTCACCCACGTGGGCGGTGCCGGCGTTGTTGAGGATGGCCACGTGGGGCTGGGTCAGGCCCACGGTGTAGGCAATCTCGCCCAGGCGCGAGGCGCCCAGCTCGATGACCGCGGCGGTGTGCTGCGGGGCCAGTTCGAGCAGGGTCAGCGGCGCGCCCAGGTCGTTGTTCAGGTTGCCACGGGTGGCCAGGACTTCACCCTGGGTGCGCAGGATGCCGGCCAGCAGCTCCTTGACCGTGGTCTTGCCGCTGGAGCCGGTGATAGCGGCGACAGGACGGTTGAAACGGCCACGGTTCAGCGCGCCCAGCTGGCCCAGCGCCACGCGGCAATCAGCCACCACCAGTTGCGGCAGGTCGACGCCGGCCACTTCACGTTCCACCAGCGCGGCGACCGCGCCCTTGGCGGCGACGTCGGCCAGGTAGTCATGGCCGTCGAAACGCGGGCCGGTCAGCGCCACGAACAACTGGCCGGCGACAATGGCGCGGCTGTCGATACTGACGCCGTTGAATTCCACATCCTGGCCATGCAAACGCGCAGCCAGTGGCTTGAGCAGTTCAGCCAGGGACATGGGCTTAAGCATGGTCCACCTCCCAGGTAGCCAGGGCCTTGGCGGCCTCCTCCAGGTCGGAGAACGCCAGGCGCTGGCCGTTGATTTCCTGATAATCCTCGTGCCCCTTGCCGGCCAGCACGATCACGTCGTCGGCATTGGCCTTGGCGATGAGCTGGGCAATGGCCGGGCCACGCCCCGAGACGAACTCGACCCGGGCAGCAGCGCTGAAACCAGGGCGAATGTCGGCAAAGATCTGCAGCGGGTCTTCGCTGCGCGGGTTGTCGTCGGTGACCAGCACGCGGTCGGCCAGGCGCTCGGCCACTTCGGCCATCAGCGGGCGCTTGCCACGGTCACGGTCGCCGCCACAACCGAACAGGCACACCAGCTCGCCTTTGGCATGCGGGCGCAGGGCCAGCAGCACTTTGTCCAGGGCGTCGGGGGTGTGGGCGTAATCGACCACCACCAGCGGCTGCTTGCCACCGCCCAGGCGCTGCATGCGCCCCAGCGGGCCTTCCAGCTGCGGCATCACCTTGAGGATGTCGTCCAGCGGGTAATCCAGCGCCAGCAGCGTGCCGACCGCGGCCAGCACATTGCTGAGGTTGAAACGCCCCAGCAGGCGGCTGCGCAGCACGTGCTCGCCCTGGGCAGTGACCAGGGTGGCGCGCACGCCATGGTCGTCGAACTCGGCTTCGCGGCAATACAGGGTGGCCGCCGGGTCCAGCAGGCTGTAGGTGATCAGCCGCGATTCATGGGCTTCCTCGGCCAGGGTGCTGCCGAAGGCATCATCCAGGTTCAGCACCCGGCAGCGCAGGCCGGTCCAGCCGAACAGCTTGGCCTTGGCGGCAGCGTAGGCCTGCATGCTGCCGTGGTAGTCCAGGTGGTCGCGGCTGAGGTTGGTCAGCACCGCCACATCGAACGCCAGGGCGGCCACGCGGCCTTGGTCCAGGGCGTGGGACGACACTTCCATGGCCACGGCCTTGGCGCCGGCCTTCTTCAGGTCGGCCAGGGTCGCCTGCACGGCGATCGGGTCAGGGGTGGTCAGGCGGCCGCTTTGCAGGGCTTCGTAGAAGCCGGTGCCCAGAGTGCCGATCAGGCCGCAGCGCTGGCCCAGCAGGTCCAGGGCCTGGGCTACCAATTGGGTGACACTGGTCTTGCCGTTGGTGCCGGTGACACCCACCACGTTCAGCAGCCGGCTCGGGTCGCCGTAGAAGCGCCCGGCGATGTCGGACAGCTGGCGCACCAGGCCCTTGACCGGAATTAGCGGCACGTCGGTGATCGGCAGCACGGTAGCGCCGTCCACTTCGTAGGCCACGGCGGCAGCGCCACGGCCCAGGGCGTCGGCGATGTGCGCACGGCCATCGACCTTGGCCCCTGGCACGGCCAGGAATAGGTCGCCGGGGCGCACGCTGCGGCTGTCCAGCGCCAGCTCGCGGATCAATGGATCGCGGTTGGCCTGGGCGAAAATCTTGCTCAGCGGCATGCTCATCAGCCACGCCCTCCCTTGCTGGCCGCAGGCTGGGCCTGGGCTGTTTCCTGCGGGGTGCTCGGCAGGTTGTCGGGGGTCACGTTCATCAGCCGCAGCGTGCCGGACATGACCTTGCTGAACACCGGTGCCGATACCAGGCCGCCGAAGTAACCGGCCTTGCTCGGTTCGTCGATGACCACGACGATGGCGTAGCGCGGATCGCTGAGCGGGCCGAAGCCGGCGAACAGCGAGCGGTAGGCGTTCTCGGTGTAGCCGCGCGAACCGATGGTGGCCTTACGGGCAGTACCCGACTTGCCGGCCACGTGGTAGCCCGGCACCCGCGCACGGTAGACGCCGCGCGAGTCCTCGATCACTTCCTTCATCATGCCTTGCAGGGTCTTGGCCACCTGCTCTGGCATCACCCGCGTGGCCGCCGGCTTGCCGTCGACCTTGAGGATGCTCAGCGGCACGATCTCGCCGTCGTTGGCGATGGCCGAATAGGCGTGCACCAGCTGCAGCGCGGTCACCGACAGGCCGTAGCCGTAGGACAGGGTCGCGGTCTCGGCCTTTTTCCAGTCGCGGTGGTTGGGCAGGTTGCCCACGCGCTCGCCCGGGAAGCCCAGGCCGGTGTATTGGCCAAGGCCCACGGCCGACATGGCACGGAAGATGTTCTCGCCGCCGACGTCGAAGGCCACCTTGCTCATGCCCACGTTACTGGAGTTGATCAGGATGCCGGTGAGGTCGAGGATCGGGCCCTCGGTCTTGGTCACGTCTTTAATGGTGTAGCGGCCGATCTGCAGGCTGCCGGGGTACACCTCGACCTTGTCGGTCGGCTTCCAGCGCCCGGTTTCCAGGGCCGCGCTCATGGAGATCGGCTTCATGGTCGAGCCCGGCTCGAACACGTCGGTGATCGCCCGGTTGCGCATGGACGCCGGGAACATGGTCTTGCGGTTGTTCGGGTTGTAGGTGGGCTGGTTGACCATGGCCAGCACTTCGCCGGTCTTCACGTCCATGATCACCAGGCTGCCCGCCTTGGCCTCGTTCTCGACGATGGCGTTGCGCAGCTCGCGGCTGGCCAGGTATTGCAGGCGCAGGTCGATCGACAGGGTCAGGGTCTTGCCCGCCTTGGCGTTCTTGGTGACCTGCACGTCCTTGATCAGGCGGCCGCGGCGGTCCTTGATGACCTGGCGCTTGCCCGGCACGCCGGCCAGCCAGTCCTCGTACGCCAGCTCCACGCCCTCGCGGCCGTGGTCGTCCAGGTCGGTGAAGCCGACCATGTGCGCGGTCACGTCACCGGCGGGGTAGAAACGACGAAATTCCTCGATGCCGTAGACACCAGGAACCTTGAGGTCGAGCACGGTCTGGCCCTGCTCCGGCGTGAGGCCGCGCACCAGGTAGATGAATTCCTTGGTGGCCTGGGCGTCGAGGCGTGTCGACAGTTCCTTGGGGTCCTGCCCCAGGGCTGCAGCCAGTGCCGGCCATTTGCTCTTGTCCGCCTGCATCTCCTTGGGGTTGGCCCACAAGGTGGTGACCGGCGTACTCACGGCCAACGGCTCGCCGTTGCGGTCGGTGATCAGGCCGCGGTGCGCAGGAATGGGAATGTGCCGCACGCTGCGGGCATCGCCCTGGCCCTTGAGGAAGTCATGGTCGATGACCTGCAGGTCGACGATGCGCCACACGATCGCGCCCACCATGATGCCCAGCAAGGCCACGAGCACCCGGAAACGCCACGGGTACAGGGCGCCGTCGAGTTTCATCATGGCGTCACCATCTTGATTTCGGCGGCGTCGGGAATACGCATTTTCAGTTGGCCGCTGGCCAGCGCCTCGATGCGGCTATGGGCGGTCCAGGTGCTTTGCTCCAGGATCAGCCGGCCCCACTCGGCCTGCGCCTTGTCGCGCTCGCTCAACTCGTTGTACAGGCTGTTGAGCAGCTGACGGTTGAGGTGCGCGCTATAGGACACGGCGATGGCCGACACCAGCACGGCAATGAACAGCAGCAGCATCAGGAAGCTGCCGCCCGGCAAAGGCTTGGCGTAGAGCTTGCTCACCGCAGCTTCTCCGCCACGCGCATGACCGCGCTGCGCGAGCGCGGGTTGGCCTTGAGCTCGGCTTCGGAAGCGAACTGGGCCTTGCCGTGAACCTTGATTTTCGGCTCGAACGCCTGGAAGCGCACGGGCAGGTTGCGCGGCAGGTTGTCGGCCTCGCCCTTGGCCAGCTTGCGCATGAACAGTTTGACGATCCGGTCTTCCAGCGAGTGGAAGCTGATCACCACCAGGCGGCCGCCGATTTCCAGCGACTCCAGCGCGGCTTCAAGGCCCGCCTCCAGGTCAGCCAGCTCGTTGTTGACGTGGATACGCAGGCCCTGGAAGGCACGGGTAGCCGGGTTCTTGCCCTTTTCCCAGGCAGGGTTGGCCACTTTCAGCACTTCGGCCAGGTCGGCGGTGCGCTCGAACGGCTTGATTTCGCGACGCGCGACCACGGCATTGGCCATGCGTTTGGCGAAGCGCTCTTCGCCGTATTCCTTGAACACGCGGGCAATTTCTTCGGCCGGGGCGTTGGCGATGAACTCGGCGGCGCTGACGCCGCGGCTCGGGTCCATGCGCATGTCCAGCGGGCCGTCGTTCATGAAGCTGAAGCCGCGCTCGGGGTCATCCAGCTGCGGCGAAGACACGCCCAGGTCCAGCAGCACGCCGTTGACCTTGCCGGCCAGGCCTTGGCTAGCAATTTCGCTACCCATTTCCGCAAAACTGCGCTGCACAATGACAAAGCGGCCGTCTTCGGCCGCCAGCGCTTGCCCCGTGGCAATCGCTTGTGGGTCCTTGTCGAAGCCCAGCAATCGGCCGTCCGGCCCCAGGTGCTTGAGGATCAACCGGCTGTGACCACCCCGCCCGAAGGTACCGTCCACATAGCAGCCATCGCCCTGTATGGCGAGAGCCTCGACGGCTTCGTCAAGCAATACGGTGATGTGGTTAAAGCCGCTATCTATAGTCACAGAATCAAATCACGCAGTTCATCAGGCATGGCGCCCGGTTGTTGAATAGCTGCCAGGTCCGCATCAGCAAGCGCGTTCCAGGCATCCTCGTCCCACAGTTGAAACTTGTTCAGCTGGCCTACCAGCATCACTTTCTTGTCCAGCTTCGCGTACTCGCGCAGGCGCGGCGGAACCAGAAAACGCCCGCTGCCGTCGAGCTCCAGGTCAACCGCATTACCAATCAGCAACCTTTGCAGACGGCGGTTTTCTTCCCGGAGCGACGGCAGCGCGCGCAGCTTTGTTTCAATTAATTCCCATTCGTCCAGCGGGTACACACACAGGCAGCGGTCGACGGCGTCGATGGTCACGATCAACTGGCCATTGGAGCGCGAAACCAGCTCGTCACGGTACCGGCTCGGCATAGCGAGACGGCCCTTTGCATCGAGACTGATGGCATTAGCTCCGCGAAACACAGAGGCGCTTCCCCAAGATTTAGTTTTTCGTGCCTAAAAACCCACTTTGTGCCACTTTCCGCCACTTGCGCACACTATAGGAATGCGCCCACACCACCGTCAAGGCACGCTCGTAAGGAAAACCCTTACAGATCGGCGATTTAGGTGACAAAAGGAAAGAGATGGGCTAAATCGAGGGAAACGCGGGGGTATAAAGCCAAGTTAACTCAAGGGTCTACGCGTCAAACTTAAAGTGATTTATTAAGAGTAAGATTTTTTCGGTATTACCAGGGCCGCTTCTGCTATTGATTGATGCAGAAGGGAAAAGAGGTGGAGAGTCGATCTGTAAGCCGGGTTCTGTCGAGGACAGTCATTCCTCTACGATGGCCATCACTGGACACCTTTAGCAACCTACCCGGTTCCAACGCGGGCCGCGCCATGTGGAACCCTATTTGGTCTTGCTCCGAGTGGGGTTTGCCTAGCCACGAACTGTTACCAGACGTGCGGTGCGCTCTTACCGCACCTTTTCACCCTTACCGGCGCCGAAACGCTTAGGCGGTTATTTTCTGTGGCACTTTCCGTAGGCTCGCGCCTCCCAGGTGTTACCTGGCACTCCGCCCTATGGAGCCCGGACTTTCCTCCCCCCGCTTTTGCGGAACAAAAGCAGGCAGCGACTGTCCAATCGACTCTCCGCCGACAAGGTTACGGAATAGCTAGGCCAGCTGCAAGCTTTAAGCTTCAAGCTGCGCGCTTGAGTGCCTGTCTTGCAGCTTGCCCCTCGCAGCCTTAGCTGCTTTTCTGCCGCTCCAATGCCACCTGGTACAGCACATTCTTGCGCGCGCCGGTAATTTCCGCCGCCAACGCCGCCGCGCGCTTGAGCGGCATCTCCTTGAGCAGCAGGTCCAGCACGCGCATCACCTCGGCGCTCACCACCTCGTCACTTTCGGGCGGCGTCCAGCCTGCCACCAGCACCACGCACTCGCCGCGCTGCTGGTTGCTGTCGCTTTCCACGAAGGCACGCAGCTCGGCCAGCGGCAGGCCCTTGAGGGTCTCGAAGGTCTTGGTCAGTTCGCGCGCCAGCAGTGCCGGGCGCTCGGGGCCGAACACCAGCTCCATGTCCTGCAGGCATTCCAGGATACGGTGCGGGGCTTCATAGAAGATCAGCGTGCGCGGCTCTTCTCGCACCTGCTCCAGGCGCGAGCGACGGCCGACGGTCTTGGCCGGCAGGAAGCCTTCGAAGATGAAACGGTCGGACGGCAGGCCGGCCGCCGACAGCGCCGCGATCAGCGCGCAGGGGCCGGGCACCGGCACTACCGGGATACCCGCGGCGCGCACCTGGCGCACCAGGTGGTAGCCGGGGTCGGAGATCAGCGGCGTGCCGGCGTCGGAGATCAGCGCCACGCTCTCGCCCGCCAGCAGCTTGTCGAGGAAGCGCCCGCCCTCGTCTCGCTCATTGTGCTCGTGGCACGCGGCCAGCGGCGTGTTGATGCCGAAGTGCTGCAGCAGGCGGATCGAATGGCGGGTGTCCTCGGCGGCGATCAGCGCCACGTCATTGAGGATCTTCAACGCCCGAGCGCTCATGTCGTCCAGGTTACCGATGGGCGTGGCCACCACATAAAGTGTTCCCATCGCGGAATTCGAAGCACCTGGAGCAGTCACAGCACACACCTGTCGTTGGCAAAAGCGGCATTGTAGCGCGCCCTTTCGCCCAGCGGCCAAAAAGCCCGCGGTAAAACCCTGAATGACCTTTGATGCGCCTTTCACGCCAGTGACATCGCACCGGGGGCCGTGCTTGGGTACAATTGCGGGCCTAATCGATCGAGTATCAGGAAGATATACATGACAGCTTGCCTGCGGCTGCTCTCAGCCCTATGCCTTGCCGCCCTGCTGGCGGCCTGCGCCAGCGCGCCTTCCAACAGCCTCGGCGAACTGCCGCGTACGCCTGACGCCACCATCGAGCAACTGCTCGGCCAGGCCGCCTCGGCCAAGACCCCGGCCGACGCCGCCGTGCTGCGCCTGAGCGCCGCCGACCTCGCCTACCGCCAGCACGCCAACCAGCGTGCCGCGCAAATCCTGGCACAGGTGCAGGTCGAGCAGCTCAACGTGGGCCAGCAGATCATCGCCAGCACCCTGGCGGCCGAGCTGGCCCTGGCCCGCAACCAGCCCAAGGAAGCCCTGGCCGCGCTCAACCACCCCAGCCTGCAGCGCCTGAACGAGGCGTCGGTAGAGCAGCAGGTCCGCGCCCACACCGTGCGTGCCCGCGCCCTGGAAGCCGACGGCCAGCCCTTGCCCGCCGCCCAGGAACGCGTGTTCATCGCCCCGCTGCTCAGCGGCGACGCGGCTGCCGCCAACAACGAAGCCATCTGGACCCTGGTCAGCAGCCTGCCGGTCGACCAGCTGCAATCCACCGGCACCGACGACCTGGCAGGCTGGCAGAGCCTGGCCCTGGCCGTGAAGAGCGCCGGCACCCTGGACCAGCAGAAGGCTGCCATCGACAACTGGCGCAGCAGCCACCCCGACCACCCCGCCGCCAAGCAATTGCCGGTGGCGCTGGTGAAGCTCAAGGAGCTGACCAGCCAGCCACTGACCAAGATCGCCCTGCTGCTGCCCCAGCAAGGCCAGCTGGCCTCGGTGGGCAAGGCCCTGCGTGACGGCTTCATGGCCGCCTACTACCAGGCCCAACAGGCCGGGCAAAAGCCACCGGTAGTGGAAGTGTTCGACAGCTCCCGCGTGACCTCCATGGATGACTTCTACCGCCAGGCCCAGGCCGCCGGCGCGCAGCTGGTGGTCGGCCCGCTGGAGAAACCGCTGGTGAAACAACTGGCCGGTCGCCCGCAACTGCCCATCACCACCCTGGCGCTCAACTACAGCGACGGCACCCAGGCCAACCCCCCACAACTGTTCCAGTTCGGCCTGGCCGCCGAGGACGAGGCCCGCGAGGTCTCCCGTCGCGCCCGTGCCGATGGCCTGCATCGCGCCGTGGCCCTGGTGCCGCGCGGCGAGTGGGGCGACCGCGTGCTGGCCGCCTTCCGCCAGGACTTCGAAGCCAACGGCGGCCAACTGCTGGGCTCCCAGCGCGTTGACCAGCCCGTGGCCCTGGCCCAGCAGATCGGCGACCTGATGCAGGCTCGCCAGGGTGGCAACGGCAGCAACGGCTCGCGTCGCCAGGACGTCGACTTCATCTTCCTGGCCTCCACCCCGCAGCTGGCCCAGCAGATCAAGCCGACGCTGAACTTCCAATACGCCGGTGACGTGCCGGTGTACGCGACGTCCAACGTCTACAGTGCCAGCGGCGACCAGGCCCAGTACAACGACATGAACGGCGTGCGCTTCTGCGAAACCCCGTGGCTGCTGGACAACAGCAACCCGCTGCGCCAGCAGGTGGTGCACCAGTGGCCCCAGGCCGGTGGCAGCCTTGGCCGCCTGTACGCCATGGGTGCCGACGCCTTTGGCCTGGCCCCGCGCCTGGCGCAGTTGAAAGCGCTGCCGGACAACCGCCTGCAAGGCCTGTCGGGCAACCTGAGCATCAACGCCGGCCAGCGCATCGAGCGCCAGCTGCCGTGGGCCCAGTTCGCCAATGGCCAGGTGCAGCGCCTGCCGGACACCGCGCAGTAATGCTCGCCAGCTCGCCGCGCCAGGCCGGCCAGGAGGCCGAAGCGCAAGCCCTCGCACACCTGCAGCAGCAGGGTTTGCAGGTGCTTGCGCGCAACTGGCTTTGTAAAGGCGGCGAGCTTGATCTGGTCATGCTTGATGGCGATACAGTAGTATTCGTCGAAGTTCGTTACCGCCTGCACGCACAATGGGGTGGCGCGCTCGAAAGTATCGACGCGCGCAAGCGTGCCAGAGTGGTCAATGCCGCACATTCGTTCCTGCACCAGGAAGCACGCTGGGCCAATAGCCCCTGCCGCTTCGACGTGATCGCCCTGGAAGGCACCGCCAGCAAGGATATGCGCCTGAACTGGCTACGCAACGCCTTCGACAGCTGACCAGGCCATCGTGAGCGCTGCCGTTTACCCCCTTATTCCAACGTTTTTTGCTCTTTGCTTTGCGGGCTGCACATTCATGTGCCGGGACGCTGAACAGCGCCCGACCAGCCGCCCTAATTAAGGTCACACTGATGGACATGCAATCCCGAATTCGCCAGCTTTTCCAGGCCAGTATCGATACCAAGCAACAGGCGATGGAAGTCCTTGCACCGCACATCGAGCAAGCCAGCCAGGTCATGGTCAACGCGCTGCTCAACGAAGGCAAGATGCTGTCCTGCGGCAACGGCGGCTCGGCCGGCGACGCCCAGCACTTCTCCTCGGAGCTGCTCAACCGCTTCGAGCGCGAGCGCCCGAGCCTGCCAGCCATTGCCCTGACCACCGACAGCTCGACCATCACCTCGATTGCCAACGACTACAGTTACAACGAAGTGTTCTCCAAGCAGATCCGCGCCCTGGGCCAGCCCGGCGACGTGCTGTTGGCGATCTCCACCAGCGGCAATTCCGCCAACATCATCCAGGCGATCCAGGCCGCACATGACCGCGAAATGGTTGTCGTAGCCCTGACCGGTCGCGACGGCGGCGGCATGGCCTCGCTGCTGTTGCCCGAGGACGTGGAGATCCGCGTCCCGGCCCACGTCACCGCACGCATCCAGGAAGTCCACCTGCTGGCGATCCACTGCCTATGCGACCTGATCGACAGCCAACTGTTCGGGAGTGAAGAATGACCCCTAATCGCCTTGGCCTGATGGCCTTGACCCTGTGCCTGAGCCTGACCGGCTGCAGCTCGTTCCTGACCGCTACCCGCGACAAGCCCATCGAGGACGACCGCGGCACCCGCACCTTCGGCAGCAAGATCGACGATTCGCTGATCGAGACCAAGGTGTCGGTGAACGTGGCCAAGGCCAGCCCTGACCTGGACCAGAACTCGCACATCATCGTCAGCAGCTTCAACGGTGTGGTGCTGCTGGCCGGCCAGACCCCGCGCGCCGACCTCAAGGCCATGGCCGAACAGGCCGCCGCCGGCGTGCAGCGCGTCAAGCGCGTGCACAACGAACTGCAGGTGATGGCGCCCTCCTCGATCCTGGCGCGCAACAACGACGCCTGGCTGACCACCAAGATCAAGACCCAGATGCTGGCCGACGCCAGCATCCCCGGCTCGCGCATCAAGGTGATCACCGAGAACGGGATCGTCTACATGCTGGGCCTGGTCACCCAGAAGGAAGCCGCCCAGGCAGCCTCGCTGGTGCAGGGCGTGGGTGGCGTGCAGAAAATCGTGAAGCTGTTCGAATACATCGACTGACCGCTTGTAGCCGCTGCCGCCAGGCTGCGCTGGCCCTGTGCCTCACTGAAGATCCTCAGGGTTCACGCCGGCCAGCGCAGCCTGGCGGCAGCGGCTAAAAATCCTGGCACAAAAAAAAGGCGATCCAACTGGATCGCCTTTTTTGTTACTTGACCACCTTCAAGCTAGGCCGCCCTGCCGGGCGTTGCGGTCGGCCGCCATCGGGCGGCAGGTCATCGTCACTGCCATCGAGCACGACTTCTTCTTCCTCGGCCAGCGATGGCTCCAGGTCGAAGACCATGCCCTGGCCGTTTTCCCGGGCATAAACGCCCAGGATAGCGCCGATGGGCACGTAGAGCGTGTGCGCGACGCCGCCGAAGCGACCTTCGAAGCTGACCGCGTCGTTGTCCATGTGCAGGTGACGCACGGCACTGGGCGACACATTGAGGACGATCTGGCCATCACTTGCAAAGCCCTTGGGGACCTGCACCGAACGGTGTTCGGAATTGACCAGCATGTGGGGCGTGCAATCGTTATCCACGATCCACTCGTAGAGTGCACGTACAAGGTACGGACGACTGGAGTTCATCAACGGCTCCTTAAACCGGGCGCATTTCACGTTCAGCGGCCGAGAGGCTAGCCTGGAAGGCCTCGCGGGCGAACTGACGTTCCATATAGTCCAGCAGCGGCTTTGCAGGCCGCGGCAATTCGATACCCAGCACTGGCAAGCGCCAGAGTATGGGCAGTAGACAGCAATCAACCAGACTTTGCTCCTCACTGAGGAAGAAAGGCTTGTCGGCAAACAGGGGCGAAACGCCCGTCAGGCTCTCACGCAGCTCCTTGCGGGCCTGTACACGCGCCGGTTCCTTGGTGCGCGCGTCGAGAATCAGGTCCACCAACCCGCACCAGTCGCGCTGGATCCGGTGGATCAGCAGGCGGCTGTTGGCCCGCGCCACCGGGTACACCGGCAGCAGCGGCGGATGCGGGTAACGCTCATCCAGATATTCCATCACCACGGTGGATTCGTACAGCGCCAAATCCCGATCGACCAGCGTCGGCAGGCTGCCGTACGGGTTCACTTCGATCAGCTTGGCCGGCTGCGAACCTGCCGCCACACTGATGATCTCGGCGCTTACACCCTTCTCGGCGAGAACGATGCGCACCCGGTGAGAATAGTGGTCAGCGGGGTCGGAGTAACAGGCCAACCGGTTGGTCACGCCCATGGCGGTCCTCCTCGCGTATAAAAAACATGAATAACACAAAAACGAGCGCGCCCCTGAAGCACTCCCTCGGCAAAGGTGACTGGAACGGCTTCCAGGTTCGCCATGCAACGGAGTCGCCAAAGGGGCGCGCGCATTTAACAGCAGATCTTACCGCATATTCAATGAACGTCTTTCCAGTATTCACGTTTGAGCAGGTAAGCAAAGATGAACAAAACAGCCAGGTACAGCAGCACGTACGTGCCGATTCGCTCGGCCTGCAGCTTGTTGGGGTTGGCCGAGTACGCCAGGAAGGTCACCAGGTTCTTGATCTTCTCGTCGAACTGCTCGGGCGTCAGGCTGCCGGTTTTCGGCAGCAGGGTCAGCTGGTCACAGGCCTCGTGGGTCAGCGGCGCGCCGGTGAGCGGGTCGTACTGCTTCTTGCCGTCGGTGACCACCTGCACCTGCTTGCAGCCGATCACCTGGCGGCCCTGCAGGCCGCCCAGCACGTTGGGCATGCCGACATTGGGGAACACGGCGTTGTTGACGCCCCAGGGCCGCGCAGGGTCCTCGTAGAACGAGCGCAGGTAGCCATAGAGCCAATCGGTGCCACGCACCCGCGCCACCAGCGTCAGGTCCGGCGGCGCCGCGCCGAACCAGGCCTTGGCGTCGGCGGGCTGCATGCCGATGGTCATGTGGTCGCCGATCTTGGCGCCGGTGAACACCAGCTTCTGCAGCATCAGGTCGTGGGGAATGCCCAGGTCATCGGCGACACGCTCGTAGCGCTGGAACTTGGCGCTGTGGCAGCCCATGCAGTAGTTGGCGAAGGTGCGGGCGCCGTCCTGCATGGCGGGCTTGTCGGCCAGGTCGATGTCGACCTTCTCCAGCTCCGGGCCTTCGGCAGCCAGGGTCAACGCGGGCAGTAACGCAAGAATGAATACCGCTAATAATTTTTTCATCAGCCAGTCACCCTTTCCGGTACCGGTTTGGTCTTCTCGAAGCGGGTGTAGAACGGCATCAGGATGAAATAGGCGAAATACAGCACCGTGCACACCTGCGACACCAACGTTCGCTCCGGCGTCGGCGGTTGCACGCCCAGGTAGCCCAGGGTCATGAACGACACGCAGAACAGCGTCAGGGCCACGCGGCTGACCCAGCCCTTGTAGCGCATGGATTTGACCGGGCTGCGGTCCAGCCAGGGCAGCACGAACAGCACCGCAATGGCGGCGCCCATGGACATCACCCCCAGCAGCTTGTCGGGCACCGCGCGCAAGATCGCGTAGAACGGCGTGAAGTACCACACCGGGGCGATGTGCTCGGGCGTCTTGAAGGCGTTGGCCTGCTCGAAGTTGGGTTTTTCCAGGAAATAGCCGCCCATTTCCGGGAAGAAGAACACGATGGAACAGAACACGAACAGGAACACCACCACGCCGACAATGTCCTTCACCGTGTAGTACGGATGGAAGGCAATACCGTCCAGGGGTACGCCGTTTTCGTCCTTGAGCTTCTTGATTTCGATGCCGTCGGGGTTGTTGGAGCCCACCTCGTGCAGCGCCAGGATATGCAACACCACCAGGCCCAGGATGACTATGGGCAGGGCAATCACGTGCAGGGCGAAGAAGCGGTTCAGGGTGATGCCGGAAATCAGGTAGTCGCCACGAATCCACTGGGTCAGGTCATTGCCGATCACCGGGATGGCGCCGAACAGCGAGATGATCACCTGCGCGCCCCAGTACGACATCTGCCCCCACGGCAGCAGGTAGCCCATGAAGGCCTCGGCCATCAGGGCCAGGTAGAGGAGCATGCCGAAGATCCACACCAGCTCCCTGGGCTTCTTGTAGGAGCCGTACAGCAGGCCGCGGAACATGTGCAGATACACCACGATAAAGAACGCCGAAGCGCCCGTGGAGTGCAGGTAGCGCAGGATCCAGCCGTAGGACACGTCGCGCATGATGTACTCGACCGAGGCGAACGCCTCTTCTGCCGAGGGCGTGAAGCTCATGGTCAGCCACACGCCGGTGATGATCTGGTTGACCAGCACCAGCAGCGCCAGCGAGCCGAAGAAATAGAAGAAATTGAAGTTTTTCGGGGCGTAGTATTTGGTGAGGTGCTCTTCCCACATTTTTGTCGCGGGGAAGCGGGCATCCACCCAGGCCATGAACTTGCTCATCACGCTTTCTCCTGATCGACGCCGATGACAATCACATCGTCCGACTCGTAAGAGTGCGGCGGCACCGCCAGGTTGAGCGGCGCGGGCTGGGACTTGTAGACGCGACCGGCGAGGTCGTAGTGGGAACCGTGGCAAGGGCAGAAATAGCCCCCCACCCAATCCTTGCCCAGGTCGGCCGGTGCCACCTCGGGGCGGAAAGTCGGTGAGCAGCCCAGGTGTGTGCAGATGCCGATCAGAATCAGCACCTGCGGCTTGATGGAGCGCAGCTTGGGGTCGACATAGGCAGGCTGGGTCGAGTTCTTGGACTCGGGGTCGGAGAGACGGTCTTCGATCTTGCCCAGGTTGGCGATGATCTCGTCGGTGCGGCGCACCACGAACACCGGCTGGCCACGCCATTCGGCGATCACCTGCTGGCCGGGCTCCACCTTGCTGATGTTGAACTTGACTGGAGCCCCCGCCGCCTTGGCCTTGGCACTGGGAAACCAAGACCCCACGAACGGGACCGCAGCCCCTACCGCTCCTGCTGCGCCGACCACGGACGTGGCCGCTACGAGGAAGCGACGCCGGCCTGCATTCACGCCGTCATTGCTCATTCAGTCCTCTCCCATCAGCTTGGTGGCCTGTTGCAACAGGCATCTACATTGTTGGTTCCATCCAGCCAGGCCCGGTCAGCCTGAAAATCTGCCGAATGGTAGTTAAAAGCCCATACATAGACAAGGGAAATACCCGCGGCAAACGACTGCGCCCCCGGCCTTGCGCGGCGTGCGCAGGTGCAGCAAGCCGCTGCACAAAAACTTCGCACCCCACGTCATTCATCGTAGCCGCTGCCGCAGGCTGCGCTGGCCATTTGCAGCAACACGAATCTGTAGTGAACATTCGGGCCAGCGCAGCCTGACGGCAGCGGCTACGGCCCCTTGACGCTCACCGTAGTCTAGCCGACATAAAAAAAGCCCGGTTCCAAAGGAACCGGGCTTTTTTTGAACGGAGTCGCGAAGCTTTGAATTAACGCTTCGAGTACTGCGGACGCTTACGCGCTTTACGCAGACCGACTTTCTTACGTTCAACTTCACGAGCGTCACGAGTCACGTAGCCAGCTTTACGCAGGGCGCTACGCAGGGTCTCGTCGTATTGCATCAGAGCACGGGTGATACCGTGACGGATTGCACCGGCTTGACCGCTGACACCACCACCGATAACGGTGACGTAGATGTCGAACTTCTCGGTGGTCTCGGTCAGTTCCAGCGGCTGACGAACTACCATGCGGGCAGTTTCACGGCCGAAGAAAGTGTCCAGAGAACGGTTGTTGATGGAGATGTTGCCAGTACCCGGACGCAGGAAAACGCGTGCGGTAGCGGTCTTGCGACGGCCAGTGCCGTAATTTTGAGTCGCCGACATAATGAACTATTCCGTTAAATCTTCAGTTCTTGGGGCTGCTGAGCAGTATGAGGGTGAGCAGCGCCCGCATAGACTTTCAGCTTACGGTACATGTCGCGACCCAGCGGGTTCTTCGGCAGCATGCCTTTTACCGCGGTCTCGATCACGCGCTCAGGGGCTTTGGCGATCAGCTTCTGGAAGTTGATCGACTTGATGCCGCCCGGGAAACCGGAGTGGGAGTAGTACATTTTGTCAGTGGTCTTGGCGCCAGTGACACGAACCTGCTCAGCGTTGATGACGACGATGTAGTCACCGGTGTCAACGTGAGGGGTGTATTCTGGTTTGTGCTTGCCACGCAGACGGCTCGCGATCTCAGTAGCCAGACGACCCAGGGTCTGACCAGCAGCATCAACGACGAACCAGTCGCGTTTTACTGTTTCCGGTTTAGCAGTAAAAGTTTTCATTCTTTATAGCCTCGAAGGCCGTCCAGCAAAAAGAGACGGCAGATCTTACTGAATAGTGCGTACTTTGACAAGTCAAAGGCAGCCGGATACAGACGCTATCGGGGGCTCGGGTCAGCGCGTCCAATATACGGCAAGATTCTTCGGCGAGCGGCGCATCACTTCCACTGCAGAGAGAGGGGGCGAATTATCCAGATTGCGAAAAAAATATCAACCTGCTTTTATGATTCCTTTGCCTTGAGGAGACGCAGATGGATTATCGCCGACTGGGACGCACCGACATCAAGGTCAGCGCCCTGTGCCTGGGCACCATGACCTGGGGCGAGCAGAACACCGAGGCAGAGGGCTTCGCGCAGATCGAGCGGGCCAAGCAGGCGGGCATCAATTTCATCGACACGGCGGAAATGTACCCCGTGCCCCCTCGTCCGGAAACCTACGCTGCCACCGAAAAAGTCATTGGCAACTATTTCAAAAGCCGCGGTGATCGCGCCGACTGGGTGCTGGCCAGCAAGATCGCCGGCCCCGGCAACGGCATCGCGCACATCCGCGACGGCCAGCTGCGCCACAACCGCCAGCACATCGTGCAGGCCCTGGACGCCAGCCTCAAGCGCCTGCAGACCGACTGGATCGATCTGTACCAGCTGCACTGGCCCGAGCGCAGCACCAACTTCTTCGGCAAGCTGGGCTACCAGCACACCCAGGACGAGCTGATCACGCCGCTGGAAGAAACCCTGCAAGCGCTGGACGAACAGGTGAAGGCCGGCAAGATCCGCCACATCGGCCTGTCCAACGAAACGCCGTGGGGCACCATGAAGTTCCTGCAACTGGCCGAGAGCCGTGGCTGGCCGCGGGCAGTGTCGATCCAGAACCCCTACAACCTGCTCAACCGCAGCTTCGAGGTGGGCCTGGCGGAAGTCGCCATCCGCGAACAGTGCGGCCTGCTGGCCTATTCGCCGATGGCCTTCGGCATGCTCTCGGGCAAGTTCGAGAACGGCGCCAGGCCGGCCAACGCGCGCCTGACCCTGTTCAGCCGCTTCAGCCGCTATTCCAACCCGCAGAGCGTGGCCGCCTGCAGCCGCTACGTGGCCCTGGCCCGCGAACACGGCCTGGACCCGGCGCAAATGGCCCTGGCGTTCGTCACCCAGCAGCCGTTCGTGACCAGCAACATCATTGGCGCCACCTCGCTGGAGCAGCTGGACGCCAACATCGCCAGCTTCGACCTGAAGCTGAGCGACGCGGTGCTGGAAGGCATCGAGGCGATTCACAAGGACCAGCCCAACCCCGCGCCTTGATGGCCCTGACGCGGCCTGCGGCCGCTGCTACGAACCCTGTAGCAGCGGCTAAAGGCCGCGTCCCGCCTAGCCCCCTCAAATCACCGAACGGGCAATGATCTCCTTCATGATTTCATTGGTCCCGGCATAAATGCGCTGCACCCGCGCATCCGCCCATGCCCGGGCAATCGGGTATTCCCACATGAAGCCGTAGCCGCCGTGCAACTGCACGCACTCGTCGAGCACCTTGCACTGCAGGTCCGAGCCCCAATACTTGGTCATTGCTGCCGTGGGCACGTCCAGCTCGCCCTTGAGGTGCAGCTCCAGGCAGCGGTCGATGAACACCCGGCCGATCTGCACTTCGGTAGCGATCTCCGCCAGCTTGAAGCGAGTGTTCTGGAAGTCGGTGATGGCCTTGCCGAACGCCTTGCGGTCGCGGGTGTAGTCCAGGGTCCATTGCAGCGCCGCCTCGGCCGAGGACACCGCGCCGATGGCCACGGTCAGCCGCTCCTGGGGCAGCTCCTGCATCAGGTAGGCGAAGCCCTGGCCGGCCTGGCCCAGCAGATTGTCCTTGGGAATGCGCACGTTGTGGAAGAACAGCTCGGAGGTGTCCTGGGCCTTCATGCCCACCTTCTCCAGGCGCTTACCCTTGTCGAAGCCCGGGGTGCCCGCCTCCACCACGAACAGGCTGGTGCCCTTGGCGCCGGCCTTGGGATCGGTCTTGGCCACCACTATGACCAGGTCGGCGAGGAAGCCGTTGGTAATGAACGTCTTGGAGCCGTTGATCACGTACTCGTCGCCGTCCAGCACCGCCGTGGTCTTCACCCCCTGCAGGTCGGAACCGGCGCCCGGCTCGGTCATCGCAATGGCGCTCACCAGCTCGCCGCTGACCAGGCGCGGCAGGTATTTGTGCTTCAGGGTCTCGCTGCCGTAGTGAAGGATATAGGGCGCGACGATGTCGGAATGCAGCGAGAAGCCAATGCCGCTCAGGCCCAGGCGGCTGATCTCTTCGATCACCACTGCGCTGTAGAGAAAGTCGGCGCCCATGCCGCCGTACTCCTCGGGGATGTGTGAGCACAACAGCCCCGCATCGCCGGCCTTGTTCCACAGCTGGCGGTCGATGTGACCCTGCTTCTCCCACTGGGCGTGAAAGGGCGCGGCTTCTTTCTCGAAGAACTTGCGCACGCTGGCGCGAAACAGTTCGTGGTCGGAGCTGAACACTGTCCTAGGAATCATCCTACACCTCTCGCTGAGCAATCCATGGTAGATAGCTGAGACTAAGCGCGGCGGCATGTATCGGCACTGGACACAACCGCCAAAAAATAAGACGATCCAGCCGCTTATTGACCACTATCCCTTATAAGAATAATGAACATGATGTTTACCCCGAATACCCCGTCACTGCGGCGCGTGAGCATTCTGGCCATCGACAAGGTGTTCGCCTCGACGCTGATGCATGCCAAGGATTTCTTCCACCTGGCCGGCCTGCGCCATGGCAAACAGATGGGCCAGGGCCTGACGTCGCTGTTCGAAACCCGCCTGATCAGCCCCGACGGCCAACCCGTGATTACCTTCAGCGGCGTACAGGTGCCCGTGGACGGCACCCTGGAAGACGCCGACATCATCGTGTTACCCGCCTTCTGGGATGACTTCGACGCCCTGTGCCTGCGCTACCCGCAGGTGCTGCCGTGGCTGCGCGCCCAGCACGCCCGTGGCGCGGTGCTGTGCGGCGAGGCCAGCGGCGTGTTCTGGCTGGCCGAGGCCGGCCTGCTGGACGGCAAGGAGGCCACCACCTACTGGCGCTTCTTCGGCCAGTTCGCCGAGCGCTTCCCCCAGGTGATGCTCAACCAGGACAAGCACCTCACCGACGCCGACAACCTGTACTGCGCCGCCGGCACCACCTCGGCCTGCGACCTGTACATTTATTTGATCGAGCGCTTCTGCGGCGCCAGCGTCGCCCAGGCCGTGTCGCGCGACATCCTCTACGAGGTGCAGCGCAACTACACCCCGGGGCGCATGGGTTTTGGCGGGCAGAAACTGCACCAGGACCTGATCATTTTGCAGATCCAGCAGTGGCTGGAGGAACACTTCGCCGACAAGTTCCGCTTCGAGGACGTGGCGCGCGAGCATGGCATGAGTATTCGCAACTTCATGCGCAGGTTCCAGAACGCCACGGGCGACAAGCCGTTGCACTACCTGCAGCGGCTGCGCATCGAAACGGCGAAGGGCTTGCTGTCGGGCTCGCGCAAGAGCATCAAGACCATCAGCTATGAGGTGGGCTACGACGACGCGAGCTTCTTCGCCCGCCTGTTCCGCCAGCACACGGCGCTGTCGCCGAACCAGTACCGGCAGCAGTTCCTGCAAGAAGCCTGACCCAGGCCGGTCCCTGCGGCCGTCCGGCGGCGTCCAGCCGGTGCACAACGGGGCGCCCGGACGCGGCCTGCCGGCCGCTGCTACGGGATCAAGGCTTGTGCGCGCGCGACAGGAATTCGTGCGACTGCATCTCCAGCAGGCGGCTGAGGGTGCGCTGGAACTCGAACATCAGGCGGCCGCCGGTGTACAGGTCCTTCAGCTCGACTTCGGCCGAGATGATCAGCTTCACGTTGCGGTCGTAGAACTCGTCGACCATGTTGATGAAGCGCCGGGCGATGTCGTCGGTGGCCACGCCCATCTGCTCCACGCCGCTGAGCAGCACGGCATGGAAGATCTTGCCCAGTTCGATGTAGTCGTTCTGGCTACGCGGGCCGTCGCACAGTTCGCGGAAGTCGAACCAGGCCACGTCGTCACAGGTCTTGAGCGCGCGAATCTCGCGGCTCTCGATCATCAGCACGTCGTTTTCCACCGCCGCGGTGCATTCCGGGGTCAGCGCCTTGAAGCTCTTGCGCAGGCTTTCCGCGGCCGCCTCGTTGAGCGGGTAGTGGAACAGCTCGGCTTGCTCCAGGTGGCGCAGGCGGTAGTCCACGCCGCTGTCGACGTTGACGATCTCGGTGTTCTGCTTGATCAGGGCGATGGCCGGCAGGAAGCGCGCGCGCTGCAGGCCGTCCTTGTACAGGCCGTCCGGGACGATGTTGGACGTGGCCACCAGGGTCACGCCGTTCTTGAACAGCTCTTCCATCAGCGTGCCGAGGATCATGGCGTCGGTGATGTCGGAGACGAAGAATTCGTCGAAGCAGATGACCCGGGCCTCGTCGGAGAAGCGCTTGGCGATCACCGTCAGTGGGTTCTTCTCACCCTTGAGGGTGCGCATTTCTTCGTGCACGCGCTTCATGAAGCGGTGGAAGTGGGTACGCACCTTCTCCTTGAACGGCAGCGCCTCGAAGAAGGTGTCCACCAGGTAGGTCTTGCCCCGCCCTACGCCGCCCCAGAAGTACAGGCCCTTGACCAGGGTCGGCTCCTTCTTGCCGAACAGCTTGCCGAACAGGCCCGGCTTGCTGTCATGCGCCGCGATCAGGTCGTCGTACAGACGCTGCAGGTGACGCACCGCGGTTTCCTGCGCAGCATCATGGAAGAACTCGGGGCGTTTGAGGTCAGTTTGATATCGTTCTAGAGGCGTCATATTCGTTAGCAGGGCAACAAAAACGGGCCGTCACTGTAACGACGACCCCGGGTTATGGCAATTAGACTTGCGACAGTTGGTCGCATTAGTCCTGTTGGGGCTGCAAGGCCACGCGCAGAGCCTCTACTGCGGCATCGCGAGCGTCGATATCTGCAAAATCCGGACTATCAGCAACAATTTCGTTATCCAAGCAAACCGAGAACCCGTTCATTTTCGGAAAAATGTCCAACTTCGCACCACTTTGCAGCTGCTTGCTGGCCTGGCCGGCGGCCTTGCCATCGGGGAATTTGCGCGACAGCAGCAGTTGCTCGCCATCGGCGCCCAGCAGGCGGAAGCGGAAGCTGCCGTCCTCGTCGCGGAAGCTGACGAAGCGCGCGGCCTTGGCAGCCTTCTTCTTGGTGGCAGTGGCGACCTGCGCCTGCTCGCGGAACGAGCGCAGGCCCACGGCTTCGCGCAGCTCACCGAGGAACGGCGTGGCCACCTTGCGGGCCTTGGCGGCGCCGGCCAGCAGGATGTCTTCCAGGTCGGCCGGGCGGGCGATGAACTGGTGGTATTTCTCGCGCGCTTCGCCCAGTTCGTTGTCCAGCAGGGTGAACAGGCGGCTCTTGGCCTCGCCCCAGCCCAGGCCCTGCAGCAGTTCTTCGCGGAACTCGGCCTGTTGCGCCGGGGTGGCGAAGGCCTGGTACAGGGTGAACAGGTGGGAGTTGTCCGGGTCCTTCGCCTCGCCGGGCGCTCGGGAGTCGGTGACGATGCGCGAGATGGCGTCCTTCATGTCCTTGGCGCTGGTAAACAACGGGATGGTGTTGTCGTAGCTCTTGGACATCTTGCGGCCGTCCAGGCCCGGCAAGGTGGCCACGCTTTCCTCGATCAGCGCCTCGGGCATCACGAAGTACTCGCGGCCCTGGCCGAACAGGTGGTTGAAGCGCTGACCTATGTCGCGGGCCATTTCCACGTGCTGGATCTGGTCACGACCCACCGGCACCTGGTGGGCGTTGAACATCAGGATATCGGCGGCCATCAGCACCGGGTAGCTAAACAGGCCCATGGTGATGCCGGCGTCCGGGTCTTCACCGGCTTCCACGTTCTTGTCCACCGAAGCCTTGTAGGCGTGGGCGCGGTTGAGCAGGCCCTTGCCGGCCACGCAGGTCAGCAGCCAGGTCAGCTCGGGGATCTCGGGAATATCGGACTGGCGGTAGAAGGTCACACGGTCCACGTCCAGGCCGGAGGCCAGCCAGGTGGCGGCGATTTCCAGGCGCGAGCGCTGGATGCGCAGCGGGTCATCGCACTTGATCAGCGCGTGGTAGTCGGCCAGGAAATAGAACGAATCGGCATCGCTCTGGCGGCTGGCGACGATGGCCGGGCGGATGGCACCGGCGTAGTTGCCCAGGTGCGGCGTGCCAGTGGTGGTGATACCGGTCAGGATACGTGTGGTCATGGGCTAATTCTTGTCTGTCTGCAATCAGTTCGAAAGGCGTGGCAGGACCAGATCTTTCAGGTCGGTCAGCTTGCCATGAAAAAAGTGTCCGCATTCTGCCACTTTCAGTAGCTCATGGGGACGTTGCAGCTGCGCGGACCAGGCATACACCAGGGCCGGGTCCACCACTTCGTCGGTTTCGGGCTGGATCACGGTCAGCGTGCCGCCCAACGGCAGGCTATGCTCCGGCGTCAGGCGCATGACTGCCGGCGCCACCATGAACAGGCGCTGCACGCTCTGCCCCGCGGCTTCCAGGCGCCCGCCCAGGCCGGCGGCAACAAAGCCGCCGAAGGAGAAGCCCAGCAGCGTCAGCGGCAGCTCGGGGTGCTGGCTGCGCAGCCAGGCAGCGGCGGCCTGGGCGTCATCGATTTCGCCGCTGCCCATGTCGTGGCTGCCGGCACTGGCGCCCACGCCACGGTAATTGAAACGCAAGGTAACAAAGCCGGCGTCACGCGCCGTGCGCTGCAGGGTCGAGATGACCTTGTTGAGCATGGTGCCACCCTGCACCGGGTTGGGGTGGCAGATCAGCGCAATGCCGCGCGCGTCGGGGGTGTCCAGGTACAGCGCCTCGAGCTGGCCCTGCGGGCCATCGATGAAAACGGGGGTTTCGCGGATCAGCAAGGGTACACTCCGTGACCTCGAAAGGGGTCGACTCGTCTAGTCGAAGGATTCTGTCTGAAATATTTGCGATTGCTCGCGGTATACAGCGCAGGTTAGAGCCGTTAACGTAAAGCAAAGCCGTTTATAGAGGAAGGACTCGTGGAACACTCGCTCTTAGTTTGGTTGTTGCCGACAATCGCCCTCGTCGTGGGTGTCGTGATTGGCCTGGTCGTCGCCCGCCTCGTGCCCAATGCCGCTCCCAGCAGCACTCAGCGCCAGCTGGACGAGATCCAGGAACGCTTCGACAGCTACCAGAATGACGTGGTCACCCACTTCAACACAACGGCTTCGCTGGTCAAGAAAATGACCCAGAGCTATCAGGAAGTGCAGGAGCATCTCGCCGAGGGCGCCAACCAGCTGGCCCTGGACGAACTGACCCGCCAACGCCTGCTGGCGGCCCTGCACGCAGAAAGTGCCGGCCCCCGCGAACGCCTCACCCCACCGCGCGACGCCGAGCCGCCCCGCGACTACGCGCCCAAGGCGCCGAACTCGCCCGGCATGCTGGACGAGCAGTACGGGCTCAAGCGCAAGTAACCTGCGTGGCATGAACAAACGGAGCCTTCGGGCTCCGTTTTTTTTTGCTTATCACCACCGTCACAGGCCGCAGCCAGGGTCAGGCGGCAGCCACTTGGGCGGTGGGCCGTGGGCGCTGGCGAATAAACGGGCGCTCGATGCCCCAGTACGTCGCCACACTCAGGCTTGCCACCAGCCACAGCACCACCGGCAGGAACCAGACGTAATGGCGGAAATCGGCCGCGTGGAAGTCGTAGAGGCCCAGCACGCTGAACAGCAGGTAGATAACGATGCCGTGCAGCAGGTAGATGCTGAAACTGGCTTCGCCCAGGATCTTCAGGCCACGATGTTCCAGCAGCCCATTCAGGCTGTTGCCCAGCACGAACAGGGCGAACGGAATTGCCAGGATGATCATCTGGGCCTTGGAATAAGGCTTCAGGGCCAGGCACAGCACCATCACGGCCGACGCCACCAGGGTGCACTTCCAACCGCCATAATTGATGGCCTTGGCCTTGAGCCAGTCTTGCAGCATGGCGACTACGATACCGGCGACGAACAGCTTGATGAAACTTCTGCTGAAGTGATCACCGTACAGTGGCCACAACGCTGCTAGTGCCAACACCGAGACTAGCGCTGCGGCAATGGCCAGGCGACGACGCAGCAGGCAATACAACAACGGCAACGCCAGGTAGAACACGGCTTCGTACAGCAGCGTCCACTGCACCCCAGCGTTGATACGGCGGGTATCGTCGATGCCGTTGAACGGCACGCCGATGAAAAGCAACCATTGGCCCAGCGACTGGCCGAAATCGGCAAGCGAGCCCAACTGCCCCCCTTGAGTATAAAACGAGATGGCCACGATCAGGGCGACACTGGTCAAGTACATCGGGAATATTCGGCGAATGCGCGAGGATGCGATGGCTGTCCACTGCGGTGCGCCGCGATAAATCTTACCGCCGAACAGGTAGCCGGTGATCATGAAGAACAGCGACACCGGCACTGCTCCCATGTTGTTGATCAGCCGACTGTCGGTCATCTGCCACACCGTGGTGGCCTGCCAGTAATAGCTGACCGTGAAGTGGTGCGCCAGCACTGCGGTGGCTAGCACGCCGCGCAGCCCGTCCAGCGACGAAACGCGGTGTTGCGCTTCTTCGGAGAGAATCGGCAGGCGGCTTGAACCTACGCAAAAAATGACCATCGCCACCAAATAGAGCGCGACCAGAAGCAGAGTTTCCATCATGCGGGTAATTTCATATCCAGAGATAGGCAGGAGTGCTGTCAGGCTTTTCTTTATTGCTGTACACGACATAAAGCGTGGCGCCTGAAGCGACATTCTAAACAGGTTCGACAAATATGGCGCACCTTCGCGCCAGCAAATGGCAGAATGCCACCCTCCCCTTGAAGGAACGCAGCATCGAGATGGATATCCCTTGCCCCTGGCTGCGCCCCGCCTTGCTGGCCGCTCTATTCTTTACCTGGTTGTGGACCGCCCTCACCTGCGTGGGGCCAGGCTATGAATGGGGTATGCGGATAATGGCCGAAGCAGGCGCCACCGGCGGGTTGGCAACGCTGGCGGTCATCGGCGGCGCCGGGTGCGACGCAGCGCTGGCCATCGGCCTGCTGTGCAAACACTGGCGCCGCCAGGTGCTGATGGCGCAACTGGTGTTGATGGCGGCCTACACGCTATTCATCACTGTGGTACTGCCCCACTACTGGTTCGATCCCTATGGCGGGGTATCCAAGAACCTGGTGCTGATGATCGTCACCCTGTGGCTATACGTCCAGGAGGCTCGCCCGTGAGCCTGTACCTGACCCTCAAGACCCTGCATATCCTGTCCTCCACAGTGCTATTTGGCACAGGCCTGGGTTCGGCCTATTACGCCCTGCGGGCATGGCGCAGCGCGAACGTCGCAGTGATTGCCGCCACCTTCCGCCACCTGGTGTTCGCCGACTGGGCGTTCACTGCTATGGCCGCGGTGTTCCAGCCGCTCAGCGGGCTGGGCCTGGTGCACGTGGCCGGTTGGCCACTGATGAGCCCATGGTTGCTTTGGAGCATGGGCCTGTACGTGTTCGCGGGGCTGTGCTGGCTGCCGGTGGTGTGGCTGCAGATTCGCGTGCACCGGTTGGCCGAGCAGGCGCTGGCACAAGGCACGCCAATGCCGTTGAATGCGCGACGCTACATGGCATGGTGGTTCGGCCTGGGATGGCCGGCATTCCTGGCATTCATCGCGATTTTCTACCTGATGGTGGGCAAGGGCGCGTAACCCCGTAGCAGCTGCCGCCAGGCTGCGTCGGGGCCCAACGCGGTGTACCTGATGTGCTGCGGTGCCCGGGACGCGGCCTGCGGCCGCTGCTACGGGGTTATTCGGCGATAATGCGAACAGCACTTATGAAAAAGCCCGCGGCTCTGGCGAGGCGCGGGCTTTTCCTACAGCGGGGGGCTTAGATGGCGCCGCGCGAGCGCAGCAGGTCCAGCACCTGTTTCACGCCATCTTCCAGCGAGACGCTCTGGGTGTCGACCACCAGGTCAGCGTTCAATGGCACATCGTACGGGAAGGACTCACCCGGGATGTTGTCGCCATCGGCAGCGTACAGGCCTTGCGGATCGCGCTCGCGGCACGCCTGTGGCGACGCCTGCACGTAGACGGTCAGCAGGCGGTCGGCGCCGATCAGCGCCTTGGCCTGTTCGCGGCCTTCGGCGTCCGGCGCCACGAAGGCGGCCAGGGTCAGCAGGCCGGCTTCGTTGAACTGGCGCGCCACGTGGGCGGCACGACGCCAGTTCTCGGTACGCCCGGCGCGGTCCTGCGGCAAGCCCTTGTTCAGGTCGTGACGCAGGTTCTGGCCGTCCAGCACGAACACCGCGCGGCCCATGTCGAACAGCTTGCGCTCCACGGCGTAGGCCAGGGTGCTCTTGCCGGCGCCCGACAGGCCGCTGAACAGCACGGTGGCCGGCTTCTGGCCGAAGCGCAGGGCGCGCTCCTCGGTGGCCACGTGGGCCAGCTTGCCGTGATGGCCTGCCGCGCCGTGCGGTACCACTGGCGGGGCGATGATCATGCCGGCGCCGACGGTGCCGTTGGTCAGGCGGTCGATGACGATGAACGCACCGGTGGTGCGGTTGCTGTCGTAACCGTCCAGGGCGATGGCGCTGTCCAGCGCGACCTTCACGCGGCCGATCTCGTTCAGGGCCAGCGCGCTGCCCGGGCCTTCGGCCAGGGTGTTGACGTCGACCTTGTGGACGATGCTGGCAATGCTACCCGGCACGTAGCTGGTGGCACGCTTGATGTCGTATTTCTTGCCCGGCAGCATCGGTTCTTCAGCCATCCACACCAGCATGGCGTCGAAGCTGTCGGTCACCGTTGGCACGTTGTCGGCATGCACCAGCAGGTCGCCACGGGAGATGTCGATCTCGTCTTCCATGGTCAGGGTCACGGCCTGGCCTGGGCCGGCCTGCTCCAGCTCACCTTCGAAGGTGACGATGGACTTGACCCGGCTGCTCTTGCCCGACGGCAGCACCACGACTTCGTCGCCCTTGTGCACGACGCCGCTGGCCAGGGTGCCGGCGAAGCCACGGAAGTTCAGGTTCGGACGGTTGACGTACTGCACCGGGAAGCGCAGGTCGGTCAGGTTGCGGTCGCCCGAGACTTCCACGGTTTCGAGGATTTCCATCAGCGACTGGCCGATGTACCACGGCGAGCGCTCGCTGCGGTTCACCACGTTGTCGCCCTTGAGGGCCGACATCGGCACGAAGTGCAGGCTGCTCGGCTTCAGGGCGATACCTTCGGCGAACTTCAGGTAATCAGCCTTGATCTCCTCGAACACACCTTCGTCGAAGCCCTTCAGGTCCATCTTGTTGATGGCAACCACGATGTGCTTGATGCCCAGCAGCGAGGCGATGTAGCTGTGGCGACGGGTCTGGGTCTGCACGCCATAGCGGGCGTCGACCAGGATGATCGCCAGGTCACAGGTGGAGGCACCGGTGGCCATGTTGCGGGTGTACTGCTCGTGGCCCGGGGTGTCGGCGATGATGAACTTGCGCTTGGCGGTCGAGAAGTAGCGGTACGCCACGTCGATGGTGATGCCTTGCTCGCGCTCGGCCTGCAGGCCGTCCACCAGCAGCGCCAGGTCAATGTCGTCACCGGTGGTGCCGACTTTCTTCGAGTCACGGGTGATGGCTTCCAGGTGATCTTCGTAGATCATCTTGGAGTCGTGCAGCAGGCGCCCGATCAGGGTGCTCTTGCCGTCGTCGACGTTGCCACAGGTCAGGAAGCGCAACAGCTCCTTGCGCTCGTGCTGGCCCAGGTAGGCGAGGATGTCCTCGCTGATCAAATCGGATTGATGCGACATGGTTCGACCCTAACTTAGAAATAGCCCTGACGTTTCTTGTCTTCCATCGAACCGGCGCCATCGTGGTCGATGACCCGGCCCTGGCGCTCGGAAGTTCGCGTCAGGAGCATTTCCTGAATGATGTCGGTCAGGCTCTCGGCCTCCGACTCCACCGCGCCCGTCAACGGGTAGCAGCCAAGGGTACGGAAACGCACTTTCTTTTTGACGATCTGCGCCTTCTCTTCCTCGGTGAGGTGCTCGAGGATGCGATCGTCGTCGATCATGATCAAGGTGCCGTTCTTCTCGATCACTTCGCGCTCGGCGGCGAAGTACAGCGGCACGATCGGGATACCTTCCAGGTAGATGTACTGCCAGATATCCAGCTCGGTCCAGTTCGACAGGGGGAACACGCGAATGGATTCGCCCTTGTTGACCTTGCCGTTGTACACGTTCCACAGCTCGGGGCGCTGGTTCTTCGGGTCCCAGCGGTGCTTGCTGTCACGGAACGAGTAGACACGTTCCTTGGCCCGCGACTTCTCTTCGTCGCGGCGCGCGCCACCGAAGGCGGCGTCGAAGCCGTACTTGTCCAGCGCCTGCTTGAGGCCCTGGGTCTTCATGATGTCGGTGTGCTTGGAGCTGCCGTGGGTGAAAGGGTTGATGCCCTGCGCCACGCCTTCGGGGTTCACGTGCACCAGCAGGTCCAGGCCCAGTTCTTCAACCATGCGGTCGCGGAACTTGTACATCTCCTGGAACTTCCACTGGGTGTCCACGTGCATCACGGGGAACGGCAGCTTGCCGGGGAAGAACGCCTTGCGTGCCAGGTGCAGCATCACGGCGGAGTCTTTGCCGATGGAATAGAGCATCACCGGGTTATCGAACTCGGCGGCCACCTCACGGATGATGTGGATGCTCTCCGCCTCCAACTGTTTCAAATGCGTCAGTTTGTCGACCATGGCTACTCACGGGGATTACATTCGTTATGGACGGCCTGCGGGCCGTGTTCGAGCCGCCCACTCTAGCACAGCGGCATCTTCTATCTAATTGGGTGGTTAGAACGAAGCAGTATAAGAATATGCCTGGGAGTTTGGGCCCTCCCCATCAGATGGGGTTGGGGATGTCGATGAAGATATGCTCCAACGCGAAGCGCCGCGCCAGGTAGTCGCCCAGCGCCTGCACGCCGTAACGCTCGGTAGCGTGGTGGCCGGCGGCGATGAAGCTCACGTCGTTTTCCCGCGCGCTGTGGAAGGTCTGCTCGCTGGCCTCACCGCTGATGAACAGGTCGACGCCGGCGGCGATGGCCTGGTCGATGTAGCCCTGGCCGCCGCCGGTGCACCAGCCGACGCGACGGATCATGTCGCTGCCTTCGATCACCAGCGGCTCGCGGCCCATGACTTCCTGCACCCGGCGGGCGAAATCGCGGGCGGTCATGGGCTCGGCCAGGGAGCCTACCAGGCCCACTACCCGGGCATTATCCGGGTCCAGCGGGCCTTCCACGGTGATGTCCAGCTGGCGGGCCAACTGCACGTTGTTGCCCACGTCGGGGTGCAGGTCCAGCGGCAGGTGGTAGGCCAGCAGGCTGATGTCGTGCTTGAGCAGCGTCTTCAGCCGGCGCTGCTTCATGCCCACCACGCAGGGGTTCTCGCCCTTCCAGAAATAACCGTGGTGCACCAGCACCAGGTCGGCCTGGGCCTCCACCGCCGCGTCCAGCAAGGCCTGGCTGGCAGTGACGCCGCTGACGATGCGCATCACCTGCGGGCGCCCTTCCACCTGCAGGCCGTTGGGGCAGTAATCCTGGATTTTCGCGCTGTTGAGGTAACGGTCGGCTTCTTCGACCAGGGTGCTCAGGGCAACAGCCATAAAAGACTCCTAAATAGCAGTTCAGAGCGGCTAAAGCACTCGTATAATGGCGCCCATTATGAGCCACCCAGGCGGGTTTGGCTCACGCTCCGTGCAAACTCCCAGGATCCGTTAAATGTTCAAGGCACTGCGTTATTTTGGCTGGCCGCTGCTGACTGGTTTACTCATCGCATTGCTGATCATCCAGCGCTTCCCGCAACTGGTCGGGTTGCCGAGCCAGGACGTCAACCTGCAGCAAGTGGCCCAGACCTCCTCCAGCGTGGTCCAGGGCCCGGTCACCTACGCCGACGCGGTGGTGCTGGCCGCCCCGGCGGTGGTCAACCTGTACACCACCAAGGTGGTCAACAAGACCAACCACCCGCTGTTCGAGGACCCGCAGTTCCGCCGTTTCTTCGGCGACAACCTGCCCAAGCAGAAGCGCATGGAATCGAGCCTGGGTTCGGGCGTGATCATGAGCCCCGAAGGCTACCTGCTGACCAACAACCACGTGGTCACCGGCGCCGACCAGATCGTGGTGGCGCTCAAGGACGGCCGCGAGACCCTGGCCCACGTCATCGGCAGCGACCCGGAGACCGACCTGGCGGTGCTGAAGATCGACCTCAAGAACCTGCCGTCGATCACCATCGGCCGCTCCGACAACATCCGCATCGGCGACGTGGCCCTGGCCATCGGCAACCCGTTCGGCGTCGGCCAGACCGTGACCATGGGCATCATCAGCGCCACCGGCCGCAACCAGCTGGGCCTGAACACCTATGAAGACTTCATCCAGACCGACGCCGCCATCAACCCCGGCAACTCCGGCGGCGCGCTGGTGGACGCCAACGGCAACCTGACCGGCATCAACACCGCCATCTTCTCCAAGTCCGGCGGCTCCCAGGGCATCGGCTTCGCCATCCCGATCAAGCTGGCCCTGGAGGTGATGAAGTCGATCATCGAGCACGGCCAGGTCATCCGCGGCTGGCTGGGCATCGAAGTGCAGCCGCTGACTCAGGAACTGGCCGACTCCTTCGGCCTGAAGGACCGCCCAGGCATCGTCGTCGCCGGCATCTTCCGCGACGGCCCGGCGCAGAAGGCCGGCCTGCAGCTGGGTGACGTGATCCTGAGCATCGACGGCCAGCCCGCCGGTGACGGGCGCAAGTCCATGAACCAGGTGGCCCGCACCAAGCCCAACGACAAGATCAGCATCCAGATCATGCGCAACGGCAAGGAAATGAAGCTCACCGCCGAAGTAGGCCTGCGGCCGCCGCCGGCGCCGAGCGCCACCGAAGAAGTGCAGTAACGAAAAAGCCCGCGCAAGCGGGCTTTTTCATGGGGCGGGGTGCCCCGGACGCAGCCTTCGGCAGCTGCTACGCAAACTCCGTAGCAGCGGCCGCCAGGCCGCGTCAGGGTCGCCCTATCACAGCGCGTCCAGCAGCGCCCGGTTCTGCGCGGGCGTGCCGATGCTGATGCGCAGGAACTGGGCGATGCGCTGTTGCTTGAAGTGGCGCACGATCACGCCCTTCTCGCGCACCTTGGCGGCGATGGCTGCGGCGTCCTGCTGCGGGTGGCGGGCGAAGATGAAGTTGGCCGCCGACGGCAGCACTTCGAAGCCACGCTGCTGCAGTTCAGCCACCAGCTTGTCGCGGCTGTCGATCACCAGCTTGCAGGTGTGTTCAAAGTACTCGCGGTCCTTGAACGACGCTGCGCCACCGACGATGGCCAGGCGGTCCAGCGGGTAGGAGTTGAAGCTGTTCTTGACCCGCTCCAGCGCCTCGATCAGGTCCGGGTGGCCTACGGCCAGGCCCACGCGCAGGCCGGCCAGGGAGCGCGACTTGGACAGGGTCTGGGTGACCAGAAGGTTGGGGTAGCGGTTGACCAGGCTGATGGCCGTCTCGCCGCCGAAGTCGATGTAGGCTTCATCGACCACCACCACCGAATCCGGGCTGCCCTTCACCAGTTGCTCCACTGCATCCAGCGCCAGCAGGCAGCCGGTGGGGGCGTTGGGGTTGGGAAAGATGATGCCGCCATTGGGGCGGGCGTAGTCTTCGACGCGGATCTGGAACTGTTCGTCCAGCGGCACCTGCACGAAGTCAATGCCGTAGAGGCCGCAATACACCGGGTAGAAGCTGTAGCTGATGTCCGGGAACAGCAGCGGCGCGTCGTGCTGGAACAGGCCGTGGAAGATGTGCGCCAGCACCTCGTCCGAGCCGTTGCCCAGGAACACCTGGTTGGGCTGCACGCCGTAGAACTCGCACACCGCCTGCTTGAGCAGGTCGCTGTTGGGGTCCGGGTACAGGCGCAGGCTGTCACCCAGCTCGGCGCGCATGGCTTCGATCGCCTTGGGCGACGGGCCGTAGGGGTTTTCGTTGGTGTTGAGCTTCACCAGGTTGGCGACCTTGGGCTGCTCGCCCGGCACGTAGGGCACCAGTTCCTTGACGAAGGGGCTCCAGAATTTGCTCATGTCTCAGTTCCCTTGCTTGTCGTCGGCGAGAATGCGGTATTCGGCGCTGCGGGCGTGGGCGCTCAGCGACTCGCCGCGGGCCAGGATGGAAGCGGTCTTGCCCAGTTCGGACGCACCTTGCTGCGAGCAGAAGATGATCGACGAGCGCTTCTGGAAGTCGTACACGCCCAGAGGCGAGGAGAACCGCGCGGTGCCAGAGGTAGGCAGCACGTGGTTGGGGCCGGCGCAGTAGTCGCCCAGCGCCTCGCTGGTGTGGCGGCCCATGAAGATCGCGCCGGCGTGGCGGATCTGCGGCAGCCAGGCCTGGGGGTCGGCTACCGACAGCTCCAGGTGTTCCGGGGCGATGCGGTTGGCGACTTCGATGGCCTGCTGCATGTCCGCCACCTTGATCAGCGCGCCACGGCCGTTGATCGAAGTGTTGATGATCTCGGCGCGGTCCATGGTCGGCAGCAGTTTGTCGATGCTGGCGGCCACTTTGTCGAGGAACTCGGCGTCGGGGCTGACCAGGATGGCCTGGGCGTCTTCGTCGTGCTCGGCCTGGGAGAACAGGTCCATGGCGATCCAGTCCGGGTCGGTCTGGCCGTCGCACACCACGAGGATCTCGGACGGGCCGGCGATCATGTCGATACCGACCTGGCCGAACACGTGACGCTTGGCGGTGGCCACGTAGATGTTGCCTGGGCCGACCACCTTGTCCACCTGCGGCACGCTTTCGGTGCCGTAAGCCAGCGCGGCCACGGCCTGGGCGCCACCGATGGTGAACACGCGGTCGACGCCGGCGATGCAGGCGGCGGCCAGCACCAGTTCGTTCACCTCACCGCGCGGGGTGGGCACCACCATGACCACTTCGGTCACGCCGGCCACCTTGGCGGGAATGGCGTTCATCAGCACGGAAGATGGGTACGACGCCTTGCCGCCCGGCACGTACAGGCCGGCGCGGTCCAGTGGGGTGACCTTCTGGCCCAGCACCGTGCCGTCGGCCTCGGTGTAGCTCCAGGAATCCTGCTTCTGCTTTTCGTGGTAGCTGCGCACGCGGGCGGCGGCGGTTTCCAGGGCCTGGCGCTGCTCGGGGGTGATACGCGTCAGGGCCAGTTCCAGGCGCTCGCGGCCCAGGATCAGCTCGGCCATGGAAGCCACTTCCAGGCCGTCGAAGCGCTGGGTGAACTCCACCAGCGCCGCGTCGCCGCGCTCGCGCACGGCCTTGATGATATCGAGCACGCGCTGGTTGACCGAATCGTCGGACACGCTTTCCCAGCTCAGCAGATGATCCAGATGGCGCGCGAAGTCCGGATCAGTGGCGTCGAGTCGGCGGATTGCAGTGGACGTGGTCATAGCGGGCCTCAATAGTTGGCGAATGCTGAAAATAGCAAATCTCAGGCGCCGCTAGACTACCAAGCCATCCGCGTGGGCACCTGAGAATTCTGGCTATGACACGGATAGATGGGCGCGGCTCAAGGCCGCGCGAGTGGATCAGCCGCGGTGTCGCGACTCCACAGCCTTGCGCAGGGTGTCGATCAGCGCCTGGATGCGGGCGTGCTGCATCTTCATGGACGCCTTGTTGACCACCAGGCGCGAGCTGATGGTGGCGATCAGCTCCTGGGGTTCCAGGCCGTTGGCACGCAGGGTGTTGCCGGTGTCGACGACGTCGATGATCTTGTCGGCCAGGCCAATCAGCGGGGCCAGCTCCATGGAGCCGTACAGCTTGATGATGTCGACCTGGCGGCCCTGTTCGGCGTAGTAGCGCTTGGCAACGTTGACGAACTTGGTGGCCACGCGCAGGCGGCCCTTGGGCTCGACGGCACCGATGGCGCCGGCGGTCATCAGCTTGCACTTGGCAATCTGCAGGTCCAGCGGCTCGTACAGGCCCTGGCCGGTGTATTCCATCAGCACATCCTTGCCCGCCACGCCGAGGTCGGCGGCGCCATGCTCGACATAGGTCGGCACGTCGGTGGCACGCACGATCAGCAGGCGCACGTCGTCCTGGGTCGTGGGGATGATCAGCTTGCGGCTCTTATCCGGATTCTCGGTCGGCACGATGCCCGCCTCTGCCAGCAATGGCAGGGTGTCATCGAGAATGCGGCCCTTGGACAGCGCGATGGTCAACATGGAAAACGTCTTTCCTTAATCAGGATTGTGCCCGGTCGCAAACGGCGCCGGGCCACTGCCAGGCCCACAAGGCCTGGCTGGACAGATTCATGGGGCGCGTCCCTGCGCCCGGTAGCAGGTTAGCCCGGCACGCGACGGATCTTCGCGCCCAGCATCTGCAGTTTTTCCTCGATGCACTCGTAACCACGGTCGATGTGGTAGATGCGGTCGATCAGGGTATCACCCTCGGCCACCAGGGCCGAGATCACCAGGCTGGCCGAGGCGCGCAGGTCGGTTGCCATGACTGGCGCGCCCTTGAGCTTCTCGGTACCGGTGACGATGGCAGTGTTGCCCTCGACCTGGATGTGCGCGCCCATGCGGTGCATTTCATACACGTGCATGAAGCGGTTTTCGAAGATGGTCTCGATGACCGCGCCGGTGCCTTCGGCAATGGCGTTCAGGGAGATGAACTGCGCTTGCATGTCGGTCGGGAACGCCGGGTACGGCGCGGTGCGCACGTTGACGGCCTTCGGACGCTTGCCATGCATGTTCAGCTCGATCCAGTCCTCGCCCACGGTGATCTCGGCGCCCGATTCCTTCAGCTTCTCGAGCACGGCTTCGAGAATGGTGGGGTCGGTGTCCTTGACCTTCACGCGGCCGCCGGTGGCAGCTGCGGCCACCAGGTAGGTGCCGGTCTCGATACGGTCCGGCATCACCTTGTAGGTGGCCGAGTCCAGGCGCTTCACGCCATCGATGGTGATGGTGTCGGTGCCGGCGCCGTGGATCTTGGCACCCATGGCGATCAGGAAGTTGGCCAGGTCGACCACTTCCGGCTCGCGCGCGGCGTTCTGCAGCACGCTGCGGCCGTTGGCCAGGGCAGCGGCCATCATGATGTTCTCGGTACCGGTCACGCTGACGGTGTCGAAGAAGAAGTTGGCACCACGCAGGCCGCCTTCCGGCGCCTTGGCCTTGATGTAGCCGCCTTCCACGTCGATGACCGCGCCCATGGCTTCCAGGCCACGGATATGCAGGTCGACCGGACGCGAGCCGATGGCGCAACCGCCAGGCAGGGCGACTTCGGCTTCACCGAAACGGGCAACCATTGGGCCCAGCACCAGGATCGAGGCGCGCATGGTCTTCACCAACTCGTACGGTGCGACCAGGGTCTTGATGGTGCGTGGGTCGATTTCGACCGACAGTTTTTCGTCGATCACAGGCTCGATGCCCATGCGACCGAACAGCTCGATCATCGTGGTGATGTCGTGCAGGTGTGGCAGGTTGGCAACGGTTACCGGGCCATCGGCCAGCAGCGTGGCGGCCAGGATCGGCAGGGCAGAGTTCTTCGCCCCGGAAATGCGGATTTCGCCATCAAGACGAACGCCGCCAGTAATAATCAGTTTGTCCATAAGAATCTCGACGCCCTCAGGCTCAGGTGCGCTCAGCCCAGGCTGCGCTGCTGAAAAATTTCATTGTGACCGCATGGATGCTGCCATCGACGATCCAGGGATTGAGATGAGCATAGATCTGCTGCTGACGCTTGACCGGACTCAAGGCGGCCAGCTCGTCACTGATCACGTTCAATTGGAAGTTGCAGCCTTCGCCTTCAACTTCGACCTGGACATTTGCCAGCTGTGCTTCAAGGAAGCTTTTAACTTCTACGGCCTGCATGCTCAACCTCGATCGGCGCCCTGTGCGCGCGGGTCGGCCATCATACAAAAAAAGCCCCTCGCCTGCGAACCCTGGTTGCAAGGACTCGGACGGAGGGGCTTGTTCATTGTGCCTGAATGTTCACGCGGCCGACAAAATACCGCTCACCTGGCACACTTCGGCGATCTGCTGCATGTCGCGCGGCAAGCCCCGGATAGCCAGGGTCTTGCCGGCGGCGATGGCGTCGCGCTGCAGGCACAGCAGCAGGGAAAGCCCCACGCTGCTGGACTTGAGCACGCCCGAACAGTCGAGCACCAGGGCATTGCCGGGGCTGGCCTTGACCAGCTTCTGGCCCTGGTTGCGCAGGGCCTTGCCGGTGCTGTAGTCCAGCACGCCGGTCAACAGCAGCTCGCCGCCAGCGCCTTGGCTGATGGCTGCCTCAGTCATTGCGCAGCACCCGTGCCCTTCTCGGCCTTGGCCTTGGCCACTTCGCCAGCCCAGCCGTCGATGGTCTTGTCCAGGTTGTTGCCGTTGCGCTGCATGGCATCGGCGAACTGGTCACGGAACAGCTTGCCCAGGTTGATGCCGTTGACGATGACGTTACGCACTTTCCATTCGCCATTCAGCTTGACCAGGGTGTACTGGACCGGATAGACCGCGCCGCTGTCGCCCTTGACGGTCATGTCGACGCTGGTACGGTCGCCCTCGTCGCCCTTGGCCGGGCCAACGGTGATGCCCTGGTTGTTGTATTCGAGCAGTGCATTGCCATAGAACTGCATCAGGCCCTTCTTGAAGTTCTCTTCAAAACGGGTGATCTGTGCAGGGGTGGCGCCCTTCGAGTACTTGACGGTCATGATGCTCTTGGAAATGCCTTCCGCATCGACAGCCGGGCCGATGATGTTGTTCAAGGCGTCATAGAACTTGGTCGGATCCGCCTTGTACTGGGCCTTGTTCGCCGCCAGGTCTGCCAGCAGCTCCTTGGTGGTGCGATCCACCAGGTCATGGGCGGACTGGTCGGCAGCATTGGCCAACAGCGGCACACAGGCCAACAGCACCAGCAGGCCACGTCGCAGGATGGACATCATGGAGTAACTCCTCATTTGGCGTCTTTGTTAACGGTATTGAGCAGGAATTTGCCGATCAGGTCTTCCAGTACAAGGGACGACTGGGTGTCGTGAATGGTTCCGCCGTCCTTGAGCAGGGTGTCTTCACCGCCCACGCTCAGGCCGATGTACTTCTCGCCCAGCAGGCCAGCCGTCAGGATAGATGCAGTGGAGTCAGTCGGCAGGTTATTCACCTTCTTGTCGATCTGCATGGTGACGCGGCCGGTGAAGGTGTCACGGTCCAGGTCAATGGCAGTGACCTTGCCCACGGTGACGCCGGCCATGGTGACCTTGGCGCGCACGGTCAGGCCGGCGATGTTGTCGAAGTTGGCGTACAGCTTGTAGGTATCGTTGGCGGCGCTGGTGGACAGGCCGCTGACGCGAAGGGCCAGCAGAATCAGTGCCAGAATCCCGGCCAGCAGAAACATGCCGACACCGATTTCCAGGGTGCGGTTTTGCATCAGAAATCTCCAAACATCAAAGCGGTCAGAATAAAGTCCAGGCCCAGGATGGCCAGCGAGGCATACACCACGGTCTTGGTGGTGGCCCGGCTGATGCCTTCGGAAGTCGGGTCACAGTCGTAGCCCTGGAACACGGCGATCCAGGTCACCACGAACGCGAACACCAGGCTCTTGACCACGCCGTTGAGGACGTCGTCGGTGAAATTGACGCTGTTCTGCATGTTGGCCCAGAACGAGCCGTCATATACGCCCAACCAGTCGATGGCCACCCACGAGCCGCCCCAGATACCCACGACGCTGAAGATCATGGCCAGGATAGGCAAGGAAATGAAGCCTGCCCACAGGCGCGGCGCAGCGATGTACTTGAGCGGGTCGACGCCGATCATTTCCAGGCTCGACAGCTGCTCGGTGGACTTCATGTTGCCGATCTCGGCAGTCAGCGCGGAGCCCGCGCGGCCAGCGAACAGCAAGGCGGTGACCACCGGGCCCAGCTCGCGCAGCAGGGTCAGGGCGACCATCTGCCCCACGGCCTGCTCGGAACCGTACTTGGTGAGGATGCTGAAGCCCTGCAGGGCCAGCACCATGCCGATGAACATGCCCGACACGACGATGATCAGCAGCGACATCACGCCGACCGAATACAGTTGCTTGACCAGCAGTTGGAAGCCACCGCCCACGCCACGACGCCCGACCAGCGCATGCATCAGGAACAGCCCGGAACGCCCCAGCACCGCCAGCATGTCGATGGCCGCGCGGCCGAACAGGCGAATGCGCTCCAGTAGTGATTTCTTGCGCATCAGCGCGTCCCCAGAAGATCGGCGCGGTAGTCCGGCGCCGGGAAATGGAAAGGAACCGGCCCGTCGGGGTCGCCTTTCATGAATTGGCGAATGCGAGGATTGTCCGCCGCCATCAGTTCCTGCGGCGTACCTTGCCCCAGCACCTGCCCGTCACCCACCACATAGATGTAGTCGGCGATGCTGGCGGTTTCGGCCAGGTCATGGGAGACCACGATGCTGGTAATACCCAAGGCATCGTTGAGCAGGCGGATCAGGCGCACCAGCACGCCCATGGCGATAGGGTCCTGGCCGACGAATGGTTCGTCGTACATGAGGATCTGCGGGTCCATGGCAATGGCGCGGGCCAGGGCCACGCGACGCTTCATGCCACCGGACAGCTCGTCGGGCATCAGTTCCACGGCACCGCGCAGGCCAACGGCCTGCAGCTTGAGCAGGACGATGTCGCGGATCATTTCCTCGGGCAGGTCGGTATGCACCCGCAGCGGGAACGCCACGTTCTCGAACACGTCGAGGTCGGTGAACAGCGCGCCGCTCTGGAACAGCACGCCCATGTGCTTGCGGGCGTCGAACAGGTCGCTACGCGACAGCGCCGGCAGGTTCTGGCCATTGACCCAGACCTCGCCGCCACTGGGGCGCAACTGCGCGCCCATCAGGCGCAGCAGGGTTGTCTTGCCGCAGCCGGAAGGTCCCATGATACCGGTGACCTTGCCTCTTGGAATGCGGATATCGACATTGTTGAAGATACTCCGCGAACCGCGCTTGAAGGACACACCCTTCAGCTCGACCGCGTAGTCATTATCGGCACTCATCTAAACTCCTTGCGATGCAGCCTGTCCTCGGACGCTTTCCCCCGTCGCGAAGACACGCGCGCTTCTGGCGGGCCAACTGGCGGCGAACTATATCACCCCAGACACACGCGCCCCAAGGCCGTTCCAAAAGCGAATAAGCAACAAGACATTTAATGGATGACGATCGAACGTGAGGGTTTCGATCAATACGGCTATAATCGCCGCCTTTTCATCAGGCAATACGTTTCCGACATGAGCCAATCCAGCGACCTGATCCAATCGGCACAGCGCACCATCCGCCTTGAACTCGAGGCGGTAGAGGGCTTGCTGGCCCATATTGATGCCGACTTCGTCCGCGCCTGCGAAATGATCCTCGCCAGCAAGGGCCGCGTCGTCGTGGTCGGCATGGGCAAGTCAGGGCATATCGGCAACAAGATCGCCGCGACCCTGGCCAGCACCGGCACCACGGCGTTTTTCGTGCACCCGGCCGAGGCCAGCCACGGCGACATGGGCATGATCACCCGCGATGACATCATCCTGGCCCTGTCCAACTCCGGCTCCACGAATGAAATCGTCACCCTGCTGCCGCTGATCAAGCGCCTGGGCATCAAGCTCATCAGCCTTACCGGCAACCCCGACTCGCCGCTGGCCAAGGCCGCCGAAGTCAACCTGGACGCCCGCGTGGCCCATGAGGCCTGCCCGCTGAACCTGGCGCCCACCTCCTCCACCACCGCGGCACTGGTGCTGGGCGATGCCCTGGCCATCGCCCTGCTGGAGGCACGCGGCTTCACCGCCGAGGACTTCGCCTTCTCGCACCCCGGTGGCGCCCTGGGCCGCCGCCTGCTGCTCAAGGTGGAGAACGTGATGCATGCCGGCGAGGAACTGCCGCAGGTGGTTCGCGGCACGCTGCTCAAGGATGCGCTGATGGAGATGACCCGCAAGGGCCTGGGCATGACCGTCATCCTTGAAGAGGATGGCCGCCTGGCCGGGATCTTCACCGACGGCGACCTGCGCCGCACCCTGGACCGCACCATCGACGTGCACAGCGCGCGCATCGAGGAAGTGATGACGCCCCACGGCAAGACCGCCCGCGCCGAGATGCTCGCCGCCGAGGCCCTGAAGATCATGGAAGACCACAAGATCAGCGCGCTGGTGGTGGTCGACAAGCAGGACCGCCCGGTTGGCGCCCTGAACATGCACGACCTGCTGCGCGCCGGAGTAATGTAATGACCCAGCACCTGTTGCAACGCGGCCGCGCCGTGAAACTGGCGGTGTTTGACGTGGACGGCGTCCTGACCGATGGCCGCCTGTACTTCTGCGAAGACGGCAGCGAGATCAAGACGTTCAGCACCCTGGACGGCCAGGGCATCAAGATGCTGATCAACTCGGGCGTGGCCACGGCGATCATCACCGGGCGCAAGAACCCGATCGTCGAGCGCCGGGCCAAGAGCCTGGGCATCGCCCACCTGTACCAGGGCCGCGAAGACAAATTGGTGGCACTGGACGACCTTCTGGCGCAACTGGGCCTAAGCTATGAACAGGTAGCCTACCTGGGCGACGACCTGCCGGACCTGGCTCCCATCCGCCGCGTCGGCCTGGGCATGGCCGTGGCCAACGCCGTGCCGTTCGTGCGCGAGCACGCCGATGGCGTGACCCAGGCCCGTGGCGGCGAAGGCGCGGCCCGCGAGTTCTGCGAGCTGATCCTGCGCGCCCAAGGCAACCTCGAAGCGGCCCTGGCCGCCTATTTATAGAGTTTCCCATGCCGAGCAAAAAACTGCGCAATCTCCTGCTGTTCTGTGTCGTCGTGGCGATCTTCGTCTCCGTCGGCTACTGGAACATCAACCCGGACACCTTCCTCGACAAGCCTGCGGCTGCAGTCGACGAAAGTGCCATCGACTATTACGCCATCAACGCCCACGCTGTGCAGTACCTGCCTGACGGCGGCGTGCAGTACCGCATGACCGGTGACAAGGTCGAGCACCTGCAGGCCAGCCAGATCACCAAGGTGACCAACCCGGACATGAACCTGTACCGCGGCACCGTGTACCCCTGGCACGTGACCAGCGACCACGGCGAAGTGAACCCCGACGGTACCCAGGTCGAGCTGATCGACAACGTCCGCGTGGCCCGCACCGACCAGAAAAACCGTCCTACCCTGATTACCACCACGCGCATGACGGTATTCCCACAACAGCAATATGCGCAGACTGACCGAGACGTTAGAATCGACGGCGCCGGTGGCGTCTCGACGGGCACGGGCATGAAGGCATATTTGAAAGACAGCAAGATCAACTTGCTGTCCAACGTAAGAGGACTGTATGAGGCTCGCTAAAACCCTCCCTTTATTGCTCTCCCTGGGCTCTGCACTGGGGAGCGCTGGCGCCTGGGCACTGCCAACGGATCGCGACCAGCCGATCCACATCCAGTCCGACGACGCACAACTGGATGACAAGCAGGGCGTGGCCGTCTACAAGGGCAACGTCATCATCACCCAGGGCACCATGAAGATCACCGGCAACACCGTGACCATCACCCGCAACGCCCAGGGCGACGTCGACACCTTCACCTCGGTGGGCAACCTGGCTTACTACGAGCAGAAGCCGGCGATCGACAAGCCCATCGTCCAGGGCTACGGCAAGACCATCCAGTATTTCTCGGCGCAGAACCGCATCATCCTGATCGACCAGGCCAAGGTGGTGAACGACGGCAACACGTCCGAAGGCGAGAAGATCGTCTATGACACCGTCAAGCAGGTAGTGAACGCCGGCCGCGCCACGGGCGCCAAGGTCACGCCACGACCACGCATCGACATGGTCATCCAGCCGAAAAGCAAAACCGACCAGCAGCAGGGCAAGTAATGGCTATCCTCAAAGCCCAGCACCTGGCCAAGGCCTACAAGGGCCGGCAAGTGGTGCGTGACGTCAGCATGTCCATCGAAAGTGGGCAGATCGTCGGCCTCCTGGGGCCTAACGGCGCCGGCAAGACCACCTGCTTCTACATGATCGTCGGCCTGGTGCGCGCCGATCAGGGCCGCGTGCTGATCGACGACCTGGACGTGAGCCACCAGCCCATGCACGGTCGCGCTCGCTCGGGCATCGGCTACCTGCCGCAGGAAGCCTCGATCTTCCGCAAGCTGTCGGTCTCCGACAACATCATGGCCATCCTGGAAACCCGCCCGGAGCTGGACAAGGCCGGCCGCGTGAAGGAGCTGGAAAGCCTGCTGCAGGAATTCCACATCACGCACATCCGCGACAACCTGGGCATGAGCCTGTCGGGCGGCGAGCGGCGCCGGGTGGAAATCGCCCGCGCGCTGGCCACCGCGCCCAAGTTCATCCTGCTGGACGAACCCTTTGCCGGTGTCGACCCGATCTCGGTCGGTGACATCAAGCAGATCATCCACCACCTCAAGAACAAGGGTATCGGCGTGTTGATCACCGACCACAACGTTCGCGAGACCCTGGATATCTGTGAAACCGCTTACATCGTCAACGATGGCCAGCTGATCGCCGAAGGCGATGCCGAGACCATCCTGGCAAACCAACTGGTGAAAGAGGTTTACCTCGGCCACGAGTTCCGCCTGTAACGGCGAGGTGTTTGGCTGGTTGCCCGGGGCGTGCCGCGAATTAATTGCGGTGTCGCTCTAGGCAAACACTTCGGTTTCAGGCATATAATTTGCTTACGACAAAAGCCGAGAGCCTCGGCGCCCGTAGTGGATGGCGCTTTGCGCCGGCGAATAAGGTGTTAAGCCCCTGCCATGAAACCATCGCTCGTCCTAAGAATGGGCCAGCAACTGACGATGACACCGCAGTTGCAACAGGCCATCCGCCTCCTCCAGCTCTCCACCCTGGACCTCCAACAGGAAATCCAGGAGGCCCTGGAATCCAATCCGATGCTCGAACGCCAGGAAGAAGGCGACGACTTCGACAACAGCGACCCCATGGCCGACAAGGCCGAGCAACAGGTCACGCCGGAAATCCAGGAGCCCAGCTACCAGGAAACCTCCGCCCCCACCGTCGACAACCTCGAAGACGGCGAGTGGAGCGAGCGCATTCCCAACGAGCTTCCCGTCGACACCGCCTGGGAAGACATCTACCAGACCAGCGCCAGCAGCCTGCCCAGCAACGATGACGACGAATGGGACTTCACTACCCGCACGTCGGCCGGCGAAAGCCTGCAGAGCCATCTGCTGTGGCAACTCAACCTGGCGCCCATGTCCGACACCGATCGCCTGATCGCGGTCACCCTGATCGACTGCATCAACAACCAGGGCTACCTGGACGAGACGCTGCAGGAGATCTGCGACTCCTTCGACCCGGAACTGGACATCGAGCTGGACGAAGTGGAAGCCGTGCTGCACCGCATCCAGCAGTTCGAGCCCGCCGGCATCGGCGCCCGCGACCTCAGCGAATGCCTGCTGCTGCAACTGCGCCAGATGCCCCCGCGCACGCCGTGGCTCAGCGAGGCCCAGCGCCTGGTGGCCGACTACATCGACCTGCTGGGCAGCCGCGACTACAGCCAGCTGATGCGCCGCATGAAGCTCAAGGAAGACGAGCTGCGCCAGGTCATCGAACTGGTGCAGAGCCTCAACCCGCGCCCTGGCTCGCAGATCGAGTCCAGCGAAGCCGAGTACGTGGTGCCCGACGTCATCGTGCGCAAGGACAACGAGCGCTGGCTGGTGGAGTTGAACCAGGAGGCCGTGCCGCGCCTGCGCGTCAACCCGCAGTACGCCGGCTTCGTGCGCCGCGCCGACACCAGCGCCGACAACACCTTCATGCGCAACCAGTTGCAGGAGGCGCGCTGGTTCATCAAGAGCCTGCAGAGCCGCAACGAGACCCTGATGAAGGTCGCCAGCCAGATCGTCGAACACCAGCGCGGTTTCCTCGACTACGGCGACGAGGCCATGAAGCCGCTGGTGCTGCACGACATCGCCGAGGCGGTGGGCATGCACGAGTCGACCATTTCGCGGGTGACCACGCAGAAATACATGCACACCCCACGTGGCATCTACGAACTGAAATACTTTTTCTCCAGCCACGTCAGCACCTCCGAGGGCGGAGAATGCTCGTCCACGGCGATCCGCGCGATCATCAAGAAACTGGTTGCCGCGGAAAATCAGAAAAAGCCATTGAGTGACAGCAAGATCGCTGGTTTACTGGAGGCACAAGGCATCCAGGTAGCCCGCCGCACTGTCGCCAAGTACCGTGAATCCCTAGGGATCGCGCCGTCCAGCGAACGCAAGCGGCTGATGTGAATCCTGGCAGCGCCAACGCGCTGCCAGTGGGCTTGCCGGATGTGCCACAGCGTTCCAGTGGCAGGTTAACCAACCTGTCTCTTTATGCACTGGCAATAAGGAGAAAGCGGTATGCAAGTCAACATCAGTGGACATCAACTGGTTGTGACCGACGCCATGCGCACTTACATCGGTGAGAAACTCGACCGATTGGAGCGCCATTTCGACAAGATCACCAACGTGCAGGTCATCATGGAGGTCGAGAAGCTGAAACAGAAAATCGAGGCCACCCTGCGCGTACCCGGTGGCGAAGTCGTGGCAAACGCGGAACATGATGACATGTACGCGGCCATCGACCTGCTGACCGACAAGCTCGACCGCCAACTCAAAAAGCATAAGGAAAAACAGCAGAGTCTGCTGCAAGGCCAGACCGCCCGCTGACACTCCCCCCTCATGATCCGACTTGAAAACATCCTGACCCCCGGCCGTTCCCTCGTGAACGCGCCGGGCGGCAGCAAGAAGAAAGTACTCGAACACATCGCCACCCTCATCGCCCGGGAAGTCCCGGGCCTTGAGATGCAGGTAGTGTTCGAAAGCCTGGTCGCCCGCGAAAAACTGGGCTCGACCGGTTTTGGCAACGGTATTGCCATCCCCCATTGCCGCCTGGTTGGCTGCACCACGCCGATCAGCGCCCTGCTGCACCTGGAGAACAAGATCGACTACGACGCCATCGACGGCGCCCCGGTCGACCTGGTCTTCGTGCTCCTGGTGCCCCAGGAAGCCACCAATGAACACCTGGCGTTGCTGAGCCAGATCGCCGGCATGCTCGACCGCGCCGACGTGCGCGAGCGCCTACGCTCGGCAAAGAGTAGCGACGCCCTCTACCAGGTTGTGCTGGACGAACAGAAAGGTCATTGACCATGCGCCTGATCATCGTCAGCGGCCGCTCCGGCTCGGGCAAAAGCACCGCGCTGGACGTGCTGGAAGACAACGGTTTCTACTGCATCGACAACCTGCCGGCCGGCCTGCTGCCGGAACTGGCCGAGCGCGCCCTGATCCGCACCGAGCTGGCCCAGCCGCTGGTGGCCGTGTCCATCGATGCGCGCAACCTGCCCAGCGACCTGTCGCGCTTCCCGCAGCTGCTGCAGGAAGCCCGCGACAAGCACATCCAGTGCGACGTGCTGTACCTGGACGCCGACGAAGAAACCCTGCTCAAGCGCTTCTCCGAGACCCGCCGCCGCCACCCGCTGAGCAACGCCAGCCGTTCGCTGGCCGAAGCCATCCGGGTGGAAACCGACCTGCTCAGCCCGATCGCCGACCTGGCTGACCTGAAGATCAACACCACCCACCTGAACCTGTACCAGCTGCGCGACTCGCTCAAGCTGCGCCTGCTGAACAAGCCGGAGCCGGGCACCGCGTTCCTGGTGGAATCATTTGGTTTCAAGCGTGGCATGCCGGTGGACGCCGACCTGGTGTTCGACGTGCGCTGCCTGCCCAACCCCTATTGGAAGCCGGAACTTCGCGACCATTCAGGCCTGGAGCAACCGGTCATCGACTACCTGGCCGCGCAGCCCGACGTCGAGGAGATGTACCAGGACATCTCAAGCTACCTGCTCAAGTGGTTGCCGCGCTTCGCCGCCAGCAACCGCGCCTACGTCACCATTGCCATCGGCTGCACCGGCGGGCACCATCGCTCGGTCTACCTGACCGAACGCCTTGGCCAGGCCCTGCAGCAGACGCTCAAGAATGTTCAGGTTCGCCACCGCGACCTCAGTTGAAAGGATCCCCACCGCGATGCCTGCTCGTGAAATCGAAATCATCAACAAGCTTGGCCTGCACGCCCGCGCGGCCGCCAAGTTCGTCGGCGTCGCCGGCCGCTTCGGCAACTGCCAGGTCCGCATCGGCCGCAACGCCGACAGCATGATCGACGGCAAGAGCATCATGGCCGTCATGATGCTGGCCGCCGGCAAGGGTACCCAGGTGTACCTGTCCACCGAAGGCGAGGAACAGGACGAAGCCATGGCGGCGATCGTCGAGCTGATCAACAACAAGTTCGACGAAGGCGAATGACCGCCCTGCCCCACCCCAACAAAAAGCCCGGCCAAGTGCCGGGCTTTTTGTTGGGCATATCGCCGAGACACTGATCTGCGTAGCCGCTGCCGAAGGCTGCGCTGGCCCCGCCCCTCGCTGGAGATCTCTAGCGTACATGAGGACCAGCGCAGCCTGGCGGCAGCGGCTACACGGCAGCCAAAGACATCGGCAATAGCTGGCCGGCCATTCGACGTTTAATAGCCCGCTTGGCACGACATCGCTGCTTCGAGCTCTGAGAATTTCTTTGTAATCACGTTTCGCATCACTCCCGACTGTCACGCTGCAAAGAGCGAAAAATCATCCCACCTAGCTGGCTGATCTGCGACGACATTTCCGTGAGATTTTGTTACCTACCACAACCCCGTAGCAGCGGGGGGGCGCGCCCCGGCCCGGGCGCGCCGACGCGGCGCGGCCGCCAGGCCGCGTCCCGGGGCACACTGCGGACGCGGCCTGGCGGCCGCTGCTACAGGGGTGGCGCGAAGCGCGCCAGGGCTTCGGTGATGATAATGGCCGCGCCCGCCAACAGCAGGGCGCTGCCCAGGATCAGCCGCAGCCGGGTCAGCAGCAGGCGCCGATTCAAGCCAGCGCTGCCTTGTAGCGCCGCTCTACCTCGGCCCAGTTGACCACGTTGTAGAAGGCATTGATGTATTCAGGGCGACGGTTCTGGTACTTCAGGTAGTAGGCGTGTTCCCACACGTCCAGGCCCAGGATCGGCGTGTTGCCGTGCATCAGCGGGCTGTCCTGGTTGCCGCTACTTTCCACCACCAGTTGCTTCTGCGGGGTCACGCTCAGCCATGCCCAGCCGCTGCCGAAGCGGGTCAGCGCGGCCTTGGTGAAGGCCTCCTTGAACGCGTCGAAACCACCCAGCTGCTTGTCGATGGCTTCAGCCACGCTGCCTTGGGGCAAGCCGCCGCCCTTGGGCGCCATCACGTCCCAGAACAGCGAGTGGTTGGCGTGCCCGCCACCCTGGTTGACCACCGCCGGCTGCAACTTCTCGGGCAACTGCTTGACGCTGCCGACCAGCTTGTCGATCGGCCACTCGGCGTACTCGGTGCCTTCCACGGCGGCGTTGAGGTTGTTGATGTAGGTCTGGTGGTGCTTGGTGTAGTGGATTTCCATGGTGGCCGCGTCGATGTGCGGTTCCAGGGCATCGTAGGCGTAGGGCAGCGCAGGCAAGGTATAGGGCATTTCAATGGACTCCGTGTTGGGGGGCCGCGCGGCCCCGGGTTTCCTGGCCGAACAACAGCCGGCTGGTGCGCGGGTATTCGCCGTATTCGCTGATGAAGGCCAGCAACTCGGCGTAGGTCTTGCTGCTGTGGCGCAGCGCTGCCTCACGCAGCGCCGGGGTAAGCCGCGGGTCCTGGGCGGCCTGCAGCAGGCGCTGGTGGATGGCGCACAGGTACTCGGCGCTCTCCTCCGGCTGCATCAGGCGCAGGTGCAGGTCGGCCAGGTTGTGATGGGAAATCACGCACGCCGCCACCGCTTCGTCGACATCCGCCCAGCGCTCGAACAGCACCTGGGCCAGCGCGAGGGCCTGCAGGTACAACTCCCGCGCATCGACCAGGTCACCGCGGGCGAAGCAGGCGTTGGCCATTTCGATGGTGCGTTTCCAGTGCTGCATGGTGTGCCTCCGAAGCGATAGAACAGCGGCTCAGATGCCGCCGGCGGTGAGCTTTTCCGGGTCCAGCAGGGTTTCCAGCTGGCTGCGTGACAGGTCCGTGTGCTCCAGCGCCACATCAATGATCGGGCGGCCTTCCTTGTAGGCGGTCTTGGCGATTTCGGCGGCCTTCTGGTAGCCGATGATCGGGTTCAGCGCGGTGACCAGGATCGGGTTGCGCGACAGCGCTTCCTTGAGCTTGGCTTCGTTGACCTTGAAGCTGGCAATGGCCTTGTCGGCCAGCAGGCGGCTGGCGTTGGCCATCAGCTCGATGCTCGACAGCAGGTTCTGCGCGACGATGGGCAGCATCACGTTGAGCTCGAAGTTGCCCGACTGGCCGGCGATGGCGATGGTGGTGTCATTGCCGATGACCTGTGCCGCGACCATGGCGGTGGCCTCCGGAATCACCGGGTTGACCTTGCCCGGCATGATCGAGGAGCCCGGCTGCAGGCCTTCCAGCTCGATCTCGCCCAGGCCAGCCAGTGGGCCGGAGTTCATCCAGCGCAGGTCGTTGGCGATCTTCATCAGCGACACGGCGGCGCCTTTCAGCTGGCCGGACACGGCCACGGCGGTGTCCTGGGAGCCAATCAGGGCGAACAGGTTCTGGCCCTGGGTGAACTCCACGCCGGTCAACAGGCTCAGCTGGTGGCTGAAACGCTTGGCGAACTGCGGGTGCGCATTGATCCCGGTGCCTACCGCCGTGCCACCCTGGGCCAGCGATTGCAGGCTGGGCAACAGGCCGCGCAGGTGGCCGATGTTGGCGCGGATCTGTGCCGCCCAGCCGTTGAGCACCTGGCTCATGCGCACCGGCATCGCGTCCATCAGGTGGGTGCGGCCGGTCTTGACGTAGGCGTGCACCTGCCCGGCTTTTTGCTCGATCACCTGCACCAGGTGCTCCAGCGCCGGCAGCAGTTGCTCGTGCAGCGCCAGGGCGGCGCTGACGTGAATGGTGGTGGGGATGATGTCATTGCTGCTCTGGCCGCAGTTGACGTGGTCGTTGGCGTTGACCGTGGCGCCCAGCCGACGGGTGGCCAGGGTGGCGATCACTTCGTTGGCGTTCATGTTCGAGCTGGTGCCCGAGCCGGTCTGGAAGATGTCCACCGGGAAGTGCTGCATGAAGTCTTCGGTCAGCAGTTGCTGGCAGGCCTGGACGATGGCGTCGCCCTGGGCGGCGCTGATCTGCTCGAGTTCGACGTTGGCCTTGGCCGCGGCGGCCTTGGCCAGCACCAGCGCGCGAATGAACTGGGTGGGCATGGGTTGCCCGCTGATCGGGAAGTTGTTCACCGCGCGCTGGGTCTGGGCACCGTACAGGGCCGCCTCCGGCACCTGCAGTTCGCCCATGCTGTCACGCTCGATTCGGGTATTACTCATCGGGATGTCCTTGCAGCAGATCGGAAAAGGAAATCGATGGCAGCAGCGTGCACACGGCCAGTTGCCGGCCATGCTGGTGCCACAGTTGCAGGTGTTCGGGGTTGCGCGCGGCCAGGCGCATGTCGCGCAGCGGGCGGTAGGCCTGGTCCAGGCACAGGCAGCGCCAGTGCCACGGCAAGGCCGGGTCGGCGGCGGTGTCCAGCAGCAGGCGGAAGCAGGTGCGGGCCACGGTCCAGGCCGATGCGGCACCACAACTGATGAGGAAACGGCCTTCGGCCATGTAGTCCTCGATGATGCGCGGGTCGTTCGGCGTCAATGCGCAGCGGATCTGCCGGCTTAACCAGCGCCAGTTTTCCAGGTAGGACTGCTCTTGAACGGCGGACTTCATCGACGCGGCCTCATGGCGATAATGATATTTATTATTAATTGATATTGAGAATCAAATCAAGCAGAAACAAAAAAGGCGTGACGCCCGAAAGCGTCACGCCTTTTGTCGAATCCCCGTAGCAGCTGCCGAAGGCTGCGTCAGGGGGCAACACCGCATTGCCTGTAGACGCGGCCTGCGGCCGCTGCTACGGGGGTGGGGGTTAGCTGCCGGCTACGGTCATGCGTTCGATCAGCACGGAGCCGGTGCGCACATTGCTGCGCAGCTCCAGGTCGCTGCCAACGGCGACGATCTGGCGGAACATGTCCTTCATGTTGCCGGCAATGGTCACTTCCTGCACCGGGAACTGGATCTCGCCATTCTCGACCCAGAAGCCCGCCGCGCCACGGGAATAGTCACCGGTCACCATGTTCAGGCCATGGCCCATCAGCTCGGTTACCAGCAGGCCGCGGCCCATCTGCTTGATCAGCGCAGCCTGGTCCTGATCGCCATGGGTGACGAACAGGTTGTGCACGCCGCCGGCGTTGGCGGTGCTCGGCATACCCAGCTTGCGGCCCGAGTAGGTGCTAAGCACGTAGGACACCAACCGGCCGTTTTCGACGAACGGCTTGGCGTAGGTGGCCAGGCCGTCGCCGTCGAACGCGGCGCTGCCCAGGGCGCGCTGCAGGTGCGGACGCTCGTCCAGGGTCAGCCACTCGGGGAACAGGGTCTGGCCCATGGCGCCTTCCAGGAACGACGACTTGCGGTACAGGTTGCCGCCGCTCACCGCCGACAGGAAGCTGCCGAACAGCCCGCCTGCCAGTTCGGCGCTGAACAGCACCGGCACTTCGCAGGTAGGCACCGGGCGCGCACCCAGGCGACCGGCGGCACGTTGCGCGGCGCGCTGGCCGATCAGCGCCGGGTCCTGCAGCAGCTCGCCCTGGCGGTTCACGTCATACCAGTAGTCGCGCTGCATCTGGCCATCTGCCTCGGCGATCATCACGCAGCTGAGGCTGTGGCGGGTCGAGGCGTAGCCACCGATGAAACCGTGGCTGTTGCCGTACACGCGGCAGCCCTGGTGGCTGCTGAGGGTGGTGCCATCGGCGTTGAGAATGCGTGGATCAGCGTCGAACGCTGCGGCTTCGCACGCCAAGGCGCGCTCGATGGCCTGCTCCGGGCTGATGTCCCAGGCGTGGTACAGGTCGAAGTCCGGCTGCTCGCGCGCCATCAGGGCGGCGTCGGCCAGGCCCGAGGCTTCGTCTTCGGAGGTGTGCTTGGCAATGGCCAGGGCCGCCGCCACGGTTTCGCGAATGGCGTCCGGGCCGCTGGCCGAAGTGCTGGCCGAGCCCTTGCGCTGGCCCACGTACAGGGTGATGCCAAAGCCCTGGTCGCGGTTGAACTCCACGGTTTCCACTTCGCGCTGGCGCACCGAGGTCGACAGCCCCTGCTCCAGCGACACCGCCACTTCACAGGCGCTGGCGCCCTGGCGCTTGGCTTCGGCGACGATCTGCTCGACCTGTTCCTGCAGGGCCGGCAGTGCCGCGGGACCGACGCTTTGAATTGCGTTCATGGTGTTCTCCACTCAAATTCTGCTGTCATCAGGGGGTCAAGCTACGACCGGGCCGGACAAGCGGCCCCTGACTGGTTATCATGGCGGCGTTTATTAGCGGACTGCCCCCATGGTTGATTCTTACGACGACTCCCTCGACGAGGGAAAAAGCAAATCTCAGGTCAAACGCGAGCTGCACGCGCTGGTTGACCTCGGTGAGCGCCTGACCACACTCAAGGCCGATGTACTGGCCAAGCTGCCCCTGACCGACGGTTTGCGCCGTGCCTTGGCCGACGCGCCAAAGCACACCGCGAACATCGCGCGCAAGCGGCACATCCTGTTCATTGGCCGGCTGATGCGCGACCAGGACACTGATGCGATCCTGCAACTGCTCGATCAACTCGATGCCTCCACGCGCCAGTACAACGAGCGTTTCCACAACCTGGAGCGCTGGCGCGACCGTCTGGTCTCGGGCACCGACGAGGTGCTGGAGAAATTCGTCGGCGAATACCCCGACGCCGATCGCCAGCACCTGCGCCAGCTGATCCGCCAGGCCCAGCACGAGACCGCGCAGAACAAACCGCCAGCGGCCACGCGTAAAATCTTCAAGTACATCCGCGAGCTGGACGAAGTGCAGCGCGGCTTGCGCTGACTGCTTGTGGGAGCTGGCTTGCCAGCTCCCAGCTTCTTCAAGCCCCGGTACCACCTACGGTAATCGCGTCAATCTTCAGCGTCGGCTGGCCAACGCCTACCGGCACCGACTGCCCGTCCTTCCCGCACGTACCCACGCCGCTGTCCAGCGACAGGTCGTTGCCGACCATCGATACCTTGCTCATGGCCTCAGGGCCGTTGCCGATCAGTGTCGCGCCCTTCACCGGGGCGGTGATCTTGCCGTCCTCGATCAGGTATGCCTCGCTGGTGGAGAACACGAACTTGCCGCTGGTGATGTCCACCTGGCCGCCGCCCAGGTTGGCGCAGTAGATACCGCGTTTCACCGAAGCGATGATCTCTGCCGGGTCGCTTTGGCCGCCCAGCATGTAGGTGTTGGTCATGCGCGGCATGGGCAGGTGCGCGTAGGATTCGCGACGCCCGTTGCCGGTGGCGGCCATGCCCATCAGGCGGGCGTTGAGCTTGTCCTGCATGTAGCCGGTGAGCACGCCGTTCTCGATCAGCGTGGTGCACTGGGTAGGCGTGCCTTCGTCGTCCACGCTCAGCGAGCCGCGGCGGCCGGCCAGGGTGCCGTCGTCGACGATGGTGCACAGCTTGGAGGCGACCATCTCGCCCAAGCGGCCGCTGTAGTTGGAGCTGCCCTTGCGGTTGAAGTCGCCTTCCAGGCCGTGGCCCACGGCTTCGTGCAGCAGCACGCCGGACCAGCCCGAACCCAGCACCACGGGCAAGGTACCCGCCGGCGCCGGAATGGCTTCCAGGTTCACCAGCGCCTGGCGCAGGGCCTCGCGGGCGTAGCCCATGGCGCGGTCGTCCTGCAGGAAGTAGCGGTAGTCGGTACGCCCGCCACCACCGTGGCCGCCACGCTCGCGGCGGCCGTTCTGCTCGACGATGACGCTGACGTTGAAGCGCACCAGCGGCCGCACGTCGGCGGCCAGGCTGCCGTCGGCGGCGGCCACCAGGATGCGCTCCCACACGCCAGCCATGCTCACGCTGACCTGCTGGATACGCGGGTCGAGGGCACGGGTGGCGACGTCGATGCGCTTGAGCAGCTCGACCTTCTCGGCGCGGCTCAGCACATCCAGGGGGTTATCCGGGGCGTACAGCTGCGCCACGTCCTGGCTGGTGAACGCCTGCACGCGGCCGTTCTGGCCGGCGCGGGAGATCGAGCGGGCGGCGCGGGCCGCCTGCAGCAGGGCGTCCTGGTTGATGGTGTTGCTGTAGGCAAAGCCGGTCTTCTCGCCGGACTGGGCACGCACGCCCACGCCCTGGTCGAGGTTGAAGCTGCCTTCCTTGACGATGCCGTCTTCCAACGACCACGACTCGGAAATCTGCCCCTGGAAATACAGGTCGGCAGCGTCGATGCCCGGCCCCGCGAGTTCGCCCAGCACCGACTGCAGGCTGTCCAGGGTCAAGCCGCCGGGGGCCAGCAGGTGTTCGCTGACGGTGGATAACATCTCGCTCATAATCACTCCGCGATAGACGCAGGCCGCGTGGCGCCCTGCGAGAAAAAGCGCCGGTGACTGGCCACCGGCATCCGCGCCCGTATGGACGCCTGTTCGCTGCTGTCCCGTTCGGCCAGCAGCACGGCTTCGCCTTGATCACGCTGGGCGACGATGCGCCCCCAGGGATCGACGATGGCCGCGTGCCCGTAGGTCTCGCGCGGCCCTGGATGAGTACCGCCCTGGGCCGCCGCCAGGACGTAGCATTGGGTCTCGATGGCGCGCGCCCGGATCAACACGTCCCAGTGCGCAGCGCCGGTCACCGCGGTAAACGCCGACGGTGCGGTAATCAGTTCGGCGCCGGCCTTGCGCAGTTCGCTGTACAGCTCGGGGAAGCGCAGGTCGTAGCACACGCTCAAGCCCAGGCGCCCCACCGGCGTGTCGGCTACCACTACCTCCTGCCCATGAGCATAGTCGTCCGACTCACGGTAGCGGCCGCGGCTGTCCGCCACGTCGACGTCGAACAGGTGCAGCTTGTCGTAGCGCGCCACTTCCTGGCCCTGGGCGTCGATCAGTAGCGAACAGGCGCGCACCTTGGCGTCGGGCTGCCCTTGCGGGGGCAACGGCAGCGTGCCGGCCACTATCCATAAGTTGAGGTCGCGGGCCGCCTGTTTCAACCATGGCAGGATCGGCCCCCGACCAAGGGCTTCGTCGCGGCCGATTTCAGCGCTGTCGCGGCGGCCCAGGGCGGAGAAGTTTTCCGGCAGCACCGCAAGCTTCGCACCACCGGCGGCGGCCTGCTCCAACAGGCGACGGGCGCTGGCCAGGTTGGCCAGCACGTCGCTCTGGCTGACCATCTGAATCACTGCCAAAGACATGGGGAGCTCCTGCTGCTGTCAGTTCGCTTTCTGGAAGGGCTTGTCGAAGGTAATCTTAGGCTCTTTCCACGGCCCTTCGACCTTGTATTGCACGCTGGCGAAGCGCGCCACGCGGTCGCCCAGCAGCTTGTCGACCAGGAACAGCGCGCCACCTACCGCTGGCGCGCCCACCAGCAGCGCGGCGATTGGCAGGTTGGTGGTCACCGGCAGGGTCACCAGCAGCTTGGCGTCGACCCGGTCCTGGTTCATGTCCAGGGTGCCGTTGAGCTCAAGGTTGGTGGAGGGGCCGGTCATGGTAATCGGCTCGCGGGTCACGTAGACGCCGTTGCTGGCCACCAGCAGGCCCTTGACCTTGTCATAGCCCAGGCCCTTGCCCACCAGGTCGGAGAAGTCCAGCCGCAGGCGGCGGCCGATGGAGTTGAAGTTCAGCAGGCCGAATACCCGCAGCGCCTGGGCGCCACCTTCCACTTCGACGAACTGGCCACGGTTGAGCGTGGCGTCCAGGCTGCCCGAGAAGCGCTTGAGCGCGGCCCAGGCCGGCGAACCCGGCCAGCTGCCGTCCACGTTCAGCTCGAAGTCCTGGCTGGTGGTGCTGGGCGCGTAGCCCCAGGCCTTGAGCACGTCGGCGAGGTTCTTGCCCTTGAGACTGCCCTTCAGCCAGCTGGCGGAATTGCCCGGCGCGCCTTCCCAACTGCCCTGCCCCACTAGGCTGATGCCCTTGAGGCCCAGATCCAGGTCCTTGAGGGCGATACCCTTGCCGTTGGGGCGAATTTTCAGCGCCCAGGCGCCCATCAGGTCGTTGCCCTGCCACAGCTTGAGGATCTTCACGTCCACGGCGGGAATCTTGCGCGGGTCCACCGAGGCCAGCGGGTCGGGGGCGTTCTCGTCGGTCACTGCTTTCGGGTCAGGGGCCGGCAGGTGCACGGCCTGCATGTCCACCAGGATCGGCACGCCCTTGGCGTCCGGCAGGCTGGCGGTGCCGGTGAGCTGCTTGGCGTCCACCGACAGGTTCCAGGCGCTGGAGCTGCGGTTGAGCATGACCCGGGCCTGGTCCAGGTCGAAACCGAAGCCGGTGACCTTGCCGATCTTCAAGTCGACGCTGTTCAAGGCCTGACGAGCGCTGCCACCGGGGTCGTCACCGGCGTAGCGGTCGACCTGGGCTTTCCATGGCGTCACGTCCAGGCTGTCCAGCGTGCCACGCACCCTCAGGCCCTTGTCGGCCGGCAGCTGCGGCGTGCCGCTGCCCAGCAGCAGTTCGCCACGGCCGTCGGCCAGCTTGCCGCCGGGCGCCAGGTAGCTGAGCATGGCCAGGTCGGCGTAGCTGGCGTCGATGCGCCGGTCGGCGCCCTGCAGGTTCATCTGGAACTGGGCGTCACGGGTATCGCTGGCGGCCTTGCCGTAGGGTGCCGGCAGGTCGATGGCCAGGCCCTTGAGGTCGCTCTTGATGCTCAGCTGGCTGTTGCCGCCCAGGTTGACCTGCAATTGGTACGGCAGGTCGCCAGAAGCCGGCAGGTTGGGGTTCACCTGCAGCCAGTCGGTGAGCTTGCGCAGGGCAATGCTGCCCTTGGCGGTGATACGGGTCAGCGGGCTGCCCGGCTTGCCCTCGGCAAAGATCTGCGCCGTCACAGGCCGGTCGAAGGCCTGGGCGGCGATGTTCTGGCCGCTCAAGCCCTTGTCGAAGTCGAAGCGGAAGTTGCCCTTGAGTTGGCTGAGGTCGAGGGCCGGCTCCTTGATCTTCAGGTCGGCGCCCTGGGTGTTGAAGTCGACCACCACCTTGGGCTCCTCGCCCTTGACCAGCGGAATGTCGAGGTTCAGGTTGCCCTGCAACGGCCCGGTGCCCTGCCAGCCGGCGAAGATCGGCCCGGTGCCGATGGGCGCGTCCTGGAGGATCTTCACGCCGTCGCCAAGGCTGCCGTCGAAGTCGCCCTTCACGTACAGGTGCGCGTGCTGGTCGGCCGGCACGTGGGGCACGGTGACCTCGACGTTGCTGACCTGGGTGTCGAGCAGTTGGCCCTTGCTGGCCAGGATCCGCACGTCACCGTCCTGGATGAACACGTCGCCCGCCACCTTCGACATTTCCGGCCAGCCCGGCTGGAACGCCAGGCGGGCGTCATGCACCTTGAAGTACAGGGTGATGCTGCGCGAATGGTCCGGCGCCGCGTGGCTCAGGGAGCCCTGGTACTGGAAGTAACCCTGGTCCACCGCGCCTTCGAGGATGGCCGTGCGCAGCCAGTGGTCCACCGCCGGGCTCAGCACCTGGGGCAAATACTTGGAGGTGAAGCGGCCGTCGCCCTGGGTCAGGCCCACGCGCAGGTCCATGTAGGGCTCGACGTCGTCGTGAAACGGCAGGCGAATCAGGAAGTCGCCGGCGATGTTGCCCTCGTCGCCCTTCACCTTCAGGTAAGGGGCAACCAAGGTGAAGCCGTCCTGGTTGATTTTCCAGGTCAGGCGCGCGTTGGACTGGTGGTAGTACCAGGGGTTGGCGAAGATCGGGTACAGGTGCAGCATGAACTGGTCGGTGGCCAGGCGCAGCTCGCCCTGGCCCAGGTTGCCGCTGATGGCGCCACTGACACCGCCCGCCGCGGGCGCACCGTGGGTGGCCTGGAAGCCGACGTTGTCGAGGTTGGCGGCGAAGCTCAGGCGTTCGTCACCGGTGGCCTGGGGGCGGTAGTCGAGGAGCACGTTGCGCAGGCCGCCGGTGACCTTCAAGGCATCGATGACTGCGGCCACTTTGTCCGGCACCGGCACCAGGGCGTCGAGCACCGGGGTGATCGGCGTCAGGTCGAGGCGGTCGGCCTGCAGGTGGTAGTTCTGCAGGGTGCTGTCGGTGGCGTCGGCCTGGCGCAGTTGCAGGTGCGACTCCCAGCGGGTCTTGCCCAGGCTCATGGCCAGGGAATCGACCGTCACGTCATAGCCGCCGCTGCTGCGCTGGAACCAGGCATTGAGGGCCAGGTTGTCGATACTGATGGCCTTGCGGTCGGCGTAGGCACCCTTGAACGTCGGTGCGTTGAGGCGCACCGCCGCGCTTTGCAGGGTACCCTTGCCCCACTGTGCCCACAGCTCGCCGCCGGCCTTGAGCTGGGCCAGCTTCCATTGCTGGGTGAGCCGCGCCGGCAGCCAGCGCGCCCAATCGCTCTGGGGCAGGCTCAGGTAGGCCTGGGCTTCGCCATCCTGCCAGTGGGCGGCGTCGATGCGGGTGCGCAGGCTCAGCGCCAGGGGCTGGCCATCGGGCAGGGTCAGGCGCAGGTCCAGGCGCTGGCGGCTAAAGCCGCTGGTCAGGCTGGCGCCCACGTAGGTGAGGGTCATGGGCGCGTGGTCGTAGGGCTCCAGGGTCAGCTGGCTGTCGAGCACCGACAGCTTGCTGACCTGCTGCATGCGTTGCAGCACCTGCCCCGGGTCCATGGGCCCGTTGTTCTGGGCCGGCAGGCCCTTGAGCGACCACTGGCCGCCCTGGCTTTCCTCGGCGGTCAGCTGCAGGCCGCTGAGTTCAAGGTGGGCGATGCGCAGCGAGCGGCTGCGCAGGCTGGCCCACAGGTCGGGCACCACGCGCACCTGGTCCAGGCGCAGGGCGCTGTCGCCCTCGCCCACCATCACGTCACGGGCCATCAACACGGGCGCCATACCGCTCCAGCGCCCCTGCAGGGCGCCGATGCTCACCGGCAGGCCCAAGGCCTCGCTGGCCTTGTCCTGGGCGTCGTAGCGGTACTGTTCGACCAGGGGCACCAACTGCCGGCCCAGGCTCACGTACACCGCCACCAGTACCAGCACCAGGGCACACAGCCCCAGGCCCCAGCGGGTCAGCGCGCCCAGCAGGCGGGTCAGGCGCGCCATGCGCGGAGGGTCCCGGAACAGGCAGTCAGGTCAGTGGCGCAAGGCCATGCGGGGGTGAACGAAATCAGAGCAGCACCACGTCGTATTGTTCCTGGGAATACATGGACTCTACCTGAAAGCGAATGGTTCGCCCGATAAAAGCCTCGAGCTCGGCCACATTGCCCGATTCTTCATCCAGCAGGCGGTCCACCACTTTCTGGTTGGCCAGTACTCTATAGCCTTCGGCCTGGTAAGCACGTGCTTCGCGGAGGATTTCCCGGAAAATCTCGTAACAGATCGTCTCAGGGGTTTTCAGCTTGCCGCGCCCCTGGCAGCTGATGCACGGCTCGCACAGCACCTGTTCCAGGCTTTCGCGGGTGCGCTTGCGGGTCATCTGCACCAGGCCCAGCTCGGTGATGCCGATGATGTTGGTCTTGGCGTGGTCGCGCTCCAGCTGTTTTTCCAGGGTGCGCAGCACCTGGCGCTGATGCTCTTCATCTTCCATGTCGATGAAGTCGATGATGATGATGCCGCCGATGTTGCGCAGGCGCAGCTGGCGGGCAATGGCCGTGGCCGCTTCCAGGTTGGTCTTGAAGATGGTCTCTTCCAGGTTGCGGTGGCCCACGAACGCGCCGGTGTTGACGTCGATGGTGGTCATGGCCTCGGCCGGGTCCACCACCAGGTAGCCACCGGACTTGAGCGGCACCTTGCGGTCCAGCGCGCGCTGTATCTCGTCCTCGACGCCGTACAGGTCGAAGATCGGCCGTTCGCCAGGGTAGTGCTCCAGGCGGTCGGCGATCTCGGGCATCAGTTCGGCGACGAACTGTGTGGTCTTCTGGAAGGTTTCCCGGGAGTCGATGCGGATCTTCTCGATCTTGGGGCTGACCAGGTCGCGCAGGGTGCGCAGGGCCAGGCCCAGGTCTTCGTAGATTTCGGTCGGCGCGCCCACGGTCTTGATCTGCAGGCCGATCTGGTCCCACAGCCGGCGCAGGTAGCGGATGTCCATGAGGATCTCGTCGGCGCCGGCGCCCTCGGCTGCGGTGCGCAGGATGAAGCCGCCAGCTTCCTTGATGCCTTCCTGGGCCACGCAGTCGCTGACCACCTTCTTCAGGCGCTCGCGCTCGGCTTCGTCCTCGATCTTCAGGGAAATGCCGACATGGCTGGTGCGCGGCATGTACACCAGGTAGCGCGAGGGAATCGACAGCTGCGTGGTCAGGCGCGCGCCCTTGGAGCCGATGGGGTCCTTGGTGACCTGCACCACCAGGCTCTGCCCTTCGTGCACCAGGGCGCTGATGGTTTCCACTGCCGAGCCTTCGCGCAGGGAAATTTCCGAGGCGTGGATGAACGCCGCGCGTTCCAGGCCGATGTCGACGAACGCCGCCTGCATGCCCGGCAGCACGCGCACCACCTTGCCTTTGTAGATATTGCCGACGATGCCGCGGCGCTGGGTGCGCTCGACATGGACTTCCTGCAGAACACCGTTCTCTACCACCGCCACGCGCGATTCCATTGGCGTGATGTTGATCAGAATCTCTTCACTCATGGCAGGGTCTCGTCAAAGGTAGTCACCGAAAATGATGGATTACGCCGCGCTTGTCGACGTTTCCATTCTCACAGGCTGGCGGCGGGCGCTCAGCCTGTCTGTTGGCCTTGCCAACAGGGTATGCCGAAATGGCCCAGCAGGTCTGCGGTTTCGCACAATGGCAGGCCCACTACCGCAGAATAACTGCCGGCGAGGCTTTCGACGAATATCGCGGCCAGGCCCTGGATGGCGTAGCTGCCGGCCTTGTCCCGGGGTTCGCCGCTGGCCCAGTAGGCGCGCGCCTGCTGCGCGCTGATGGGGCGGAAACGTACGCGACTGCTGACGCTGCGCACCTCACGGCGCTGGCCCGAGACCAATGCGATGGCGGTCAGCACCTGGTGCTCGCGCCCGGACAGCGCGGCGAGCATGGCCAGGGCATCGGCTTCGTCCACGGGCTTGCCGAGGATACGGTCATCGAGCACCACCGCGGTGTCGGCGCCCAGCACCACGGGGGTGGGGTCAGCAGGGTCCAGCAACGCCAGGCCGGCCAGGGCCTTGCCCAGCGCCAGGCGCTCCACATAGGCCAACGGGCTTTCGCCGGGCAGCGGGGTTTCGTCGATGGAAGCGCTCAGGGGCGTGAAGGCGACGCCGATCTGGGTCAGCAGTTCACGCCTGCGGGGGGAGCCGGAAGCCAGGTACAGCGGGTGCATGAAGACGTCTCCCTGTCGAAAATCGAATGCCGGGCGCCAGCCCGCGCCGCGCTCAGTTGATACCCAGGCGGCGACGCAGGCCCCGCAGGGCGAAGCTGACCCATGGCCACAGCAGTGCACTCATCAGCGCCGGCAGCAGCAAGGCCAGGGTGGGCTGGCGGTTGCCGGTCAGGGCGCTGAGCCACAGCTGGGCCAGTTGCCCCAGGCCGAAGATCACCAGGATCACCAGGCACTGCTGCCATACGTGGAAGGTGCGCATGCGCTGCGCCAGGGACAGGATCAGGAAGCTGATCAGCGTCAGGATCAAGGCGTTCTGCCCAAGGTAGGTGCCGTACAGCACGTCCTCGGCCAGGCCCAGCAGGAACGCCGTGGTCATGCCCACCTTGTGCGGCAGCGCCAGGGTCCAGAAGGTCAGCAGCAGGGCCAGCCACAGCGGCCGGAGGATTTCCATGAACTGCGGCAGCGGCGACACGCTCAGCAGCAGGCCGAGGGCAAACGTGAACCAGACGAACCAGCCGTTGCGCGGCCGGGTGCTATTGACCATCAGTGTCTCTCCCGGGAGGTGCCATGGGCACTGGCGGCCGGTTTCGCCGGCGCGGCGGCAGGCGTGGTGGCCGGCTTGGCTGCGGCAGCCGGGTGCTCGGCAGCGGCCGGCGCAGGCGTTGGCGCAGCGCTGGCAGCCGGGGCTGCGGCCGGCGCGCCGGGCACACCTGCCGTGGCGGTCTGGCCCTGGTGGTCAGCAGCTTCCTGGGCCTGGGCGGCCTCGGTGGCGCGCTGCTCGGGCGAACGGCTGTCGGAGAACACCAGCAACAGGTAGCGGCTGCGGTTCAGCGCCGCCGTGGGCACCGCGCGGACGATGGCGAACGGCTGGCCGGAGTCGTGGATCACTTCCTTCACCGTGGCCACCGGGTAGCCCGCGGGGAAACGCTGGCCCAAGCCGGAGCTGACCAGCAGGTCGCCTTCCTTGATGTCGGCGGTGTCCGCCACATGGCGCAGTTCCAGGCGCTCCGGGTTGCCGGTGCCGCTGGCGATGGCGCGCAGGCCATTGCGGTTCACCTGCACCGGAATGCTGTGGGTGGAGTCGGTCAGCAGCAGCACGCGCGCGGTGTAGGGCATCAACTCCACCACCTGGCCCATCAGGCCGCGGGCGTCGAGCACCGGCTGGCCGAGGAATACGCCGTCGCGCTCACCCTTGTTGATCAGGATGCGCTGGGTGAAGGGGTTGGGGTCCATGCCGATCAGCTCGGCCACCTCGACCTTCTCGTTGACCAGCGCCGAGGAGTTCAACAACTCGCGCAGGCGCACGTTCTGCTCGGTCAGGGCCGCCAGCTTCTGCAGGCGACCTTGCAGCAGCAAGGCTTCGGTCTTGAGTTTTTCGTTCTCGGCCACAAGCTCGGTGCGGCTGCCAAACTGGCTGGCCACGCCCTGGTACAGGCGCTGGGGCAGGTCGGTGATCCAGTAGGCCCGCATCAGCACCAGCGACGCCTGGCTGCGCACCGGCTGCAACAGGGTGAAGCGCGCATCCACCACCATCAGGGTGATGGACAGCACGACCAGCACCAACAGGCGCACGCCCAGCGAGGGGCCCTTGGAGAAAAGCGGTTTAATAAGCCGCTCCTCCCAGGCTGATGTTCATTGGCTCATTCATACGGCTTCAAACCGGCCCGGATGCAGATTGACAGAAATGCGCCAACGACAGGCGCAGGCCCGAGGTCGACAGCGCAAACTGTAGACCGGGCCCCGTGGTTGCCGCCAGCGAAGTTATTCGCTGGAGAGCAGGTCCATGGTGTGCTTGTCCATCATTTCCAGGGCACGGCCACCACCGCGAGCCACGCAGGTCAGCGGGTCTTCGGCAACGATCACCGGCAGGCCGGTTTCCTGGGCCAGCAGCTTGTCCAGGTCACGCAGCAGGGCGCCACCACCGGTCAGCACCAGGCCACGCTCGGCGATGTCGGAAGCCAGTTCCGGCGGCGACTGCTCCAGGGCGCTTTTCACGGCCTGGACGATGGTCGCCAGCGACTCCTGCAGGGCCTCCAGCACTTCGTTGGAGTTCAGGGTGAAGGCTCGTGGCACGCCTTCGGCCAGGTTACGGCCGCGCACGTCGACTTCACGCACTTCGCCGCCTGGGTAGGCAGTACCGATTTCCTGCTTGATGCGCTCGGCGGTGGATTCGCCGATCAGGCTGCCGTAGTTGCGGCGCACGTAGGTCACGATCGCTTCGTCGAAACGGTCACCGCCCACACGCACGGACTCGGCATACACCACGCCGTTCAGGGAGATCAGGGCGATTTCGGTGGTACCACCACCGATGTCGACCACCATCGAACCGCGCGCTTCCTCGACCGGCAGGCCGGCACCGATGGCGGCGGCCATTGGCTCTTCGATCAGGAACACTTCGCGGGCACCGGCGCCCAGCGCCGATTCACGAATGGCACGACGCTCCACCTGGGTGGATTTGCACGGCACACAGATCAGCACGCGCGGGCTTGGCTGCAGGAAGCTGTTCTCGTGAACCTTGTTGATGAAGTACTGGAGCATCTTTTCACAGACGCTGAAGTCGGCGATCACGCCGTCTTTCATCGGACGAATGGCTGCAATGTTGCCCGGTGTACGGCCCAGCATGCGCTTTGCCTCGGTACCGACGGCAACAACACTTTTCTGATTTCCGTGGGTCCGGATGGCCACTACCGAGGGCTCATTCAGGACGATACCGCGCTCACGCACGTAAATAAGGGTGTTGGCAGTGCCCAGGTCGATGGAAAGATCGCTGGAAAACATGCCACGCAGTTTCTTGAACATGGGAAAGTGACCCTAGGCAACGCGTGGGTAAAAAAGTGCGGCAAACTCTAACAACGGCGGGGATTTTGGGCAAGGCGCCAATATGTTAAATTGGCTGTTTTTCCGAGCAGGCCCTCACTCAATCGCGGCCATATGACCGTAGAATTGGCGTTCTGTTCCGACAATCTAACACACGGACTGACACTTCATTCGATTCCGTGCTGTTTTCCACTGGAGATACCCATGGCGCTTGATCGCTCCGACGTGGAAAAAATCGCTCATCTGGCCCGCCTGGGCCTGAATGAAGCCGATCTGCCACGCACCACCGACGCACTCAACAGTATCCTGGGTCTGGTCGACCAGATGCAGGCGGTCGACACCAGCGGCATCGAGCCCCTGGCCCACCCCCTGGAAGCCAGTCAGCGCCTGCGCGCCGACCAGGTCACCGAAAGCAACCATCGCGAGGCTTACCAGGCCATCGCGCCTGCGGTCGAGAACGGCCTGTACCTGGTTCCGAAAGTCATCGACTAAAAGGGAAAAGAGCCTGCCATGCATCAAATGACTCTGGCCGAGATCGCCCGCGGTCTCGCCGACAAGAAGTTTTCCGCCGAAGAGCTGACCCGCACCCTGCTGGCGCGCATCGCCCAGCTGGACCCGCAGCTCAACAGCTTCATCACCGTCACCCCGGAGCTGGCCATCGCCCAGGCCCAGGCCGCCGACGCCCGTCGCGCCGCCGGTGAAACCGGTGCCCTGCTGGGCGCGCCGCTGGCCCACAAGGACCTGTTCTGCACCCAGGGAGTGCGCACCAGCTGCGCCTCGAAGATGCTCGACAACTTCACCGCCCCCTACGACGCCACCGTGGTGTCGCGCCTGGCCAAGGCCGGCGCGGTCAGCCTGGGCAAGACCAACATGGACGAATTCGCCATGGGTTCGGGCAACGAGAACAGCTTCTACGGCGCGGTGAAGAACCCGTGGAACCTGGCCCACGTCCCGGGCGGTTCGTCGGGTGGTTCGGCTGCTGCAGTGGCAGCTCGCCTGCTGCCAGTTGCGACAGGCACCGACACCGGTGGCTCCATCCGACAACCGGCAGCTTTTACCAACCTGACCGGCCTGAAACCGACGTACGGTCGTGTGTCGCGCTGGGGCATGATCGCCTACGCGTCCAGCCTGGACCAGGCCGGCACCTTCGCCCGCACCGCCGAAGACTGCGCACTGCTGCTGCAAGGCATGGCCGGTTTCGACCCGCAGGACTCCACCAGCATCGATGAGCCGGTGCCCGACTACAGCGCCGGCCTGAACGGCTCGCTGCAGGGCCTGCGCATCGGCGTGCCGAAGGAATACTTCGGCGCCGGCCTGGACCCACGCATCGCCGACCTGATCCAGCAGAGCATCAAGGAACTGGAGAAGCTGGGCGCCACGGTCAAGGAAATCAGCCTGCCGAACATGCAGCACGCCATCCCGGCGTACTACGTGATCGCCCCGGCCGAAGCCTCGTCGAACCTGTCGCGCTTCGACGGCGTGCGCTTCGGCTACCGCTGCGAGAACCCCGCCGACCTCACCGACCTGTACAAGCGTTCGCGCGGCGAAGGCTTCGGCAGTGAAGTGCAGCGCCGTATCATGGTCGGCGCCTACGCCCTGTCGGCTGGCTACTACGACGCCTACTACCTGCAGGCGCAGAAGATCCGCCGCCTGATCAAGAACGACTTCATGGCTGCGTTCCACGACGTCGACGTGATCCTGGGCCCGACCACGCCAAACCCGGCCTGGAAGATCGGCGACAAGAACGCCGACCCGGTCGCCGAGTACCTGGAAGACGTGTACACCATCACCGCCAACCTCGCCGGCCTGCCGGGGCTGTCCATGCCCGCCGGCTTCGTCGATGGCCTGCCGGTGGGCGTGCAACTGGTGGCACCGTACTTCCAGGAAGGTCGCCTGCTCAACGTCGCGCACCAGTACCAGCAGGCAACTGACTGGCACACCCGCTCGCCCGAAGGCTTCTAAGGAGAAACTCACATGCAATGGGAAGTCGTCATCGGGCTGGAGATTCACACCCAGCTCACCACCCAGTCGAAGATTTTCTCCGGCAGTTCCACCACGTTCGGCTCCGAGCCCAACACCCAGGCCAGCCTGGTAGACCTGGGCATGCCCGGCGTGCTGCCGGTGCTGAACCAGGAAGCTGTGCGCATGGCGGTCAAGTTCGGCCTGGCCATCGACGCCGAGATCGGCCAGCACAACGTGTTCGCCCGCAAGAACTACTTCTACCCTGACCTGCCCAAGGGTTACCAGATCAGCCAGATGGAACTGCCGATCGTTGGCAAGGGCCACTTGGACATCACCCTGGAAGACGGCACCGTCAAGCGCATCGGCGTGACCCGCGCGCACCTGGAAGAAGACGCCGGCAAGAGCCTGCACGAAGACTTCAACGGCCTGACCGGCGTTGACCTGAACCGTGCCGGCACGCCGCTGCTGGAAATCGTCTCCGAACCGGACATGCGCAGCGCCAAGGAAGCCGTGGCCTACGTCAAGGCCATGCACGCCCTGGTGCGCTACCTGGGCATCTGCGACGGCAACATGGCCGAAGGCAGCCTGCGTTGCGACTGCAACGTCTCGGTACGCCCCAAGGGCCAGGTCGAGTTCGGCACCCGCTGCGAGATCAAGAACGTCAACTCGTTCCGCTTCATCGAGAAGGCCATCAACAGCGAGATCACCCGTCAGATCGAGCTGATCGAGGACGGCGGTAAGGTCATCCAGCAGACCCGCCTGTACGACCCGAACAAGGACGAGACCCGTCCGATGCGCAGCAAGGAAGAAGCCAACGACTACCGTTACTTCCCGGACCCGGACCTGCTGCCGGTGGTCATCGAACAAGCGTTCCTGGACACCGTGCGCGACACCCTGCCCGAGCTGCCACCGGCCAAGCGCGAGCGCTTCCAGAGCCAGTACGGCCTGTCGGCCTACGACGCCAGCGTGCTGGCTTCCAGCCGCGAACAGGCGGACTACTTCGAGCAAGTGGTGAGCCTGAGCGGTGACGCCAAGCTGGCCGCCAACTGGACCATGGTCGAGCTGGGCAGCCTGCTGAACAAACTGGGCGTGGAAATCGAGCAGTCGCCGGTCAGCGCCGAGCAACTGGGCGGCATGCTGGTGCGCATCAAGGACAACACCATCAGCGGCAAGATCGCCAAAATGGTCTTCGAAGCCATGGCCAATGGCGAAGGCAGCGCCGACGAGATCATCGAGGCGCGCGGCCTGAAGCAGGTCACCGACAGCGGCGCCATCGAGAAGGTGCTGGACGAAGTGCTGGCCGCCAACGCCGAGCAAGTCGAACAGTACCGCGCCGCCGACGAAGCCAAGCGCGGCAAGATGTTCGGCTTCTTCGTGGGCCAGGCCATGAAAGCCTCCAAGGGCAAGGCCAACCCGCAACAGGTGAACGAATTGCTGAAAAGCAAACTCGAAGGCTGATGCGCCAAGGGGGCACCACTGCTCCTGAATGGCGCCCCCGTAGCAGCTGCCGCAGGCTGCGTCCGGCATCACCTCGGTGAAACGCCGGACGCCGCCTGCGGCAGCTGCTACGGGGCTCAACCTATTCCTGGAGATTGCTGCATGCTGCGCCTGGTCGCCCCCCTCCTGCTACTCACCCTCCTCGCCGGCTGCGCCAGCCACGACATCGACCCCCGCGGCTACGATGAAACGGGCACCGCCAGCTTCTACGGCGCCAGGCACCAGGGCAAGCGCACCGCCAGCGGCGAGCGTTTCGACCAACACGCCATGACCGCCGCCCACCGCCGCCTGCCCTTCGGCACGCGCGTGCTGGTGACCAACCTTGCCAACAACCGCAAGGTCGAAGTGCGCATCAACGACCGCGGCCCCCACACCCGCGGGCGCCTGATCGACCTGTCACATGCCGCCGCAGAACAATTGGGCATGATCGGTAGCGGTTCGGCCAAAGTGCGGGTACAAAGTCTGAGCGACTAGGCCTCAAACCGGAGCTTTACCATTTTCGACCTGGACTCCTTTACCGTCTTCAGCCTGCTGCAACTGGCTGGCGGCCTCGTGCTGCTGATCCTCGGCGCCGAACTGATGGTGCGCGCCGCCGTGCGCCTGGCCGCCAGCTTCAAGGTGCGGCCGCTGATCATCGGTCTCAGCGTGGTAGCCCTGGGCAGCAGCGCGCCGCAGATGGCCGTCAGCCTGCAGGCAGCGTTCAGCCACGCGCCCGACATTGCCGTCGGCAGCGTTTTCGGCAGCAACATCTTCAACATCCTGGTGACCCTGGGCCTGTGCGCGCTGATCATCCCGCTGCGGGTGTCGCGCCAGCTGGTGCGCCTGGACATCCCGCTGATGATCAGCGCCAGCGCCCTGGTGTTCGCCATGGCCCTGAACCAGACCCTCGGCCGCCTGGAAGGCGCCGTGCTGCTGGTGGGCCTGGGCGGCTATTTCGCCCTGCTGCTGCGCCAGTCCCGGCGCCACCATCGGCCCCGGGTGCACACCCACGCCGTGGAACGCCAGGGCCCACCACCGTGGCTGAGCAGCGCTGCCATGACCCTGGCGGGCCTGGGCCTGCTGGTGTGGGGCGGCCACCTGATCCTCGGCGCGGCGGTTGAACTGGCCACCGACTATGGCTTCTCCGACCGCATCATCGGCCTGACCATCGTCGCTGTGTCCACCTCGCTGCCGGAACTGGCCACCTCGCTGATCGCCGCCATTCGTGGCGAACGCGAGATTGCCGTGGGCAACGTCATCGGCAGCAACCTGTTCAACCTGCTGGGGGTGCTGGGCCTGACCGCCGTCATCGCCCCCACGCCGCTGTCGGTGTCACCCAACGCCTTGGACTTCGACCTGCCGGTGATGCTCGGCGTGGCCGTGCTGTGCCTGCCGCTGTTCTATTCGGGCTACCGCATCACCCGCGCCGAAGGCCTGGTGCTGCTGGGGCTGTTCGCCGCCTACGGGCTGCACGTGATCACTTTCACCACCGGCATGCCCCTGGCGGGCCGGCTGGAACACCTGATGCTGTTCTACGTACTGCCGGTGCTGGGCCTGTTCGTGCTGGTCAGCACGCTGGTTGCCTGGCGCCGGCAACATTGAGAAAGGAGAAGCTGATGACCGCCAACAACCAGAACAAGCCTGGCGTCGAGATGCGCCGCCAGGTCATGGGGGACGCCTTCGTCGACCGCGCCCTGGGCAACGCCACCGAGTTCACCCAGCCGCTGCAGGACTTCGTCAACGAACACGCCTGGGGCAGCGTGTGGAACCGCCCGGGCCTGGAGCTGAAAACCCGCAGCCTGATCACCCTGGCGGCGCTGACCGCGCTCAAGTGCCCGCAAGAGCTCAAGGGCCACGTGCGTGGCGCCTTGAACAACGGCTGTACGGTAGAGGAGATTCGCGAAGCGCTGCTGCACTGCGCGGTGTACGCCGGCGTACCGGCGGCCATCGATGCCTTCCGTGCGGCGCAGGAAGTCATCGACAGCTACCAGCCGGCCTAGGCCTTGGCGCGGCGCTTGAAGAGGTAGGCCAGCACCAGCACGATGACCCAGGCTGGCATCAGCATCACCGAGATGCGAATGCCCGGCGTCAGCCACATCACCAGCACGATGCCGGCCACGAACAGCAGGCACAGGTAGTTGGTGAACGGGTAGCCCCAGCTTTTGAACGAGGTGTCTTCACCTGCCTGGCGCTTGGCCTTGCGGAACATCAGGTGGGTGATGCTGATGATCACCCAGTTGATGACCAGCGCCGCCACGGCCAGGGCCATCAGCAGGCCGAACGCCTGGCCGGGCATCAGGTAGTTGATCAGCACGCACAGGCCGGTGGCGGTGGCCGACACGCCCAGCGCCGTCAGCGGCACGCCACGCTTGTTGACCTTGAGCAGCGCCTTGGGGGCATCGCCCTGGGTGGCCAGGCCGAACAGCATGCGGCTGTTGCTGTACACGCAGCTGTTATAAACAGACAGTGCGGCGGTCAGCACCACGGCGTTGAGCAGCGTGGCGACGATGTTGCTGTCCAGCGCGTGGAAGATCAGCACGAACGGGCTGCCGCCAGTCACCACTTTCTGCCACGGGTACAGCGACAGCAGGATCGCCAGCGCGCCCACGTAGAACAGCAGGATGCGGTAGATCACCTGGTTGGTGGCGCGCGGGATGCTGCGCTTGGGGTCATCGGCCTCGGCCGCAGTGATGCCCACCAGCTCCAGGCCGCCGAACGAGAACATGATCACCGCCATGGCCATGGCCAGGCCGGCGATGCCGTTGGGGAAGAAGCCGCCGTGCTGCCACAGGTTGGCCACGGCCGCGTCAGGGCCACCGTTGCCACTGGCCAGCAGCCAGGCACCGAAGCCGATCATGGCGATGATCGCCGCCACCTTGACCAGCGAGAACCAGAACTCCATCTCGCCGAACACCTTCACTTGGGTAAGGTTGATCAGGTTGATCAGCACGAAGAAGATCGCTGCCGACACCCAGGTCGGCACGCCCGGCCACCAGTACTGCACGTAGATGCCCACGGCCGTCAGCTCGGCCATGCCCACCAGCACGTACACCACCCAGTAGTTCCAGCCCGACACAAAGCCCGCCATGCCACCCCAGTAGCGGCTGGCGAAGTGGCTGAAGCTGCCGGCTACCGGCTCGTCCACCACCATCTCGCCCAGCTGGCGCATGATGAAGAAGGCCATCAGGCCGGCGATGGCGTAGCCGAGGATCACCGACGGCCCGGCCATGTTGATGGTCTGGGCAATGCCCAGGAACAGCCCGGTGCCGATGGCACCACCCAGCGCGATCAGCTGGATATGGCGGTTCTTGAGGCCCCGGTGCAAGCCCGTGGGCGTCGATTGTTGGTCCATTGAAGCTTCCTTGAGCTCGGATGACTGCATGACGGCATGCGCAAAGGCGCACAGGATCTAGATCCAGCCGCCCCACTGCAATAGGAAAATGCCGATATTGGTGGTAATTGCAGCACCAACGGTCGTAATAACGATGATGGCCGCAGCCAATTGATGGTTGCCGTTGGCCGCCCGGGCCATGACATAGCTGGCCGCCGCAGTGGGGCTGCCGATGTACAGGAACAGGATGCCCAGTTCCGCGCCCCGGAAGCCGCACAGCCAGGCGCCCAGGGTGCCGAACAGTGGCAGCCAGACCATCTTCACCAGGCTGGCGCTCAGGGCCAGCTTGCCGCTTTCGCGCAGCGCCGCCAGCGACAGGGTGCCGCCGATGCAGATCAGCGCCAGCGGCAGGGTCATCTGCGCCAGGTAGTCGCCGCTGGCCAGCAGCCAGTTGGGCAGGCTGATCTGCAGGTAGGCCATGGGCGCGGCGGCCAGCACGCTGATGATCAGCGGGTTGGCCAGCACGCTCTTGAAGATGCTCCAGGGGTCGGACTTGATGTTGGGGCTGTAGATGGCCAGCACCACGGTCGACAGGCTGTTGTAGAGCAGAATCACCAGGCCCGCGAGGATCGCCCCCAGGGAGATGCCGTAGTCGCCGTACATGCTGGCCGCCAGCGCCAGGCCCACCACGCCGTTGTTGCCGCGAAACGCACCTTGGGTATAGATGCCGCGGTCTTGCACCGGGCTGCGCCAGATGGCCATGCCCCAGGCGGCGGCGAAGCTGGCGAAGGTCACCAGCACGAAATACAGCAGCAAACCCGGCTTCATGGCCGCGTGCAGGTCGGCGTGATAGATGCCCAGGAACAGCAGCGCCGGCATGCAGACGTTGAACACCAGGGCCGAGGCGATATGAATGAAGTTGTCGTTGATCCAGTCGATGCGCTTGAGGAACACACCGAGAAACAGCATCGCGAACACCGGTGCGGTGATGTTCAGCGTCTGTATGAAGATGGCCAGCATGCCAAGGGAACCTGATTGCCCGTTGTTAGGGGGCCAATGATAAGGCCTGCGGGGCTGTTGATGTGAAAATCAATCGTCCGTGACGCGGCCTGCGGCCGCTGCTACAGAAACCCTAGAATGGCGCCCCGCCCGCGGCCCGAGTT
>NZ_JBWGIG010000005.1:39496-58259 GCF_056312595.1 Pseudomonas sp. GYB4201 | reverse complement strand
GCCGGGGGGCCGCCCCACAACCCCCCCCCGCGGGGCCCCCAGCCCGCGTCCCGATTTCAGGTAATCGGCGCCGGGTTGAACAGCACGATGTCATTGTGCAGTTTGTGCTTCTCGGCCCAGGTCTGTTCCTTGCCGCTAGCCACGTCCAGGTAGTAGTGGAACAGCTCCCAGCCCAGGTCCTCGATGCTGGCCCGGCCGGTGGCAATGCGCCCGGCGTCGACGTCGATCAGGTCCGGCCAGCGCTGGGCCAGTTCGGTACGGGTCGACACCTTCACCACCGGCGCCATGGCCAGGCCGTACGGCGTGCCGCGGCCGGTGGTGAACACGTGCAGGTTCATGCCCGCCGCCAGTTGCAAGGTGCCGCAGACAAAGTCGCTGGCCGGCGTGGCGCAGAAGATCAGGCCCTTGCGCTGCACCCGCTCGCCCGGCCCGACCACCGCGTTGATCGCGCTGTTGCCGGATTTCACGATCGAACCCAACGACTTCTCGACAATGTTCGACAACCCGCCCTTCTTGTTGCCCGGCGTGGTGTTGGCGCTGCGGTCGGCCTCGCCCTTGGCCAGGTAGCGGTCGTACCAGTCCATCTCGCGCACCAGCGCATCGGCCACCGCCGGGGTTTCGGCGCGCGAGGTCAGCAGATAGATGGCGTCGCGCACCTCGGTCACTTCCGAGAACATCACCGTGGCGCCGGCGCGCAGCAGCAGGTCGCTGGCGTAACCCAGCGCCGGGTTGGCGGTGATGCCGGAGAAGGCGTCGCTGCCGCCGCATTGCATGCCCAGGATCAGCTCGCTGGCCGGCACGGTCTCGCGGCGGCGCTCGTTGAGTTTCTTCAGGCGCGTCTCGGCCAACTCCATGATCTGCTCGATCATCTCGCCGAAGCCGTGGCTGGCGTCCTGCAGGCGGTACAGCCAGGGCTCGCTGAGGTCCACGGAAGCATCGCCTTCGTGCATCACCTGCCCGGCCTGCAGCTTCTCGCAGCCCAGGCTGATCACCAGGGCTTCGCCCCCCAGGTTGGGGTTGCGCGCCAGGTTGCGCACGGTGCGAATCGGGATGTAGGCGTCGGTGGCAGTAATGGCCACGCCGCAGCCGTAGCTGTGGGTAATGGCCACCACGTCATCCACATGGGGGTATTTGGGCAGTAGTTCGTCGCGAATGCGCTTCACCGCATGGTCCAGCACCCCGGTCACGCATTGCACAGTGGTGGTGATGCCGAGGATGTTGCGCGTGCCCACCGTGCCATCGGCGTTGCGGTAGCCTTCGAAGGTGAAGCCTTCCAGCGGCGGCAGCGCCTGCGGCACCTTGTCGGACATGGGCAGGCTGTCCAGCGCCGGCGCCGTTGGCATGCGCAGCAGGTCTTCGCGCACCCAGGTGCCGCGCGGGATGGGCTTCAAGGCGTAGCCGATCACCTGGCCGTAGCGAATCACTTCGCCGCCCTCGGCGATGTCCACCAGGTTGACCTTGTGGCTTTGCGGTACGTGTTCCAGGGTGATCAGGCCACCCGGCAGTTCGGTGCCTTCCGGCACGCCCTGGTCGTTGACGATCACCACAACGTTGTCGCGCTCGTGCAGGCGAATCACCCGCGGCGAGTCAGCGTGCTCAATTAACTGCATGAAACGCGCTCCTCAAATTTTGGCTGGGGACAGCTGTTCTACCGGCTTGCGCGAGCCTTTGCTCGGCGGCTCGGTCAGCTCGACCCGTTTGATCTGGCCGACAATCACCAGGTAGCTGATCACCGCCACCAGCGCGTTGGCGCCGACGAACACCAGGGCCCATTTGAACGAGCCGGTGGTGCTGATGATGTAGCCGATGACGATCGGCGTGGTGATCGAGGCAATGTTGCCGAACATGTTGAACAGGCCACCGCTCAGGCCGGCGATCTGCTTGGGCGAGGTGTCGGACACCACGGCCCAGCCTAGCGCGCCTACGCCCTTGCCGAAGAACGCCAGGGCCATGAAGCCCACCACCATCCACTCGATGTCCACATAGTTGCACGCCACGATGGTGGTCGACAGCAACAGGCCGCCAATGATCGGCGCCTTGCGGGCGAAGGTCAGGGAGTGGCCACGGCGCAGCAGCCAGTCGGAAATGATGCCGCCCAGCACGCCGCCGATAAAGCCGCAGATGGCCGGCAGCGAAGCGATGAAACCGGCCTTGAGGATGGTCATGCCGCGCTCCTGTACCAGGTACACCGGGAACCAGGTCAGGAAGAAATAGGTGATGCCGTTGATGCAGTACTGGCCCAGGTACACGCCCAGCATCATGCGGTTGGTGAGCAGCTGGCGCACATAGTCCCACTTGGGGCCTTCGCGCTTGCCCTGGGGCTTGTCGTCCATGTCGACCATGCCGCCGTTGCTGGCGATGTGTTCGAGTTCGGCCTTGTTGATCATCGGGTGCTGGCGCGGGCTGTGGATAACTTTCAGCCACACCAGCGAGAAGGCGATGCCGATGCCGCCCATGATCATGAACACGTGCTGCCAGCCGAAGGTGAAGACAATCCAGCCCATCAGCGGCGCGAACAGCACGGTGGCGAAATATTGCGCGGAGTTGAAGATCGCCGACGCAGTGCCACGTTCGGCGGTGGGGAACCAGGCGGCGACGATGCGCGCGTTGCCGGGGAACGACGGCGCTTCGGCCAGGCCCACCAGGAAACGCAGCATGAACAGCGCGACCACGGCCGTGGACACGCCAAAATCACCGACGAAGCCTTGCAGCACGGTGAACGCCGACCAGGTGAAAATGCTCAGGGCGTAGACCTTCTTCGAGCCGAAGCGGTCCAGCAGCCAGCCACCGGGAATTTGCCCGGCCACGTAGGCCCAACCGAACGCGGAGAAGATGAAACCCAGGGTGACGGCGTCGATGCCGAGGCTTTTTTGCAGGCTGGAACCGGCAATAGCGATGGTCGCACGGTCGGCGTAGTTGATCGTGGTCACCACAAAGAGCATGAGCAGGATCAAATAGCGGACGTGCGTCTGCTTGGCGGCTTGCATGAAGGTGTACTCCCACTGATTATTTTTTTTAACGCGGGTGTTTCACATACTGTATCAGCGGGGACGTCAGGCTGGCGCCACGCTTGTTGCCCCTGCCCGCCGCCGACTCCCTCGGCGGTGGGCAGGTGCGGTAAAGCTTACTGCGGGCCCATCTTGTCCATCAGGGCTGCCAGCATTTCGTACTCTTCGCCGGTCAGGTCGGTCAGCGGGGTGCGCACCGGGCCTGCGTCGTAGCCGGCGATCTTGGCGCCTGCCTTGACGATGCTCACGGCGTAGCCGGCCTTGCGGTTGCGGATGTCCAGGTAGGGCAGGAAGAAGTCATCGATGATCTTGCCGACGGTGGCGTGATCTTCCTTGGCAATGGCGTGGTAGAAGTCCATCGCGGTTTTCGGGATGAAGTTGAACACTGCGGACGAGTACACCGGCACGCCCAGGGCCTTGTAGGCCGCGGCGTAGACTTCGGCGGTCGGCAGGCCACCCAGGTAGCTGAAGCGGTCGCCCAGGCGACGGCGGATCGACACCATCAGTTCGATGTCACCCAGGCCGTCCTTGTAACCGATCAGGTTCGGGCAGCGTTCAGCCAGGCGTTCCAGCTGCACGGCGTTCAGGCGGCAGACGTTGCGGTTGTAGACGATGACGCCGATGTTCACCGACTTGCACACCGCTTCCACGTGGGCGGCAACGCCGTCCTGGCTGGCTTCGGTCAGGTAGTGCGGCAGCAGCAGCAGGCCCTTGGCGCCCAGGCGTTCGGCTTCCTGTGCGTATTCGATGGCCTGGCGGGTGGCACCACCGACGCCGGCGAGGATTGGCACGCTACGGGCGCAGGTGTCGACGGCAGTCTTGATGACTTGCGAGTACTCGCTGGCAGCCAGGGAGAAGAATTCACCGGTACCGCCGGCGGCGAACAGCGCGCTGGCGCCGTACGGGGCCAGCCACTCCAGGCGCTTGATGTAGCCAGCGCGATCGAAGTCGCCCTGGGCATTGAAATCGGTCACCGGGAAAGACAGCAGGCCGGCGGAGAGGATGGACTTCAGTTCTTGTGGATTCATTATTCGAACACCCTGGTTTGCGTGGAATGTGCGCTCAGCCTTCGCTGATGTCGTACGTCATCGTACAACTGAAATTATGAATGCTCAATAGGCTGGGCGACGAAATGCGCAAAGTCGGGATTTTGGGGGAGCACCGGGACGCGGCCTGCGGCCGCTGCTACGCGGAACCGATGTAGCAGCGGCCGCAACGCCCCGGCCGGTGGCCCCACGGAAGACGCGGGGGGCCCCGCCCCGGGGCGGCCGCCGGCGCCGCCCCCCCCGCCCCCCCCCCCCCCCCCCCCCCCCCCCCCCCCGCGTCCGGTGGCCCAACGGATCAGGCGGTTGCCTGGGCCTCTTCGTGGGCCTGGCGCAGCCGCTCGCGGCTGTTGGTGAGGTGCAGGCGCATGGCCGCGCGGGCGGCATCGGAATCCTGGCGGGCGATGGCCTCGTAGATTTCCTCGTGCTCGCGGCTCAAGCGGTTCATGTAGTGCTGCTGGTCATCATGGGCCAGGCGCGCCGAGTTCAACCGCGTGCGCGGAATGATGCTGGTGCCCAGGTGGGTCATGATGTCGGTGAAGTAACGGTTGCCCGTGGACAGGGCAATCTGCAGGTGGAACTGGAAGTCCGAGGCCACGGCGTCCGAGGCGTGCGCGGCGCTTTCGGCCAGCGCATCCAGGGCCGCGCGCATGGCGGCCAGCTGCTCGGGCGAGCGACGCTGGGCGGCCAGGCCAGCCGATTCCACTTCCAGGCTGATGCGCAATTCGAGCACGGCGAGCACGTCACGCAGGGTGACGATGGTCGCCGGGTCGATACGGAAGCCGCTGGGGCTGGGCGTGTCGAGCACGAAGGTGCCGATGCCATGGCGGGTTTCCACCTGCCCTGCTGCCTGCAAACGCGAGATAGCCTCGCGCACCACGGTGCGGCTGACGCCCTGCTCTTGCATGATCGCCGACTCGGTGGGCAACTTGTCGCCACGCTTGAGCTCACCCTTGAGGATGCGCTCGGTCAGCACGGTGACCAGTTCCTGGGCAAGGCTGCGAGGTTTGCGACGGCCGCGAGGCGGGGCGATTGGCGTTTCCATGGCGAACTTCTTATCTCGAGATCACGTTTATAGGCGCATCATAGCGCATTCCAGTCGTACGACCACATTACACCGCAGTCGGTGCCCCGGTGATTTGATTCACCAGATGTCCGCCCTCGATGCGCACGTGGCGCGAATGGAAGCGCTTGAGCGTGCTGCGGTGGCCAACGCTGATGATGCTCAAGCCTGGCAGCTGCTCGATCAGGCCCTGATACAGCGCCGCTTCGTCTTCCTCGTCCATGGCCGACGTCGCCTCATCCATGTACAGCCACTTGGGCGCGTAGAGCATGGCGCGGGCAAAGGCCACGCGCTGCTGCTCGCCGGGCGAGAGCAGGCGCTGCCAGTGGTTGCCTTCGTCCAGGCGAGCGATCAGGTGAGGAAGCCGGCAAGCCTGCAACACATGCCCGTAGCGATCTTCGCTGTAGCTGTCGCCGGGCTGTGGATAACTCAGCGCGTCGCGCAGGGTACCAATGGGCAGATAAGGCTTTTGCGGCAGGAACAACGCACGCCCCTGCGGCAGGCGAATATGCCCGTGCCCGGTAGGCCACAGGCGGCCCATGGCACGCAGCAAAGTACTCTTGCCGCTGCCCGAGCGGCCGCTGAGCAGCACGCGATCGCCCGCCACCACCGCCAGGCTCGCACCGCTGAGCAAGTGCCGGCCATCGGCCAGGTCGAGGCTAAGGTTATCGACGCTGACTGCCTCCCCCTGCTCGTCGATGGCAATGGCCGGCGGCCGCTGTTCATTGTCGAGCATTGCCTGGCGGAAGCTGTTGAGACGATCACAGGTCGCTTTCCAGCCGACGATGGTGGTGTAGTTGTCGATGAACCAGCTCATGTCGCCCTGGACGTTGCCAAACGCCGAGTTGATCTGCATCAGTTCGCCCAGTTCGATCTTGCCGGCGAAGTAGCGCGGCGCCGCCACCACGAACGGGAAAATCACCGCGGCCTGGCTGTAGCCGGCGGTGAAGAACGTCAGGCGCTTGGTTACCTTCATCAAGGCCCAGTAGTTGCCCCAAATCTTGCCGAAGCGGGTGGTCAGGCGCTCTTTCTCGTTTGGCTCGCCGTTGTACAGCGCAATGCTTTCAGCGTTTTCGCGCAGCCGAATGAGCGAGAAACGGAAGTCGGCCTCGAAGCGTTGTTGCTGGTTGTTCAGCGGGATCAAGCTGCTGCCGATGATGCGCGTCAGCACACTGGCGACCACCGCGTACACCAGCGCACACCAGAACATGTAGCCGGGGATGGTGATGCCGAAAACCTCGATGCTGCCGGAAACGCCCCACAGAATGACCGAGAACGACACCAGGCTGACCACTGTGCGCAGCAGGCCGATAAACAGGCTGAGGGTGTCGGAGGTGAAGTTGTTGAGGTCTTCGCTAATGCGCTGGTCAGGGTTGTCGGTGTAGCCGCCCTGCTCCATCTGGTAATAGTTCTTGCTGTCGAGCCAGCGCTTGAAATGTTTGTCCGTCAGCCACCGGCGCCAGCGGATGGTCAGCATCTGCGTCAGGTAAAGGCGATAAACGGCGCCCAGGATCGCCACGGCGGCGATGCAGCAGAAATACAGGATCAAATGGGTGAAGGCAGCAAAGTCCTTCTTCTGCAACGCGTTGTAGAAGTCGCGGTACCAGCTGTTCAGCCACACCGAGATACCCACACTGAACAATGACAGGCCGATCACCGAGATCAGCAACAGCCAGGCCTTGCCCTTCTCTTCACTGCGCCAGTAGGGCCAGATCAGCTGCCATACCCTTCGAAAAAAATGACCACGCACGGCATCGTTGACCGCGGAATATTCAGCGTTCTGATTCATTGGACAGGCTCGACGGTAGGAGGCCACGCAGGGCAGATCGATCCCGATCCACCCGCGCGGAAAAAAGACTCATGGGTTCGGCGACTCAGCGACGAACCGGGCGCTTCTGAAGTTTGCGCTGCAGGGTGCGCCGGTGCATGCCCAGGGCGCGGGCAGTGGCGGAGATGTTGCCTTCGTGCTCGGTGAGCACGCGCTGGATGTGTTCCCACTGCAGGCGGTCCACCGACATCGGGTTTTCCGGCACCAGGGTATCCAGGTCAGCGTGTTCGGACAGCAGGGCTGCCAGCACGTCGTCGGCGTCGGCCGGCTTGCACAGGTAGTTGCAGGCGCCGCGCTTGATGGCCTCGACCGCAGTGGCGATGCTCGAGTAACCGGTGAGGATCACCACGCGCATCTCCGGGTCCAGCTCCAGCAGCTTGGGCAGCAGCACCAGGCCCGAGTCACCTTCCATCTTCAGGTCCAGGGCCGCGTAGTCCGGCAGGTCTTCCTGGGCCAGCTTCAGGCCTTCGTCGGCGCTGGCGGCGGTGGTCACGCGGAAGCCGCGGCGCGCCATGGCGCGGGCCATCACGCGGGTAAAGGTCGAATCGTCGTCGACCAGCAACAGATGCGGCAGCTCTTCGCTTTCGACCTGGTTTTCATCACTCATGTCTGTCTCCTCGGGCGTCACGGGGCAGGCGCAACTCTGTGAGTGTACCGCCCTGCTCATGACTATAGAGTTTTACCGAGCCGCCTGCGCGTGTCACGCTGGCCTTGCTCAAAAACAGGCCAAGGCCGAAGCCCTTGCCCTTGGTAGTAAAGAAAGGTTTGCCGATTTGCTCGGCGATAGCCAGAGGCACGCCCGGGCCGTGGTCGCGAATCACGATGAAGATATCTTCAGCGTTCCAGTCCAGGTGCACTTCCAGGCCTTCGGCGCAGGCATCGGCGGCGTTGTTCAGCAGGTTCAGCAGCGCCTGGGTCAGGTCTGGCGGCGGCGCCAGCTCCGGCACCTCGCCCTGGCCCAGGCGCTGGAAGCGGTAGGTGGCTTCGGGGCGCATCAGGTGCCAGCGGTTCAGCGCCTCGTCCAGCCAGGCCGTCACCGGCTGTTCCATCACCGCCATGCGGCGGTTGGCCTCGGCGGCGCGCACCAGTTGTTGCAGGGTTTCCTTGCACAGCTTGACCTGGTCCTGCAGCACCGACAGGTCCTCCTGCAGCGCCGGGTCGTGGTGGTCCTGGCGCATTTCCTTGAGCAGCACGCTCATGGTCGCCAACGGCGTGCCCAGTTCATGGGCGGCACCGGCGGCTTCCGTGGCCACGGCCAGCAGTTGCTGGTCGCGCAGGCCTTCCTCGCGGCGCTGGGCGCGCATCTGCTCCTGGCGGCGCAGCTCCTCGGCCATTTTCGCGGCAAAGAAGGTGATGACCCCGGCGGCCAGGGCAAAACTTAGCCACATGCCGTAGTTCTGCAGGTTTTCCCGGGCGATCGGCAGCGTTGGCAGCGGATAGAAACGCACCAGCAGCACCGAGTAGCAGGCCAGGGCGATACCCGACAGGATCACCGAATACAGCCACGGCAGCGTCACCGCGGCAATGGTCAGCGGCACCAGGTAGTACGACACGAAGGGGTTGGTGGACCCGCCCGAGTAATACAACAACGCGCTGTGCAGCAGCAGGTCGCAGGTCAGTTGCAGGGCGTATTCCTGCTCGGTCACCGGCAGCGAGGCGCGCACGCGCAACGCGGTCACGGTGCACAGCAGCAACGACACCGCCAGGGTGGCGCTGAGCTGCAGCCAGGGCAGCGGCAACAGGTGCGTCAGGTAGGCGAAGCCCACCGAGCCGGCTTGCGCGGCCAGCACCAGGAAACGAATAAAAGTCAGGCGCCAGAGGTTCTGGCGTGTAGCGGACAACGGCATAGATGGGGCGAGCATGAGCTCTCCTGATGAGCGCTCCAGGCAGATCGTTGCAAGTATAACCAACTCGCGGCGCGCACAGACAATTGTGCGGCAAAGCGCCACAGGCAGGCGGCGTCATGGGCGCCGCGCAGAGCCAGGCAAAAACGCGGTGCCCCCCGACGCCGCCTGCGGCGGCTGCTACGGCGGTTGGCGATGTCCCTGTAGCAGCGGCCACAGGCCGCGTCACGGGCGCCGTGTAGTTCCAAGTAGCTCGCGGAGGCCCCGGACGCAGCCTGCGGCAGCTGCTACGGGGGTGGGGAGGGAGTGATGGCAATTGTGTCATAGAAGAAAAAATCATGAGACGCGAGCAGAAATCATTTGATAAAGATTATCAATCACATTAGTTTTACCGCTTCCCCATGTGCACTGCCGCATAGGTCAACACGTCAAATGCCTAAAACAATCAGCATCGAGCCAAGGCCGGCTCTTCAGCAACTGTTCGTGACCCATCGCCAGCGCTTCATCAACGCCGCCACCCGCATCCTGGGCTGTCGCGCGTCGGCTGAAGACGTGGTGCAGGATGCCTTCGTGAAAATGAACGGCAACGGCGAAAGCCCGGGCATCCAGTCCCAGAGCAGCTACCTGATGCGCGTGGTGCGCAACCTGGCCATCGACCACTATCGCCGCCAGGCGCTGGAAAAACGCTACAAGTGCAGCGAAGAGGAAGGCCTGAGCGTGGCCGTGCCCGGCGCCAGCCCGGAAACCCTGCACGAAGACCGCCAGACCCTCGACAAGCTGGCCCTGGCCCTGCAAGACCTGCCCCCGCGTACCCGCTACGCCTTCGAGCAGTACCGGCTCAATGGCCAGTCGCAGAAAGACATCGCTCTGGAACTGGGGGTGTCGCCGACGCTGGTCAACTTCATGATCCGCGACGCTCTGGTGCACTGCCGCAAGACCCTCAACACCCTAGGCTGAAGCCTACGCGCCGGCGCCGTCGAAGGCGCCGGCGAACTCTTCGCGCAGCGCCTGCGCCAGCCACTGCTCGAACCACTGCACGTCCGCCGACAACTGCCCGCTGGGCGTCAGCAGCTGGTAGCTCTCCAGCGGCACCTCCACGTCGATCGCCCGCACCAGCGTGCCGGCCGCCAGCTCGTCGCGCACCAGTACTTCGTTCGCCAGGGCTATGCCCTGCCCGCTCTCGGCCACGGCCAGGGCGTGGTCGTTGCTGACGTAGAGCACGTCCGACGACAGCTGGGCGTCGATGCCCAGGGCCTTGAACCACATGTTCCACCACTCGCCGTCGTCGAAGTGGATGAGGTCCAGCTTCATCAGGTCCTGCACCCGGCGGATGGGCTTGATGCTGGCCAGGTACTTGGGCGTGCAGATGGGGAACACCCGCGGGCAGATCAGCGTGGCGCGGCTGTTGGCGTACTGCCCGGGCATGCCGTAGACGATGCCCAGGTCGGCGGTGCGCGCGTCCACCTCGGTGAAGGTGGAGTTGGGCTCGATGGCCACCTTCAAGCCCGGGCGCAGGTGGCGCAGGGTCTCGATGCGCGGCGTCAGCCAGCGCTTGGCCAGGCCCGGCACCACCATGATGCGCAGCCAGCGCTCGCTGGCGTGGGGCTGCAGGGCCTCGCCGGCCTCGATGATCTGCTGCAGGGCACGGGAGATCTTCTGGTGATACTTGCGCCCACCCGGCGTCAGCACCACGCCCCGCGAGGTGCGCTCGAACAGCTGCACGCCCAGCCAGTCTTCCAGCAGCTTGACGTGCCGGCCCACCGCCGGCTGGGTCACGTGCAGGGCCTTGGCAGCCTCCACGTAGCTGCCCAGGCGCGCGGCGGCATCGAAGGCGCGGATGGCGTTGAGGGGTGGCAGATGCAGGTTGGACATGACGTTTCCGGCCTCGCGCGCTGTTAAATTATTTAACACCACCTATGTTAAAATTGATCTTTCGCCCCGGCAATCCCTCGCTGATAATCAGGCCAACGCAGAACAACAACGGCCCTGCCAAGCGGCCGGTATCACGACTCTCTACTCCTGCCAAAACAACAATATTCCATCGTCCCGGGCTGCATACGGTGCACTTGGCCGCCTGCTGGAAAGGGCTCGATGGGGGAATCGGAGGTACTGCATGAGCGCCCTGCATTCGCTACAGATGCTGGCTGTTTCCATCCGTTCGGTACGCAAGGTCTACGGCGACCCGGACACCGGGCCCGTGGCCCTGAAGCACGTTGACCTGGACATCCGCGACAACGAATTCTTCACCCAGCTCGGCCCCTCGGGCTGCGGCAAGACCACCCTGCTGCGGATGATCGCCGGCTTCGAGTTTCCCACCCGCGGCGAGATCCAGCTGTACGGCGAAAACATCGCCGACCGCCCGCCCCACCAGCGCCCCGTGAACACCGTGTTCCAGCACTACGCGCTGTTCCCGCACATGAGCATCGCCCAGAACCTGGCCTTCGGCCTGGAATCGCACCCCATGGGCAAGCGCCTGGGCAAACCGCAGGTGGCCGAACGGGTGCGTGAAATGCTGGCGCTGGTACAGATGGAGCGCTTCGCCGAGCGCCGCCCCGCGCAGCTGTCCGGCGGCCAGCAGCAACGGGTAGCCCTGGCCCGGGCGCTGGCGCCGCACCCCAAGGTGCTGTTGCTGGACGAACCGTTGTCGGCCCTGGACCTGAAGCTGCGCCAGGCCATGCGCGAAGAACTCAAGGCCATCCAGGCGCGCACCGGCATCACCTTCATCTTCGTCACCCATGACCAGGAAGAAGCCCTGACCATGTCCGACCGCATCGCCGTGCTCAGCGAGGGCGAGGTGCAGCAGGTGGGCCGCCCGGACGAGATCTACGAACGCCCGCGCAACCGCTTCGTCGCTGACTTCATTGGCGAGACCAACCTGATTCCGGCGGTGGTCAGCCGCATCGACGGCACCAGCGCGCTGTACCAGACCCCAGGCGGCGCCGCCGTCACCGCGCCGGTGCACGAGGGCCTGCGGGTGGGCGCCAGCGTCAACCTGTCGATCCGCCCCGAGCGCCTGCAACTGATCGAGCTGCCCCGCCAGGGCGCCATGGACTGCACCGTGGAGCAGCAGATTTACCTGGGCACCGACCTGCAGTACCAGGTGCGCCTCACCGGCGGCCAGCGCCTGACCGTGCGCGTGCCCAACAGCGGCGGCCAGCGCTTTGCCCTGGGCGGCCGCGCCGGCCTGCTGCTGGAAAACAACAGCGCCAGCGTGCTGGTGGACTGAGGAGGCAACATGGACACAACCACTGTGCTGCCCCGCCCCAGCGCCCTGCTGCGCCGCAAGGCGCTGGGCAACGTGCTGGGCGTGAGCCCGGCGCTGACCGCCATCGGCCTGTTCCTGGTGGTGCCGATCCTGATCGTGATGGCCTACTCGCTGATGCAGGCCAACCCCTATGGCGGGGTCGATCATCACTTCAGCACCGAGGCCTACATTTCCCTGCTGTTCGAACGGCAGATGGACGACAGCCTGGCCTTCACCGACGCCTACCTGATGATCGCCCTGCGCTCCATCGGCATCGCCGGGCTGACCACGCTGATCACCCTGCTGATCGGCTTCCCCGTGGCCGTGTGGCTGGCCATGCAGCCGCCCCAGCGCCGCGGCCTGCTGATTTTCCTGATCACCGTGCCGTTCTGGGCCAACCTGCTGATCCGCACCTACGCCTGGATTCTGCTGCTGCGCGACAGCGGTGTGATCAACAACAGCCTGATGGGCCTGGGCCTGATCAAGCAGCCGCTGCCGCTGCTGTACACCGACGGCGCCGTGCTGCTGGGGCTGGTCTACACCTACGCGCCGTTCGTGGTGCTGCCCATCTACGCCACCCTGGAGAAGATGGACATTCGCCTGCTGGAGGCCGCGCAAGACCTGTACGCCGGCAAGTGGCGCACCCTGCGCAAGGTGGTGTTGCCCATCGCCAGGCCCGGCATCATGGCCGGCGCCATCCTCACCTTCGTGCCGTGCCTGGGTGCCATGATTGCCCCGGAACTGCTGGGCGGCGGCACGAAGCTGATGCTCGGCAACCTGATCTTTCGCCAGTTCAGCGACGCCCGCAACTGGCCGTTCGGCGCCGCGCTGTCGCTGGTGCTGATGGCGGCCGTGATGCTGGTGTTGACCCTGTACGCCCTGCGCGCCGAACGCCAGCGCGTTGCCCAAGGAGGCCTGTGATGCTGCGCCTACTAACCCGTGGCCGGCTGGGGGTGCAGGACTTCCCCGGCTTCGGCGGCTTCAGCTTTTTGTTCTACCTGTACCTGTACGCGCCCATCGTGGTGCTGGTGGTGTTCTCGTTCAACGCCAACCAGTCCGCCACTGTGTGGACCGGCCTGAGCCTGGACTGGTACCGCGCCGCCTTCGCCAACCAGGCCCTGCGCAGCGCCGCCGGCAACAGCCTGCTGATTGCCTGCTGCGCCAGCGTGATCGCCACGGTGATCGCCACCCTGGCGGCGCTGGGCACCTCGCGCGGGGCGAAGTTCAAGGGCATGCAGCTGTCCATGGGCGCGATCATGCTGCCGCTGGTGCTGCCGGAAATCGTCGTCGGCGTCGCTACCCTGGCGCTGTTCTCGTCGCTGGGAGTGTCGCTGGGCTACGGCAACCTGATCATCGCCCACACGGTGTTCTGCATTCCCTTCGCCTACCTGCCCATCCGCGCGCGGCTCAACGACATGGACCTGTCGCTGGAGCACGCCGCCGCCGACCTGTACGCCGGCGCCTGGCGGATCTTCACCAAGGTCACGCTGCCGCTGCTGATGCCGGGCATCGTCAGCGGCCTGATGCTGGCGTTCATCGTCTCGCTGGATAACTTCGTGATCTCGATGATGGTCTCGCAGGCGGGGACCACTACCTTGCCGATCTTCATCTTTGGCCTGCTGCGCATGGGCGTGACGCCAGACGTGAACGCGGTTTCCACGCTGATCCTCGGCGTGTCGGTGCTGTTCGTCAGCCTTTCCTATCTGCTCGGCAAAAAGAAAGCCTGAGCCTTTTGTCCAACCGTGGGGGTTTTGCATGAAGACGTTGATGACCACCGTAGGGATGTCGCTGGCGCTGGGCCTGGCCGGCACCGCGCAGGCGGCGGAGCAGTTGAACGTGGTGAGCTGGAGCGGCTACTTTTCGCCGGAGATTCTCAACAAGTTCGAGAAGGAAACCGGCATCAAGGTGACCGTGGATTCCTACGATTCCAACGAGACCCTGCTGGCCAAGCTGAAACAGGGCGGCAGCGGCTACGACGTGGCGATTCCGTCGCACCAGTTCGTGCCCATCCTGATCAAGGAACAGCTGCTGGAGCGCTTCGACCCGGCCAAGCAGCCGTACTACGCCAACGTGGTGGACAACCTGAAGAATCCCACCTGGGACCCGGACGGTGCCTACGCCATGCCGTTCATCTGGGGCACCACCAGCGTGGTCCTCGACACCGCGCGCTACAAAGGCCCGCTGGACAGCTATGACGTGCTGTACCACCCACCGGCCGAGCTGCAGGGGCGCATCAACATGTTCGATTCCTCCAGCGAGGTGATCGACACCGCCAGCCTGTACCTGAACATTCCGCTGTGCAGCGAAGACCCCAAGCAGATGCAGCAGGTGCTGGCGCTGCTCAAGGCGCAGAAGCCGTTCGTGAAGACCTACAGCTCCAAGGCCGGCTCGATTCGCGAGAACCTGGCCGCGGGTGAAGTCGACATGTCGATGTTCTGGGGTGGCTCGGCCATGCGCGCCCGCGAGATGAAACCGAGCCTGGCCTACCTGTACCCCAAGCAGGGCGTGATGGCCTGGGTGGACAACATGGTCATCCCCAAGGGCAGCCAGCACCCGGACAACGCGCGCAAGTTCATCGCCTTCCTCAGCCAGCCTGAAAATGCCGCCATCACCCAGAACTTCCTCAAGCACCAGAGCCCGATCAAGGGCGTGGAACCCTTCCTCGACGCCAGCCTGAAGGATGCGCCGGAGCTGCACATTCCCGCCGGCACCAAGGTCGTGTTCAGCCAGACCTGCGGCGAGGGCGCCATCCGCCTGGCCGACCGGCTGTGGACCAACCTGATGCGCTGATGCCCCCCTGCCCCGCCAGGACGGCGGGGTTTGTTTTCCTGTTACCAAGGTTGCTGCCATGAACACCCCGACTGTCAACGAGCTGGTGCTGCTGCCGGCCCATGAGCTTGCCGAACGAATCCGCCTGCGCCAGGTGTCCTGCCGCGAGGTGATGCAGGCCTACCTGGCCCACATCGAACGCTTCAACCCACTGGTCAACGCCCTGGTCAGCCTGCAACCGGCCGAACGGTTGCTGGCCCAGGCCGACGAGCGCGACGCGCAACTGGCCCAGGGCGTCTACCTGGGCTGGATGCACGGCCTGCCCCACGCCATCAAGGACCTGTCGCTGACCCAGGGCATTGCCACCACCCTGGGCTCGCCGCTGTACCGCGACTTCATTCCCGAGCGCGACGGCATCATGGTGGCGCGCATCAAGGCCGCCGGCGCGATCATCATCGGCAAGACCAACACGCCGGAATTCGGCCTCGGTTCGCAAAGCTACAACCCGCTGTTCGGCGCCACCGGCTGCGCCTTCGCCCCCGAAAAGACCGCCGGCGGCAGCAGCGGTGGCGCCGCTGCTGCCCTGGCCCTGCACCTGGTGCCGGTGGCCGATGGCAGCGACATGATGGGCTCGCTGCGCAACCCGGCGGCCTTCAACAACATCATCGGTTTCCGCCCGTCCCAGGGCCGCGTGCCTTTCGACGACGCCGCTGACCTGTTCTTCGACCAGCTGGGCTACGAGGGCCCCATGGGCCGCACCGTGCGCGACACCGCCCTGCTGCTGTCGGTGCAGGCCGGCCATGACCCGCGGGCGCCGCTGTCGCTGGCCGGCGACGGCAGCGAATTCGCCGCGCCCCTGGCCCGAGACTTCAAGGGCACCCGGCTGGGCTGGCTGGGCGACTTCGGCGGCTACCTGCCCATGGAGCATGGCGTCACCGCCCTGTGCGAAAAGGCCCTGGGCGACTTCCAGGCGCTGGGCTGCAGCGTGGAACACGCCGACCTGGGCTTCAGCCCGGAACGCCTGTGGGACTGCTGGCGCACCCTGCGCCACTGGACCGTGGCAGGCTCCCTGGGCAAGGCCTACCATGACCCGGCCAAGCGCCCGCAGCTCAAGCCCGAAGCCCAATGGGAAGTGGAAAACGGCCTGGCCCTGAGCGCCAGCGCCGTGCACCAGGCCGGCGTCACCCGCACCGACTGGTACCGCGCCATCAACGCGCTGTTCGAACGCTACGACTACCTGCTGCTGCCCAGCGCCCAGGTCTTCCCGTTCGACAAGCGCCAGCACTGGCCCGCCGAAGTGGCCGGGCGCAGCATGGACACCTACCACCGCTGGATGGAAGTCGTCATCCCCGGCACCCTCAGCGGCTGCCCGGTGGCCAACGTGCAGGTGGGCTTCAACGCCCAGGGCCTGCCCATGGGCATGCAGATCATCGGCCGCCACCAGGCCGACTTCGCGGTGCTGCAACTGGCGCATGCGTACGAGCAGGCGAGCCGGTGGTTTGCGCGGGTGCCGGCGCCGGTGTTGAACCTGACAACGTAAACCTTGCAACCGCTGCCGCCAGGCTGCGCTGGCCCTCGTGCACGCTGGAGATCTTCACCGAGGCACACGCCCTGCGCAGCCTGCCGGCAGCGGCTACAGGTCCGGTGGTCGGTGGCGCGGTTGTTCGGGCGGCGTGGCGCGATTGTGGCGCGATTCAAAATAATCGCGCCATTTGCGCCCCCACACGCACCCCGTAGCCGCTGCCGCCAGGCTGCGCTGGCCCTCGTGCACGCTGCAGATCTTCACCGTGGCACACGCCCTGCGCAGCCTGGCGGCAGCGGCTACAGGCCCGGTGGTAGGTGGCGCGGTTGCTCGGGAGGCGTGGCGCGATTGTGGCGCGATTCAAAATAATCGCGCCATTTGCGCCCCGACACGCACCCCGTAGCCGCTGCCGCCAGGCTGCGCTGGCCCTCGTGCACGCTGCAGATCTTCACCGTGGCACACGCCCTGCGCAGCCTGGCGGCTGCGGCTACAGGTCCGGTGCTAGGTGGCGCGATTGTTCGGGAGGCGTGGCGCGATTGTGGCGCGATTCAAAATAATCGCGCCATTTGCGACCCGACACGCACCCCGTAGCCGCTGCCGGCAGGCGGCGCTGGCCCTCGTGTACGCTGCAGATCTTCACCGTGGCACACGCCCTGCGCAGCCTGGCGGCTGCGGCTACGAAAAGGCCCGCATCGCGCGGGCCTTTTCGTGGGTCAGGCTTTGCGCGTATTAGGCAGCAATATCGTCAGGATGCCGAACAGCGGCAGGAACGAGCACAGGGTGTACACGTACTCGATGCCGTGAATGTCCGCCAGGTGCCCCAGCAGCGCCGCGCCGATGCCGCCGAAGCCGAACATCAGGCCGAAGAACACCCCGGCGATCATGCCGACGTTGCCGGGCACCAGTTCCTGGGCGAACACGACGATGGCAGAAAACGCCGACGCCAGGATGAAGCCAATGATCACACTGAGCACCGTGGTCCAGAACAGGTCCACATAAGGCAACGCCAGGGTGAACGGCGCCACGCCCAGGATTGAGAACCAGATCACCGCCTTGCGGCCGATCTTGTCGCCGATGGGGCCACCGAAGAAGGTCCCCGCCGCCACCGCCCCGAGGAACAGGAACAGGTGCAGCTGCGAGCTGGCCACCGACAGCTGGAACTTCTCGATCAGGTAGAAGGTGAAGTAACTGGTGAAGCTGGCCATGTAGAAGTACTTGGAGAACACCAGCAGGCCCAGCACCACCAGCGCGGCGGTGACGCGGCCCTTGGACAGGCCGTGGGTAGCCTGGCCGCCCTTCTTGGCCTTGAACAGGTTCAGGTGTTCCTTGTACCAGCGGCTCAGCACCCAGGTCACGCCCAGGGCGAACAGCGCGAAGACGCCGAACAGCGCCACGTTGCCCTGGCCGAACGGAATGATCAGCGCCGCCGCCAGCAGCGGCCCAAACGCGGAGCCGGCGTTGCCGCCCACCTGGAAGGTCGACTGCGCCAGGCCATAGCGGCCACCGGAGGCCAGCCGCGCGATGCGCGAGGTTTCCGGGTGGAAGGTCGACGAGCCAATGCCCACCAGCGCCGACGCCACCAGAATCATCGGGAAGCTGCCGACGAAGGCCAGCATCACGATACCCACCAGCGTACAGATAGTGCCCAGCGGCAGCAGGTTCGGCTTGGGGTTGCGGTCGGTATAGAAGCCCACCCACGGCTGCAGCAGCGAGGCGGTGATCTGGAAGGTCAGGGTAATCAGCCCCACCTGGGTGAAGCTCAGGCCATAGTTGGCCTTGAGCATCGGGTAGATGGAGGGCAGCACCGACTGGATCAGGTCGTTGATCAGGTGCGCCAGCGCACAGGCACCGATGATGCGCATCACCAGGGGGCTGGTCTGCGCCGCAGCGGCCGCCGGGGCCGCGCTGGTTTGAACGTTGGTTATGGCCATCAGGCAAATCTTCCACACAACGGGTAGGAACGCTGCTCAGCGTGCCGCAAACGAGTGCACGTCCAGCGCATGGGGTCCTAATGTGCCATTTTTCGGGGCGGGATTGCTAACAATGAAACAATTTATGTCCGGATGGCCCGGATTTTCCGGCCCGTTCGTCCGTGTGGACCCTAACCTTTTGATCACACGTAAAAAATTTTCAAAAAGATGATTGACACATGTTCGTTCTGAGGGAATAATGCGCGCCATCTTGGCTACATAGCTCAGTTGGTTAGAGCATAGCATTCATAATGCTGGGGTCCGGGGTTCAAGTCCCTGTGTAGCCACCAAGTACGAAAAAGAGCTTACCGAAAGGTAGGCTCTTTTTTTTGGCTTGGGAAAAGTCCTACGCAATGATCAGGCCGGGCTGATCGACGCTTCGTGCCCCCCCCCCCCGGGGGGGGGGGGGGGGGGGGGGGGGGGGGGCCGGGGGGGGGGGGGGGGGGGGGGGGGGGGGGCGGCCAGGGGGGGC
>NZ_JBWGIG010000005.1:0-39486 GCF_056312595.1 Pseudomonas sp. GYB4201 | reverse complement strand
GGCTATTTTTTTTGCCTTGGGAAAAGTCCTCCGCAATGATCAGGCCGGGCTGATCGACGCTTCGTGCCCCCCCCCCCGACGCAGCCTTCGGCAGCTGCTACACCGCCCCCGTAGCAGCTGCCGAAGGCTGCGTCCCGAAAGCGAAGTCCGCCCAAAGCCTTCATGAAACACCTTGTCTCACTGTGGCATTTCTAGATCTTTGGGAAATGTCCTACCCTGCGACCGGCCATTTCGGATTGTTCGGCCAGACCAGGAACTCTAGCCTTGGACAGTCGCTGATATTCAGCGACCGGGTCATTAGCAGCCCCGTAGTTACTGGCAAACATACCCACCAGGAGATCGGCATATCGCCCGCTTCATGGCGGCTGTGCGTGGGGCACCTTCGGGTGCGCCGGGTTGCCAGTCTACCGGTCTGCTAACCCGCGCCCAGCTGCCACCTCTTCGTATTAGCAGCGAGGGTGACAGCTCCAACAGACTGGAGTTTGACCATGACCAAAATCGTCCCCGACCCACCGCATCAACCCCTCGACGCAGCCCCCAGCGAACGCTTCTTCACCACCCACACCGAACCTCACAACGACGAACACCACCTCTTCACCGTGCGCGAAGGCATTGGCATCGACGACATCCTGCAGCACGCCAGCGAACTGCTGACCTGCACCGCCAGCTCAGCCTACGAACTCGCCGACAACTACATCGGCGACCAACGCAGCCAGGCCATGGCCCTTTACCATCTGGTGAACATGGCGAACACCCTGGTGGGTGCTGCGCTGGAAAGCCGTGATTGGCAGGGCAATCGGTTGGGCCAGTAAGCGGGTAATCATTACCTTGGGAAAGGTCCTACTCCTTTCTCAGGGTGAGCTGATAGAACCTCATCAGCCGAACGCCTATCGTGGCGGGGTATGCACGAATACTGGAACCCTCATGCACAGCGCCTTCGACGTCGCACAATATTTTCTCGCGCAAACCAGCGAAGATGCGGGCGACCTCATCTCGAACCTAAAATTGCAGAAGCTGGTGTACTACGCGCAGGGCTTCAGCCTCGCGCTGCACGAAACGCCGCTGTTCGCTGAACCTATCGAAGCGTGGCTGCACGGTCCCGTTGTGCCCGAACTTTATCAACGCTACAAGACATTCGGTTCGGGACATATTCCGCACCCCGAAGGTTTCGACCTCAACAGCTTCTCCCACCGCGAGCGTGAATTGCTCGATGAGGTATACGAGTTCTACGGCCAGTACTCGGCGTGGCGCCTTCGTCAATTGACCCATGCCGAGACACCCTGGAAGCAGAGCTACCGGGACGGCTGCAATCAACTGATCAGCCACGACCTGATGCATCGTTTTTTCCTCACTCAAATCGTGCAGTGAGATTCCGATGGTCAAAAGGATGCGATCTGCGCCAGCGAGGCAAAGCAAGCTGCTCAGCCCCAAGGAGGTTTCGACCGAACGGAGCCCCGAGCAGTTGCCACCAATATTTTCGTTGGAGAACATCCAGCGCAGCCACTGCATCTCCGCGATAAGCGACCGCTCGGAACGGGGCCTTTTCCTCGATGCGCTATTCACCCTGAGTCAAATGACCTGGGGGCAAATCAACTCAGCGCCTCGCCACGGCCTGGGAACCGAGCGAATGCCCGCCACCCAGATCAAAGCCAGGATTCCCCCGTGCGTCACTGCGGACGTAACCCTGCTGGTCTTCCGCTGGAAGGGAAAATTGCCGTTCGTAGGGTTCAGGGATGGCCGAGTCTTGCATGTACTCTGGGTGGAGCAACAGTTCGGCGACCTGTACGACCACGGCTAGCCGACACCACCAGTCACAAACCCGCCCCACAACCGTCACAAACCACTGCTACCCTCCCGGCCAGTATTTTTTTGTTACGCCTGACCAGGGATGCCGTGATGAGTGACAAGACTGACGATACCCAAGCCCCCTCCTCCCCCTTGCTGCCCGACACCAGCCGCCGCCGTTTCCTGGGTGGCGTGGCGGTGCTGGGCGTGGGCGCGGCGACGCTGAGCGCCTGTGGCAGCACCAATGACCAGCCGGGCAAGGCCGACAAGCACCCTCTGTCGCCCACCGAGCTGGACAAGGCGCTGGCCGACAACGTCAAGACGGTGGTGGTGATCTACGCCGAGAACCGCAGCTTCAACAACTTGTTCGCCAACTTCCCTGGCCTGGAACAACCGCTGTCGGCGCTCAAGCCCGAGGAGCACCAGCAGCGCGACCGTGACGGCAGCCTGCTCAAGACCCTGCCACCGGCCTGGGGCGGCACCCTGCAGCTTGGCCCGCAAACCGTGGATGGCGTGACCTACGCCCCGGGCGTGCAGTACCAGGAAAACCTGCCCAACGCACCGTTCGCGCTGAAGGGCCCGAACCAGGAAGACCTGCCCCTGGGCGTGGTGACCCGCGACCTGTGGCACGTGTTCTACCAGAACCAGATGCAGATCAACGGCGGCAAGAATGACCAGTTCGTGGCCTGGGCCGACTCCGGTGGCCTGACCATGGGCTACTACGCGCAGACCCAATATTCCCTGCGCCTGTGGGACGTGGCGCGCGAGTTCGTGCTGTGCGACAACTTCTTCCAGGGCGCCTTCGGCGGCTCGTTCCTCAACCACCAGTACCTGATCAGCGCCACCGCGCCGTTCTACCCCAACGCCACCAGCTCGGTGGCCAAGGAACAGATCGCCACGCTGCAGAGCGATGACCCGCTGGACACGCGCCTCAAGCCCCTGGACAAGTCCCCGGCCAGCGCCATGACCGGCGCCCCGGCGTTCGGCCCCAGCGCGCTGACCCCGGACGGCTTCGCCGTAAACACCATGGCGCCGCCCTACTGGCCAACCTGGATCCGCGACCCGGAACGCCCTGACTACTCCAAGCCGGACCTGGCCAGCGTGCTGGTGCCCCAGAGCCACGAACACATCGGCGACAAACTGAGCAAGAAGAACGTCGACTGGGCCTGGTACGCAGGCGCCTGGCAGGCCACCCTGGACCAGTACAAGGACTCGGGCGGCATCCCCAAGATCCCCAACTTCCAGTACCACCACCAGCCGTTCAACTACTTCAAGCAGCAAGGCCCGGAGAACCCGGCCGAGCGCCAGAAGCGCCTGCGCGACGGTGGCCTGGGCGACGAGCCCGGCAGCAACAAGTTCCTCGCCGACGCGGCCGCCGGCAAGCTGCCCGCCGTGACCTTCTACAAGCCCCAGGGCAACCTCAACATGCACGCCGGCTACGCGGACGTGGCCGCCGGCGACCGGCATATCGCCACCGCCCTGAAGGTGCTGCGCAACAGCCCGCAATGGAAAAACATGGTAGTGGTGGTCACGGTCGATGAGAACGGCGGCTGGTGGGACCACGTGGCGCCGCCCAAGGGCGACCGCTGGGGCCCGGGTACGCGCATTCCGGCGCTGGTGGTGTCGCCGTTCGCACGCAAGGGCACGGTGGACCACACGGTGTATGACACCGCGTCGATCCTGCGGCTGATCACCCGCGTATTCAAGCTGGAGACCCTGGACGGCCTCAAGCAGCGCGACGACGCCATGGTGGCACGTGGGCAGAAGCCCATGGGCGACCTGACCAATGCCCTGAAATTCTGAGCCCGTAGCAGTGGCCGCCAGGCCGCGTCATGGCGGCCACGGTGCGCCAGGCTAACCGCACATGCCGCCTGACGCAGCCTGGCGGCAGCTGCTACGCGGCCGCGTCATAGCCGGCGTGCCACCAGCCGCCGGTTCCACGCCTGCCCCACCACCAGCACCAGCCCTGCACCCAGCGCGCTGGCGGCATAATGCTGCACCGCCACGCTACCCGGCAGGGACCCCGCCAGCGCCGGATCCGCCACTGCCATGCCGCCGGCAATCCAGCCAATCAACGCCCCGCCCAGCTGAATCACCACCGGGAAACGCTCCATGGCCGCCAGCACCAGGCGGCTGCCCAGCACGATCACCGGGATGCTGATCAACACCCCGAAGCTGACCAGGTAGATATTCCCAGCGCCTGCGGCCGCCACCGCCAGCACGTTGTCCAGCGACATCACCGCGTCGGCGATGATGATGGTCTTGATGGCATTGAACAGGTGCACATCGCCACGAATGTCGGCATGCCCGTCCTCTTCGCGAATCAGCAACTTCACGCCGATCCACAACAACAGCAGCGCCCCCGCCAGTTTCAGGTAAGGCAGCGACAACAGTTGCATGGCAAAGAACAACAGCACCACGCGCAGCAGGATTGCCCCCGCCACACCTCCCAGGATGGCCTTGCGCCGTTGTTCGCGCGGCAGGTTGCGGCAGGCCAGGGCGATGACCACGGCGTTGTCGCCACCCAGCAGCAAATCGATGGCGACAATCTGCAACAGCGCGGTCCAGACAGCGGGGTCGGTCAACCAGGACATGAAATAAACTCGCAGGGCCTTGAATAGTCATTGACCATTGTCGCCAGGAATCGGTCAATGGGCGCCTGACTTACTTTATTCCGGAGGGAACCCATGAGCGCAACGGTCCTGGTGCTGGTGGAAGCCGTCAACGACTACCTGCACATCCTCGAAGACAGCGGCTTCACGCTGATTCTGGCGCCCACCCGCGAGCTGCGCGCCGCCGCCATACGCGACCACGGCCAGCGCATCACCGCCGTGCTCACCCGTGGCCCGCTGGGGTTCTTCGCCGATGAAATGGCGGCGCTACCGCACCTGAAAATCATCTGCGTGATCGGCGCCGGCTACGAGCACGTGGACCTGGCCGCCGCCCACGCCGCCGGCATCACCGTGACCAACGGCGCCGGCGCCAACGCCTCGTCGGTGGCCGACCACGCCATGGCCCTGCTGCTGGCGCTGGTGCGCGATATTCCAGGGGCCGATGCCTCGGTGCGCCGCGGTGAATGGCGCAAGCTCAGCCGCCCCACCCTGGAAGGCGGCCGCCTGGGCATCCTGGGCCTGGGCGCAGTGGGCCTGGCGATCGCCAAGCGCGCCGCGCGCGGTTTCGACATGACCGTCACCTACCACAACCGCCGCCCACGCACCGACGTCGACTACCACTACTGCGCCAGCCCGGTGGAACTGGCGGCCTCCTGCGATTACCTGGTGATCGCCACCCCCGGCGGCCCGAGCAGCCAGCACGCCATCGACAAAACCGCGCTACTGGCCCTGGGGCCGCACGGTTTTGTGGTGAATATTGCCCGCGCCAGCGTGATCGCCACCGCCGACCTGATCCAGGCCCTGCAGCAACGCACCATCGCTGGCGCGGCGCTGGACGTGTTCGACGACGAGCCCGCCGTCCCTGATGCGCTCAAGGCCCTGGACAACGTGGTGCTCACGCCACACGTCGCCGGCCTGTCGCCCCAGGCCTCCGAGGCCACGGTAAGCCTGGTGAACCAGAACCTGCTGGCCTTCTTCGCCGGCCAGCCGGTGCTGACGCCCATTCCCTACCCGTAAGGCTCAGGCCTGGGGGTGCTGGTAGCGGTACTCCTGGGTAATGCCGGCGTAGCTGTAGGCCGAGGCGCGGCAATCGATCAGGTGCACGTTGGAGTGCGAGTGCAGGTTGCCGATGCGCTCGGCCAGCAGCGCGTAGGCCTCGCGCTGGAAGCGCGCCTTCTGGTCCTTGGTGGTGGTTTCGTCAGTAATGGTCACCTGCAGGCGGAAGGCGTCCTTGCCCAGCTCGGCCAGGCTGCGGTTGTGGATAAACCACTGGGTGCGGGGCAGGAAATCCACGGTCACCGTGGTGCTCTGCTGCTGTTTGTCGAGGATGGCGCAGGTGAGCTCGGTCAGTTCCCGCGCCAGCACAGGCACCAGGACGTCCTTGGGTTCACCGGAAATCAGTAAGGTCAGGCCAGGCATGATGTTGCTCCTTGTGGGTGGATTGCGCCCTGATCATCGCCCTTGCCCCATCATCGGAAAAGCGGGATATTCAGAGGACATCCTTCGGCAAAAGGCGTGATGACCGTGAGCCGCTTCGACCTCGATTTGCTCAACACCCTGACCGTGGTCGCCGAGGCCGGCACGCTGGCAGCGGCGGCCGAACGCCTGCACCGCTCGCAGTCCGCGGTCAGCGAGCAACTGCAGAAACTGGAAAGCTTCTGCGGCCAGCAACTGTTCACCCGCAGCAAGCGCGGCACCCGCCTCACGCCTGCGGGCGAGCGCCTGCTGGGCCACGCGCGGCAGTTGCTGGACCTCAACGACCAGGTGCTGCACGACATGCGCGGCACCGGCCTGAGCGGTGACCTGCGCCTGCTGATCACCGACTACTTCCGCCCCAACTCCATCGCCCCGCTGCTCAAGCGCCTGGCCGAACGCTACCCCGGCCTGCGCCTGCACGTGACGGTGCGCAAGAGCGCGCTGATCGAGGCCGAACCGGCAGATTTCGACATCGGCCTGTACATGCAGATCCTCCACGATCACGCCCAGCCGCTACTGGCAGGCGTGGAACCGGTGCGCGACGAACGCCTGCATTGGGTGATCGCCGAACACCTGGCCGCCGAACGCCCCGCTACCCTGCCACTGGTGGTGCTGCCCGCCACCTGCTCGCTGCAGGGCCTGGCACTGGACATTCTCGAGCGCGCCCGACGGCCCTACCTGGTGGCCCATTCAGCCTCGGGCGTGGCCGGCCTGCAGTCAGCGTTGAGCGCCGGGCTGGGGGTGGCCTGCCTGAATGAGTCGTCGATACCGCCGGGCACGGTGCCGGTGCCGGCCAGCTGGCAATTGCCGGCGCTGCCAGCCGTACAATTTCGCGCCAAGGTCAACGCGCACAGCGGCGCCTTCGCCCGGGACGTGCTGGGCGTGCTCAAGGCGCATCTAACCTGACGCTGGCTGCAGGCAATAGGAGGTGCGCGCGCTGTAGTCGTCACCCCAGGTGCGGTAGCCGGTGGTGTCCAGGTGCACGCGCCCGGATGGGTAACGGCTGAGGCCCAGCTGCCATTCGCCGCCGTGCTGCTTCCAGAAATCGCACAGGCGCTGCGGGTCGGCGCTCCCCTCGGGAAACGCCAGGTCCACGGCAAACGCTTGCACATGGGCGCTGTGGGCGGCGCCGCCGGCGCAGGCGTTCAGGGGCTTGCCGCGGTATGCCGAGACCACCTCGAAACGGCCCAGCACACCTTCGCGCTTGAGCGTGGCCAGCAGCTGCAAGGTCGACTCCACCGCCGGCCAATGACTGGCCGGCGGCACCGCGAACGGCTGTGCCTGGCACTGCTGCCAATCGCTGGCCGTGCGCAGCAGCTGGTACAGCGGCACCACGGTGTCGACCTTGCGCTGCACCAGGAAGCGCTCGAAGGCCGCGGTATCGTGATGGCGAAACCAGGCCACGAACAGGGCTTCGTCGCGTGGGTCGTCAGCGTGGGCCACCGCGCCATACAGCAGCATCCCCAGGATAAAAATGGTTTTCATGACACCGCAGTGTAGCCGCTGCCGCAGGCTGCGCTGGGCCTATGTCTTGCTGCAATTTTTGGGTTGTTCATCCTGGCCAGCGCAGCCTCGCGGCAGCGGCTACAAGACCACACACTTTTTTTCTCGGAAAGCATTCCCCGGTAACGCACACTCGCGCACTATTCGGCCTCTCACTGACAAGGAGTTATGCATGCCAAAGGTTTCCGCGCTCGCCACCGCACTTGCCGCCCTGACCCTGGCCGGGGCCGCCCAGGCAGACATCCAAATCGACCTGGGCAGCACCCAGCGCGTCACCCAGTTGTTTGCCTACCCCAATAACTGCAATGTCATCTGCTACAAGAACTGGACGCTGGAGCAGACCGTCGAGCACTACCTGGACCAGAGCCTGAAGCGCGACGGCTACAGCCAGGCCACCGTGCGGGTGACCACCGACAACCAGCAGGTGTTCGCCACCCTCAAGGGCGTGCCCGACAACTACGACCAGCCGCTGGTGCAACTGCTCAACGCCGGCGACCTGGCCTACAAGGGCGCCAGCCAGCTCAACGCCGACAACAAGTGGGCCTACAACTGGTACCTGTTCCTGCCGCTGGGCATGGCCCTGGAAAACCGCCGCAGCGTCGAGCTGCTGCACTTCCCGCCAGACTATTCGCTGACCCAGGCCCAGGACTACCTGCGCTCCAACACCACTGACCGCTGGGCCCAGCTGCTGACCGACAACGGCGTGGCCGCCGAGCAGACCCCGGGCTACCAGACCATCATCGACATCGCCCCCATCGCCGCGCCCGCCACCGCCGGCAAGGACCTGGAAGGCGTATACGGCTACTTCCAGGACTACCAGGCCACCATGGTCAAGCAGGTCAGCCAGAACCTGGCTGGGCAGACCCTGCCCATGGTCGCGTTCGGCGCGCCGGTACGGGCCTGGATCAAGGCGCAATACGGCCAGAGCCTGAACGTGCTGGGCCTGGCCAGCATCAGCCCCAACCCTGGCCAGAACGTGCCGGTGCTGGGCGCCAACCACCCCAGCTACATCTGGAACGCGGCAGACCCGGCCAACTACGCCAACAACGTGCAGGAAGCCGATGCCGTGGGCCTGAAGGTGATGGGCCAGGACCTCAGCGCCGCCTGCTGGCAGGCCGGCATGGGCGGCAACCCGAAGGCTGACGCCCAGGCGACCCTCAGCGCGTGCATGCAAAAGTGGCAAGTGACGGACAAGGAGCAGACCTGCGAACTGTTCTACACCTCGGTGCGCCACGACACGGCCGAGCAGGCCAAGGCGAAATGCGCCACGGCGCCGGTGAGCAAGGTGCTCAAGACCCTGAAGGCACCGCTGGTGGTGCCCGAAAGCATCTAACTCGTAGCAGCTGCCGAAGGCTGCGTCCGGGCCCGACGCGATAGGCGTGGGGCCTTTGACGCGGCCTGGCGGCCGCTGCTACGGGAGTGAATCTGGTCCTTACAGCGGGCGCAAACGGTACTGCGGCGGCAGTTGCTCGAAGCCGCTGATGTTGGCGCCCAGGCTTTTCCACAGGCCATCCTTGATGCCGTAGATGCAACCATGCACCGACAGCGGCTGGCCGCGGTGCCAGGCGTTCTGGACGATGCTGGTGTGCGCCACGTTGGCCACCTGCTGAATCACGTTCAGCTCGCACATGCGGTCCACCCGCTCTTCCTCGGTGGGCAGCTCGGCCAGGGCCAGGCGGTTTTCGTAGTACAGGTCGCGAATCGAGCGCAGCCAGCCGTCGATCAGGCCGAACTGGCGGTCCTGCATGGACGCCCGCACGCCACCACAGCCGTAGTGGCCGGTAACCAGGATGTGTTTGACCTTGAGCACGTCAACCGCGTACTGGATCACCGACAGGCAGTTGAGGTCGGTGTGCAGCACCACGTTGGCGACGTTGCGGTGCACGAACAGGTCGCCCGGCAGCATGCCGACGATCTCGTTGGCGGGCACACGGGCGTCCGAGCAGCCAATCCAGAGAAACTCCGGGGTCTGCTGGCGCGCCAGCTTGGCGAAGAAGTCGGGATCCTTCTGCTTGATGCCTTCGGCCCAGCGGGCGTTGTTATCAATCAGTTCCTGTAGATCGTTCATGTTCTAGCCTCGAAATTGGTGCGCAACCTATGACTGGCGCCGGGCGCGCCGGGTCACGCGCAAGCCGCGATGGCCGGCTCGATACAGGGGGAATCTTCATGAAGGCCACGGGTCCACCCTATTAAGGCCCCAAACATGAGGAATTGCCATGACCGAGTCACACCGCCCGATGCACGCGCCACAACCGGCGCCCATCGACGACAACGAAGACCGCATGGGCTCCATGGAAGAGCTGCACCTGGACCAGGATGAGCCATCGGCAAAGATCGGCGACGAGATGACCAACCCGGAGCTGGAACAGCAACTGCCACCACGCCGCGCACGCGAAGCCGGCATGACCGGGGCCTCGATGGACGACCATGAGCCCACTGACGACGACATGAGCCCCGAGACCTTGATAGAAGAAGACGGCGCCCGCGACGCCGACGAACCCGGCCGTGGCCGCGCGGCAGATTCATCGCTGAGCGTGGTGGACGAGGACGACATCGGCGGTGGCGATGGCCTCGACGAAGCGGAGTGGGCGCAACTGGACCCGCTGGACGGCAAGCCGGAAAATCGCTGACTGGATGCGGCGCCGCCCTTGCGGGCAGCGCCGCGCCTACCTCAGAACAGCACCGTCCACAGGGCGATCACCGCGTACCACAGCACTGCCGAGCGCAGCAGCAGGTCCCATAGGTTGTCCAGGCTGGCGACACCCGCTTCGCCTGCGGCCGAATCCGGCAGCTCGCCGGCGACACGGCCGACGTCGGCAATCAGCTTTTTCGCGCCGATGTGCCAGTGCAGCACTTCATGCAGCATCACCTTGCCCACCGCGACGAAGTTGCCCACCAGGGCGAAGCTGGCGGCCAGCACCCGCACCGGCAGCCAGTCGAAGGCATGGCGAATGCTGCCTGCGCGCGCAACGACGCCCGGATGTTTCGAATGCGCCACCGCCAGCGCCAGCAGGCGGTACACCAGCGCCGCCACCGGGCCCAGCAGCACGTACCAGAAAATCACCGCGAAGAAGCTCTGGTAGGCCTGCCACAGGAACAGGTTCTGCACCTTGGCCAACAGGCTCGCCTCGTCGTCCCCGGTAACCCCCAGGTCACGCTCGGCCACGTGCACCGCGGCCTGCTCATCACCCCGGCGCCAGGCGTCACGGAACGGCCCCAGCGAAGCCTTCACGTCACCGCGCCCCAGGCTGTAGATCACTACCCACAGGTGGATGGGAAACGCGATCAAACCGTAGGCCACAGGCTTGAGCGCCAGCAGCACGATACCCAGCACAACGGCCGGCAGCAGCACCCACAGGGCCAGGATCAGCGCCGGCTCCTTGGCCAGTTTCGGTTTCGCCTCCAGCCGCGCCAGCTCCTTGAGCCACGCGCCATCACGTTGCAGGCGGTGACGCAGGGCGGAGAACTTCTCGACCCACAGCACCAGCACCAAGACCAGAAAACTCATTGTTCGCCCTCGTTGGCCGCCAGGCTGGCGCGGTAGCGCGCCCAGTCGAAATGCGGCCCTGGATCAGTCTTGCGCACCGGGGCAATGTCGCTGTGCCCGCAGATGCGCGTCGGGGTAATGCCCGGGTAATGCGTCAACAGCTGCCGGGTCAGCTGTGCCAGCGCCTGGTACTGGGCATCGGTGAAGGGTTCGAAGTCAGTACCTTCCAGCTCGATGCCCAGGGAGAAATCGTTGCAGGCCTCGCGCCCCTCGAAACAGGACACGCCCGCATGCCAGGCACGCTGCAAGCAGGAGACGAATTGCGTCACCTCGCCGTCACGCTCGATCAGGAAGTGCGCTGAAACCCGCAGCTCGGCGATAGTCTCGAAGAAAGGATGGGCCGTGGTGTCCAGCTGGTTCTGGAAGAACTGCTGCACGCGGCCGGTCTTGAACTGCCCCGGTGGCAGGCTGATGTTGTGGATCACCAGCAGGGAAATCTCGCCGTCCGGGCGCTCGTTGAAGTTCGGCGAAGGGCAGTGCTGGGCGCCCTGGCACCAGCCAGTGGCAGGATCGATGTGCATCCGTGGCTCCAGGAAGAGGATTGCAGGCAGTCTACTTGCTTTTCAGCTGCCGCAGGTTGCTGACCACCGAATCCAGGGCGCGGTCGAACAGCAGGGCGTCATCGAGGATGCGCACGCTGCCATTGCGGAATTCCAGGGCCAGGCCGTTGCGAGTCTTCTCCAGCACCTTCATGCCCGTACGGTTGACGAACACGTACTTGTCGGTGGCCTCGATGATCGCGGTCAGCTTGCAGCGCAGGCGGTGGTCGTGGTCTTCCTGGATCTCCACCCAGCAGCCAGGCCGCAGCTTGGCCACCTGCAACAGCCCCGGGTCATCGGCGGGCAGGCGCACTTGGGGCTCGCTGGCCTCGGCGTCGCCATGGCCGGCCAACACGATCTCCTCCACCACGGCCACCAGCGCCGGCGGCTCCTGCCCCGCCACCAACGGCGCCGGGTGCAGGGCGTCACGCTTGAGCGCCTGCACGTGCAGCAGCTCCAGCTGGCTGAAGAATTCGCTGGTGGCAAAGGGGTCGAACGCCGAGCTGGTCAGGCCATCGCGCAGCGCCTTGAGCAGGCCGGGCACCACCTCCAGCAGGCGCTGGTGGGCGTCGGGCTCGTCATGAGGTTCCACGCTCCAGATCAGCTCGTCCATGGTGTTCAGGCCGTCCTGCCATTGCGTGGAACCGTCGCCGTGCTTGAGGCACACCAGCAGCAGCACCTTGCTCCAGGCTTCCTCCAGCAGGCGCACCACGACCACCGGCAGCACCTTGCCCAGCAGCCGGCGGTTGAGCTCCTGTTGCACCCGGTGGCGTGCCAGCTCGGCCTTGGCGCGGCCTTCCTCGGCGTCGCGGGTGCGCTGTTCCAGCAATTCGCTGCGGCGGCGCTCGTCGGCGGTAAAGGCCAGGAAGTCGGCGAGCAGCTCGGAGAAAATCGCCGGGTCGTCGACAAAGTCGTTGAGCAGGCGCTGCACGATCTGCTCGATGCGCAGGTAAAGGCTGTCGCGTTGATAGTCGTCACGGTTGCCCCAGCCCATGGCGGCCGAGGCAATTTCGTTGAGCAGCCGCCGCGCCGGGTGGCTGCCGCGGCTGAAGAAGCTCTTGTCGAGCACCGCCACCTTGAGCATCGGAATCTGCAGGCGGCCGATCAGCGCCTTCAAGGAATCCGGCAAGGTGCGGTCGTCGAGGATGAATTCAAACAGCATGGCGATCAGGTTGATGACGTCTTCGTCCACCACCCCGATCACCCGGAACTTGCCACTCTTGACGCTGACCCGGGTCAGCAGCTGTTCCAGCTGGTAGCGCAGGTCGTAGTCGTCCTGCGCCGCCTGGGACGACGGCACGTACTGCTGCAGGTGCGACAGCAGGCGCATCAGGTCGTTGGTGGTGATGGGCTGGGCTTCGTGGCTGGCCTCAAGCTTGGGCGCCACGCTGCCACGCAACTGGCGCAGCAGGTCCTGCAGGGCGCCGAACACTTCCTGCACGCTTTCATCCAGCTGCGCGGCACTTGGCGCGGTGGGGCCGGTGGCGTCATCGCGGCGCGGGTGCTCGCGGGCCGGGGGCCGGTCGGCGCTGCGGCGGGCCGGCGCGGCCTTGAGTTCGGGCAGCACGCCGGTGGCAATCAGCAGTTGGTTGGCCTCGGCGTACAGCTGGTCGCAATCGCTGAGCACGTACTTCTCGAACAGCTTGAGCACGATCAGCTTGACCTTGATCTCCACGCCCAGGTTGCGCCCCGCCTCCAGGAAATAGTCGCAGAGCATGGCCGGGCCCAGGGGGTTGCTGGCGTCTTCCAGGCGGCGCAGCACCAGGGAGTTCAGGCGCGCGGTCAGCTGCCCCAGGGCAAAGCCGTCGCGGGCCAGCACCTTGCCCACCATGGCGTCCAGCGCCACGGTGCGCTCCAGGTCGTCGTTGGCCACCAGCTCGAGCTTGTCGTAGTTGACCGGGGCAGCCACCACCGGCTCGGCGATTTCATACTGGCCGATGGCGACAAAGGCTTCGTAGAGACGCTCGAGGAAACCGCGCTCGATGCTCTTGCGCTTGAGGCGCAGGTCGCGCATGGCCTCGAAGAACGTATTCTGTTCGACATTGTTCTGGGCCCGGTCGGCCATCTCGAACAGCGTGTCGTCGGCGTTGTCGAACAGTGCCTGCAAGCCCTGGCGCAACTGCTGGGCGGCCTTGTCGCGCACTTGCAGGAGGACAACGGGCAGGCGTGCCAAGGGCGTCTGACTGGCTTGGTCAGCAGCGGCCTTGTTCAACGGCACGACTTTCCCATCGTTGTGCATCCCGTCCTCCTGAAAGAATGAGGTCCTGTTTGCGTGTCGCTCTAGTATGCAGGTTCCCGGCACCCGCCCACAGCTCTCTGCGCAACGCTTTTTGTAAGCGCCAGCACGCAGAACGAAAACAATATGGACCGACGTCAAAGTCATGACGCCAATAACAAGGCGCTCATTATCTGCAAATCCGGGCGGCAGCGCTAGAGCGCCTGAACGGGTTATTTGCAACCCGATGCGAAGTGGACAACAAAGATGGCAAAAAGCTCCCACCCACGGCTCTATTTCGTAGCCTGGCGCCACCGGACCGCAAGCCGCTCGCAAGGCTTCGCGCCAGGGCATCACTGCCCTATAATCCGGCCACTTTGCCTGTGGAGCCTGCTATGCCGAATCTACGCCTCGCCGACCTGACTGCCGAGATCGAAGCCAACGTGCGCCGTGCGTTGCTCGAGGACATTGGCAGCGGGGACATCACCGCCCAGCTGATCCCGGCCGAGCGCCTGGCAAAAGCCACCATCATCACCCGCCAGGACTGCGTGGTGGCCGGCACCGCCTGGGTGGACGCGGTGTTCCGCCAGCTCGACCCGCGGGTGGCCGTGCACTGGCAGGTCAGCGACGGCCAGCGTGCCAGCGCCAACCAGGCCCTGTTCCACCTCGAAGGCCCGGCGCGCTCGCTGCTCAGCGGCGAGCGCACGGCGCTGAACTTCCTGCAGATGCTGTCCGCCGTGGCCACCCAGGCCCAGGCACTGGCCGACAAGGTCGCCGGCACCCAGGTCAAGCTGCTGGACACCCGCAAGACCCTGCCCGGCCTGCGCCTGGCGCAGAAGTACGCGGTAACCTGCGGCGGCTGCCACAACCACCGCATCGGCCTGTACGACGCCTTCCTGATCAAGGAAAACCACATTGCCGCCAGCGGTGGCATTGCCCAGGCCATCAGCGCCGCGCACCGCATCGCCCCCGGCAAGCCGGTGGAGATCGAGGTCGAAAGCCTGGACGAACTCAAGGAAGCCCTGGACGCCGGCGCCGACATCATCATGCTCGACGAGCTGAGCCACGACGACATGCGCGAGGCCGTGCGGCTGAACGCCGGCAAGGCCAAGCTGGAAGCCAGCGGCGGCATCAATGAAAGCACCCTGTTGCCCATTGCCCAGACCGGTGTGGACTACATCTCCATCGGCGCCATGACCAAGGACGTCAAGGCCATCGACCTGTCGATGCGCCTGAGTCTGTGACACCACCACCCACGAGATGAACGAAGGTATTGGAGTACTCGCAGTGACGAACACGCTCAACCCCGGGGCCGACAAGGTCTACATCATCCGCATCGACGGCACCCGCCTGGGGCCCTTCCAGACCCGGGTCGAACCCAACAAGGCGCTGATCTACGAAGTAACCCTCAACGCCGGCGCCGGCGACACCCTGGAACACCACCGGGACAACGGCCAGGTGGACAAGTACCTGATCACCAACACCCACTTCCAGCCGCAGATGACCAGCGTCGCGGCGCACTACACCGTGCGTTGGCGCCAGGACGCCTACCCCCCCCGTAGCCGCGGCCGCAGGCTGCGCTGGCCCTGATATTCACTGGAGACTTCCAGCGAGGTTCAAGGCCTGCGCAGCCTGCGGCAGCGGCTACAGTGGCTTGAGCGGCAGCACAGCCACCTGCGGCCGCGCAAACAGATAGCCCTGCATCAACTCAATGCCCAGCGCCAGCAGCGCATCACGCTCGCCATCCGTCTCCACGCCCTCGGCCAGCAAGGTTATCCCCAGCCGCTGCGCCACCAGCACGATCCCCGCCACAATGGCCTCACGCACGCCGTCACTGTCGATATTGCGCGTCAGCGCCATGTCCAGCTTCAACACCTGGGGCTGGAACGTCGCCAACAGGTTCAACCCCGAATAGCCCGAACCGAAATCATCGATGGCGGTGGTAAACCCCTGGCGCTCGTAGGCCTTGAAGATTGACTTCAAATGCTCCGGGTCTTCCACCTTCTCGCCCTCGGTCACCTCGAACATCAGCCGCTCCAGCGGAAACGCCGAGGCCTGGGCCGCCTCCAGCGTCGCGCGGATGCAGGTTTCGGCGCGGTACACCGCGTTGGGCAGGAAGTTGATGCTCAACTTGCAATCGGGGATATCCACAAGCCCTAGCCTAGCGGCCGTCTCGATGGCCTTGACCCGGCAAGCCTGGTCGAAGCGGTAGCGATTGCCGTCATTGACCTGGCCCAGCACGCTGGCGGCCGACTCGCCATTGGGCCCGCGCACCAGCGCCTCGTAGGCGTACAGCAGGCCGCTGCGCACGTTGACAATGGGCTGGAAGGCCATGGTGAAGTCGAAATCCAGCGCCTCCAGGTTGCGGCATTGGGCGCAGCTGGCGGGCTCGAAGGGCGAAGGAAAAAAGGTACGGGTCATAAGGCCCCCTGAAAACGTGGCACGTGGGTAGTGTTGCAGCTGGAGCACTTGGCCATCATCGCATTTGACTAACGTCCGGCGCGCAATTTTCTTCAATCAACTCGATAGCAATGCCAATGCATTGCCGAACCGCGCGCGCCCTGATTAGTTCCGAAAACATGCAGAACCGTTGCGCATCACCGCCTCGCGCCCTATCGCCAATCAACATAGCCCCGCCCCTTCCCCTGACTAAGCTGGAATATGCAAATCTCCCCTCAGTGGGCCCTCCAGCCAATACAGGTACTTCACCATGAAAGGGATCTGCTTGACCGCCCTGGTCATCCTGCTCGCCGGCTGCGCCATGCACGACGAACGCACCAACGACCCCCGCGACCCTTCGGCCAACGCCATGGACCTCAAGGGCGACGCCATCAGCAGCGCACTGGTAGGCCGCCCGCACCGCGGCATCAACCGTGACGGCCAACCCTACAGCGAGACCTTCCAGGCCGATGGCACCGCCGTGCTCAGCATGGGCGGCACCGGGCCGCAGAAAGGCAGCTGGCAAGTGACCGAAAGCACCCTGTGCGTGAACTACGCGGCGTATGGCAACAAGTGCAACAACGTGAAGGCGGATGACCAGTGGATCTGGTTGATTGATACCACGAACATGACCACGAACAATCGCATATCGCGGCATTGAGGGAGGAAGGTGCGGGTGACGCGGGGGGAGATGGTGCCGGGGATAGGAATCGAACCTACGACCTTCGCGTTACGAGTGCGCTGCTCTACCGACTGAGCTACACCGGCATTGGGACGGACGATAAACTTAGCACTGTTGCCCCGGTTACAACAACAACCGTAAAACTCAAGACGTCTGACAGCCACCGCCTGCCCCTGAGGGGCAGGCGGTGGCTGCCGTGCAGTCTAATTAATTAGTTATGCACATACCCGTTGTTGACGCAGGCGCCGCTGTAAGCCCAGCTAAGAGTACCGTTGGCTGGGGTCGGTGTAAGAGCACAAGTGTCAGTCGCGACAATACCTTTGTAGGCGTTAGGCGTCGCGTTGATGACGGCAGTAGTGGCGGTGATGGTAATGGTGGCAAGTGCACCAGTCGCCTTGGCGCTCGGCAGGGTCAATGCCAGTGCTGCAGCAGTATCGCAACCAGCCAGTGCCGAGTTTTCGTTATAGCAGATGCTGATCGCAGTCTTGACCGGAGCCATGCCGTCGATAACTTCAGAGTAAGCGGCTTTCTTCACATAGTTCTGGTAGGCAGGGAGTGCCACGGCGGCCAGAATACCGATGATCGCGACCACGATCATCAATTCAATCAGGGTGAAACCTTTTTGCATGCTTTTCATAATTTATCCCCAAGGGTAGTGGTCACCGGCATCGTTTGACGGCTGCCTGAAGATGCTGAAGCACACGCCGTGCCAGAAGAAATCACCCGCTACTTATGGCACTTCAAGTTTGCCGGCCCAACCCTGGAGCCTCTGTTTCTCGCACAAAGTGACAATAATTGTCACACCCCCGTATAAACACCCGACTATCAATTGCGCACGTATCCGAGGTCAAGGCATGGCCCACTGTACGCCCAGACCAACACCCCGCCCGAAAGGCTTGGCGTCAAGGTGCAGGTTTCGGTTGCCTGCAGGCCGCGATAAGCATTGGGCGTGGCGACAATGGCTGCGGACGTTGCCGTCACGGCTACGCTATTCAGTGCCCCCGTGGCCTGGGAGGTCAGAGCCAGGCCCAACTTGGCTGCCGTATCACAGCTCCCCAGGGCAGCGTTTACCTGATAGCACTGGCCGACCGCTGCTTTCACCGGCTCCAGGCCAGCGACGACCTCAGCGTAGGCAGCCCGCTTGATGAATTGCTGGTACGCCGGCAGCGCTATGGCTGCCAGCAGCCCGATAATAGCGACCACGATCATCAATTCGATCAGCGTAAAACCCTTGCTCGTCCCTTTCATTCCCTACCCTTGACTCGCTTATTAATCCCGAGTGACAGGCGCACACGGACGTCTCTTCCACTTGAGCCTGATAACGGATCAGCACGGTACGTGCCATCGCTGCTTGCAGTACCACGGTTTTCTCGCGTCCGGGCCCTCCATGAAAAATTCTGACTCACAAGACGATGCCGTTTGGCACCTAGCCTCTACTAGGCTATAAAACACGCAATAGATGTGTCCGGTGCCCAAATGAACGATATCGCCCTTTCTGGCCTGGCCAAGCAATTGGTCCAGGCTGAACTGCTCACTGACAAAAGTGCTCAGCAAGCGCTTCAGCAATCACAACGCAATAAGATCCCGCTTGTACACTTCCTGGTACAAAATAAGCTGGTAAAGAGTCGTGAGATTGCAGAAGTAGCATCCGAACAGTTTGGCGTGGCGCTGCTCGACCTCTCGATGCTGGACAAGGAATCCCAACCAAAAGGGCTGGTTAGCGAAAGGCTGATTCGCCAGCATCACGCCTTGCCACTGTGGCGACGAGCGAACAAATTGTTCGTGGGTTTGTCGGACCCTACCAATCACCAGGCGATCACCGACATTCAGTTCAGCACGGGCCTGACGACAGAAGCCATTCTGGTTGAAGATGACAAGTTGATGGATGCCATCGACAAGTTTTTCGACAACGGCAACACCGGCCTGGAAGAGCTGGACGATGTAGATCTCGAAGGCCTGGATGTCGAATCGGTAGACACCAACAAGAACGAGCCCATTGCCGGCCAGGATGCTGACGACGCCCCAGTGGTGCGTTTCGTCAACAAGATGCTGCTGGACGCCATTCGCGGTGGCTCTTCCGACCTGCACTTCGAACCATACGAGAAAATCTACCGCGTACGCCTGAGGACCGATGGGATGCTGCGGGAAGTGGCCAGGCCGCCGATCAACCTTGCCGGGCGCATCGCAGCACGTCTGAAAGTCATGGCCAGCCTGGATATCTCCGAGCGCCGCAAGCCTCAGGACGGCCGCATCAAAATGCGCATTTCGAAGAACAAAGCCATCGATTTCCGGGTCAACACCCTCCCCACCCTGTGGGGCGAAAAGATCGTGATGCGTATTCTCGATCCGTCCAGCGCCCAGATGGGCATCGACGCGCTGGGCTACGAACCGGAGCAGAAGGAACTGTACCTGCAAGCGCTGCGTCAACCCCAGGGCATGATTCTTGTCACGGGCCCCACCGGCTCTGGCAAGACCGTCTCGCTCTACACTGGGCTCAATATTCTCAATACGGTTGATATCAACATTTCCACGGCTGAAGACCCGGTGGAGATCAACATGGAAGGTATCAACCAGGTCAACGTAAACCCCAGGCAGGGGCTGGACTTTGCCCAGGCGCTACGTTCATTCCTGCGCCAGGACCCGGATGTGATCATGGTCGGGGAGATCCGCGATCTTGAAACAGCCGAGATCGCTATCAAGGCAGCCCAGACGGGTCACTTGGTCTTGTCCACCCTGCACACCAACAGTGCGGCGGAAACCTTGACTCGACTGCAGAACATGGGGGTTGCCGGATTCAACATTGCCACCTCCGTCAACTTGATCATTGCGCAGCGGTTGGCACGGAAGTTGTGTGTGCACTGCAAGAAAGAAGCGGACATCCCGCGCGAGGCCCTGCTCAAGGAAGGCTTCCCGGAAGACAAGATCGGCACGTTCAGCATTTACGAACCTGTTGGATGCGACCAGTGCAACGGTGGCTACAAGGGGCGCCAGGGTATCTACGAGGTCGTTCGCAACACCCCTGAACTGCAGCGCTTGATCATGGAGGAAGGCAACTCCATAGAAATTGGCGAGCAGGCCAGGAAAGATGGTTTCAATGATCTTCGCACCTCGGGCCTGATCAAGGTCATGCAGGGTGTGACCAGCCTCGAAGAAGTCAACCGCGTTACCAAGGACTGATCCATGGCGGCCAAACCGGCAACAGCAAAAATCAACGTGTATTCATGGGAGGGGGCGGACCGCAAGGGCGCGAAGGTCACCGGCGAACTGACCGCTCCCAACCTGCCGTTGGTCAGGGCCCAGCTGCGCAAGCAAGGTATCACGCCCACCAAGATCAAGAAGAAAACCGGGTCGATATTTGGCAAGGGCAAGCGCATCAAACCCTTGGACATCGCCATGTTCACCCGGCAAATGGCGACCATGATGAAGGCCGGCGTGCCGTTGCTACAGTCGTTCGAGATCATTGCCGAGGGCTCGGAAAACCCTAACATGCGCAAACTCATCGATGACGTAAAAACGGATGTCGCCTCGGGCAACAGCTTCGCCTCGGCGCTGCGGAAAAAACCTGAATACTTCGATGAGCTGTATTGCAACCTGGTGGATGCCGGCGAACAGGCAGGCGCATTGGAAACACTGCTGGATCGCGTGGCCACCTACAAGGAAAAAACCGAACAGCTCAAGGCGAAGATCAAAAAAGCAATGAGCTACCCAATCGCGGTAGTCGTGGTGGCGATCGTCGTCACCGGTATTTTGCTGATCAAAGTCGTGCCGCAGTTCAAGATGGTTTTTGAAGGCTTTGGCGCAGAGCTTCCCGCCTTCACGTTGATGGTCGTCGGGTTATCCAATGTGGTCCAGTCATGGTGGTACATCATTTTGGGCATCGCCATTGCCCTGGTATTTACCTTCCGCCATTTCCACAAGACCAACCAGCGTTTCCACGACTTCATTGACCGTCTGCTGCTGAAGGTGCCTGTTATCGGCCAGCTCCTGTACAAGTCCGCGGTGGCTCGGTACGCGCGAACGCTTTCAACGACATTTGCTGCGGGTGTGCCATTGGTGGAAGCGTTGGACTCCGTCGCCGGCGCAACCGGCAATATCGTGTTCAAAACCGCCGTGAATCGAATCAAACAGGATGTATCTAGCGGCACCCAACTCAATGTTTCCATGCGCACTACTGCGACGTTCCCAAGCCTGGCTATCCAGATGACGGCGATTGGAGAGGAGTCTGGCGCCCTGGACACAATGCTCGACAAGGTCGCCAGCTACTACGAAGCGGAAGTCGACAATCTGGTCGATAGCCTTACCAGCCTCATGGAACCGATGATCATGGCAGTCCTGGGTATTCTGGTCGGCGGGCTCGTCATCGCCATGTACCTCCCCATCTTCCAACTCGGCAACGTCGTCTAACATGCCCCTATCCGAATACCTGGCCACCTCCCCCGTGGCCTTCACCCTCTGCGCCCTGATCCTGGGCCTCGTAGTGGGCAGTTTCCTCAACGTCATCATCCACCGCCTGCCGAAAATGATGGAGCGCGACTGGAAAGCCCAGGCCCGCGATATCCTCGGCTTGCCGGCCGAGCCCCAGGGCCCGCGCTACAACCTGATGCTCCCTGCCTCGGCCTGCCCGCACTGCCAGCACAAGATCCGCGCCTGGGAAAACATCCCCGTGGTCAGCTGGCTGGCACTGAGGGGCCAATGCAGCCAGTGCAACGCGCCCATCAGCAAGCGCTACCCGCTGGTGGAGCTGGCCAGCGGCCTGTTGAGCGCGTTCGTTGCCTGGCATTTCGGCTTTGGCTGGGCCGCCGGGGCGATGATGCTGCTGACTTGGGGCCTGCTGGCCATGAGCATGATCGATGCCGATCATCAGTTGCTGCCCGATGCGCTGGTGTTGCCGCTGCTGTGGCTGGGGCTGATCCTCAATGCCTACGGCATTTTCACCAGCCTGAGCGACGCACTGTGGGGCGCGGTGGCCGGGTACCTGGCGCTGTGGCTGGTGTTCTGGCTGTTCAAGCTGGTGACCGGTAAGGAGGGCATGGGCCATGGCGACTTCAAGCTGCTGGCGATGCTCGGCGCCTGGGGTGGCTGGCAGGTGCTGCCGCTGACCATCCTGCTGTCGTCGCTGGTGGGCGCCATTCTCGGGGTGATCCTGCTGCGCCTGCGCAACGCCGCGCACAGCACGCCGATCCCTTTCGGGCCGTATCTGGCCATTGCGGGCTGGATCGCATTGCTGTGGGGTGGTCAAATAACCGCTTCCTACATGCAGTTTGCTGGTTTCTGATGACTACAGCTTCTTCGACGCCCTGGATCCTGGGCCTTACCGGCGGTATCGGCAGCGGCAAGAGTGCCGCCGCCGAGCGCTTCGCCGAGCTGGGCGTGCACGTGGTGGACGCCGACCAGGCGTCGCGCTGGGTGGTCGAGCCGGGGCGCCCGGCGCTGGCCGAGATTGCCCGGCACTTCGGGCCCGGGGTGTTGCAGGCCGATGGCACGCTGGACCGCGCGGCGCTACGCCGGCTGATTTTCGAGGACGCCGAGCAGCGGCGCTGGCTGGAAGGCCTGTTGCACCCGCTGATTGCCACCGAGATTGCCCAGGCGCTGGCCAGGGGCACTTCGCCCTACGCGGTGTTCGTCTCGCCGCTGATGGTGGAGTCAGGGCAGTACCGGCTGGCCCAGCGCCTGCTGGTGATCGATGTGCCCCAGGCGTTGCAGATCGAGCGTACCCTGCGCCGTGACAACACCAGCCTTGAGCAGGTGCAGGCCATCCTCAAGGCCCAGGCCACCCGCGAGGAACGCCTGCGCCACGCCGATGATGTGCTGGTCAATGACCGCGACCTGGGCGCCTTGCGCGCCGAAGTCGAGCGGCTGCATGATTTTTACCTGACGTTGACTGGAGGCCAATCATGAGCCAACCCCTGACCGTACAATGCCCTACTTGCGGGGCGCCGGTGGAATGGACCGCGGCCACCCCAACCCGGCCGTTCTGTTCCGACCGTTGCAAGCTGATCGACCTGGGCGCCTGGGCCGCCGAGGAACACAAGATCCCGGTGGCGCCGGACGCCGAGGATGAGCTGTTCTCGGGCGACCTGCCCCACAGCGAGCACTGATATACCCCTGTAGCCGCTGCCGTAGGCTGCGCTGGCCTCGTGCCCCACTGTAGATTTTCAGGGTTCACACCGGCCAGCGCAGCCTGGCGGCAGCGGCTACAGAGCTCCTCGCGCCATCCGGGGGGGGCATCACTCATCCTTCCACGGCGCCGCCAGGTACCGCGTGCGGTTAAAGGTTTCCAGCCACTCGGGGCAGAACACCACCAGCGCCGTGACGATCACCCCGTTGATGAACGCCTCGGGAAAGATCACCAGCCACAGGTAGCCGACAAAGTCCCAGATCCACTCCGGCAGCGCGAAGCGCCCGTCCAGCCACAACAGCCCCAGGCCGGCGAACACGCAAAGCAACGCCGCCAACGCGGCAGGAAAGAACCCTGAGCAGAAGATGTAGACGAAGGGATTCTTCGGCTGCGCGCGCTCGACCAGCACGGCACAGACTTCGGTCACCAGCACCGGCAGGCCGATCAGCAGCAGGCCGTTGATGCCGGCGGCCAGCAGGTCCTGGCGCCCCAGCAGCACCAGGCCCATCTGCGCGGCCAGGCCGCCGAGCAGCGCCAGCGGCCAGTCCAGCAGCAAGGTCACGGCGGTCATGCCGATGAAATGGTAGGACACCCCGGTGTCGAAATCGCGCCGCACCAGCCACAGCAGGAACAGCGCCAGCACCGTACCGAACAGCAGGTGCTGGCGGCGGCTGTCACTGAACAGTTCAACCCAGGGTGCGCGCCAGGCAGCCCAGCCCAACACCGGTATATACAGGCACCAGCCCACGCTTAGCGTCGCGCCGGACAGCACCTGCGCGCTGATCATTTTTGCGCCTGTTCCAACGCCGTCTTCAACGCAGCGGCGTCGGTGAACGCGTGCTGGGCCACCACCCGCTGGTGGTCCAGTTCCAGCCACAGCACCGAGTCATCGGCCACGCCGTAGTTGGGGGCGATGCGGCCTTCGCGGTCGAGCACCACGCGGTAGTCGTAGGAACGCATGGACGGCAGCGCGAACATCCTGGCAATCAAGGCCGGCATGCGCTGGATGTCCGCCAGGAACACCGCCTTGCGCCCTTCCAGGTAGCCCTTGGGCTGGCCTTGCAGCGCGGCGTTGACCAGCTTGGCGCCGCCCATGTCGCGGGCCACCAGCAAAATGCGCGCGTCTTCGTTGAGGCTGTAGGGCGCGTCGAACTGGTCCAGCAGCGTCCACGGCGGCAACCGTTCACCCACCTCCAAGGCCATGGCCCAGCAGGGCAGCAGGCTGAGCAGCAACAGGGTCCAGAACTTCATGTGCAGGTTCCTCTGGCGAATGTGCTTGTTGGCAGTTTACACCCCACACCGTGACACAGCGTGTGCAAGTCATTCACGGCAAAGCGCATTTGACCCGCTAAGCTTGTGTGCATGGATGACTCAGATTACCTGCGCCTGCTTACCATCCAGGCCGAACAAGCCAATGCGTTCCTGTCCAATGCCCGCAAATGGGAGCGCGAGCGTTGGGTGTGCCAGCGCCTGCTACAAGGCCTGAACATTCCGTACCGCGCCGAGGAATTCAACCCGGCCGGCCAGGAGCCGCCGGACGTGCTGTTCCGCGACGCCAGTTTCGAGGTGTTTTTCGTGCTGGACGAGGGCCGGCGCCTGAATGACGAGTGGCGCGAGGAGCTGCAACGGCGCCGCAGCGCCTTTTCCCTGGCCCAGCTGGTGCGCCGTGAGGCCCGGCCCAAGCGCATCGGCGCGCCGGAACTGCTGCAGCGCCTGGCCCCCACCCTGCGCAAGAAGTCGCACAACTACAAGGAACGCGGGCTGGACCCGGGCGAGCTGGACATCATTGCCTTCGCCAGCCTGAAGCGCGAGGTGCTGGACCTCAACAGCCATTTCCCGCCGCCTACCGAGTACCTGCGCCAGGGCTGGCGCTCGCTGTCGCTGGTGGGCCCGACCTTCGCCCGGGTGCTGTTCGCCCATCCGGATGCGCCGGACTTCCTGCGCAGCAACCTGGGGCGCAGCATTGTGTTTGATGTGGGGATCAGCCTCTAGAACGCGCGGGGGCCGGACGCAGCCTGCGGCAGCTGCTACGGGGTTGGAATGGTTGTATGATTTGCGTTGGGAACACTGTACTTTTCCTACAGTCAGAAGCGTCTACCTTGCGAGGCCATGATGAGCAGCCGTCTGAATCCCGAAGATCAGCAACGCGTGGATCACTACCTGCAGCTGCCCCAGCACAAAGTCGAGCGCCGGCCCTTTCGGCCGTGGATGCTCCTGGTGCTGACGGTAGCCATCACCATCGGCCTTGGCCTGTTGAGCCGCCTGATCAGTTACCTGGTGCTTTGAGCTGCCTTGCGCTCGCCCTTCCCACTGACCTACAGAATTCCGTAAACCTTATGAGTACTTTGAATGACACATCGTATCGTGATTGTCGGCGGCGGCGCCGGCGGCCTGGAGTTGGCGACCCGCCTGGGTAAGACCCTGGGCAAGCGTGGCACCGCCAGCGTGACCCTGGTCGACGCCAACCTGACGCACATCTGGAAACCGCTGCTGCACGAAGTGGCCGCCGGCTCCTTGAACTCCTCGGAAGACGAGCTGAACTACGTGGCCCAGGCCAAGTGGAACCACTTCGAGTTCCAGCTGGGGCGCATGAGCGGCCTGGACCGTGCCGCCAAACAGATCCAGCTCGCCGCCACCATCGACGAGAACGGCTTGGAGCTGCTGCCTGCGCGCACCCTGGGCTATGACAGCCTGGTGATTTCGGTGGGCAGCACCACCAACGACTTCGGCACCCTGGGCGCAGCGCAGAACTGCCTGTTCCTGGACACCCGCAAGCAGGCCGAGCGCTTCCACCAGCAGCTGCTCAACCACTACCTGCGCGCCCACGCGCACAGCGACCTGGACAGCCAGATCAGCGTCGCCATCGTCGGTGCCGGCGCCACTGGCGTGGAGCTGGCCGCCGAGCTGCACCACGCGGCGCACGAGCTGGCGGCCTATGGCCTGGACAAGATCAAGCCGGAAAACATGCGCATCACCCTGATCGAAGCCGGCCCGCGGGTGCTGCCTGCCCTGCCGGAGCGTATCGGCGGGCCGGTGCACAAGACCCTGGAAAAACTCGGCGTTACCGTGCTGACCAACGCCTCGGTCAGCGAAGTGGGCCCCGACAGCCTGAAGACCGCCGACGGCAAGGTCATCCCCGCCAGCCTGAAAGTCTGGGCGGCAGGCATCCGCGCGCCGGCGTTCCTCAAGGACATCGACGGCCTGGAGACCAACCGCATCAACCAGCTGCAAGTGCTGCCGACCCTGCAGACCACCCGCGACGAGAACATCTTCGCCTTCGGTGACTGCGCGGCCTGCCCGCAGAAAGGCACCGACCGCAACGTGCCACCGCGCGCCCAGGCGGCCCACCAGCAGGCGTCCCTGCTGGCCAAGTCGCTGAAGCTGCGCATCGAGGGCAAGGAGCTGCCGGAATACACCTACAAGGACTACGGCTCGTTGATCTCGCTGTCGAAGTTCTCGGCGGTGGGCAACCTGATGGGTAACCTGACCGGCAGCGTCATGCTGGAAGGCTGGCTGGCGCGCATGTTCTACGTGTCGCTGTACCGCATGCACCAGATGGCGCTGTACGGCACCTTCAAGACCATGATGCTGATGCTGGGCAGCCGCATCGGCCGCGGCACCGAGCCGCGCCTGAAACTGCACTAACAGCCTCCGCAGTTACGTAGCCGCTGCCGCAGGCTGCACTGGCCCTGAGCCCCACTGAAAATCTCCAGTGAGGCATGGGGCCAGCGCAGCCTGCGGCAGCGGCTACGTCGTTTGTGGCGTATGGATTTGCGACAAGGTGCGCTTTACCGGCGACAGGGCTCTTGCTATACCTGTATATACAGGCTTATATAGCTACCCTCTCAACCTGACATCAGGACACCGCCATGCCCGCCACCCTGCAGATCCTGCCCGGCCATTTCGACCTCGACCAACTGCGCGCCATCTATCAGCACCAGGCTCCCTTCGAGCTCGACGCCTCGGCCCGGGATGTAGTGGCGGCCAGCGCCAACACCGTCAGCCAGATCATCGCCAACGAACGCACCGTCTACGGCATCAACACCGGCTTCGGCCTGCTGGCGCGCACCTCCATCGCCACCGACAAGCTGGCCAAGCTGCAGCGCAACCTGCTGCTGTCGCACTGCACCGGCACCGGCCCGCTGCTGGATGACGCCAGCGTCGGCCTGATCATGGCGCTCAAGGTGGCCTCCCTCGCCCGTGGTTTTTCCGGCGTACGCTGGGAGCTGATCGAGGCGCTGCGCCAGCTGTATGCGGCCAAGGTGTTCCCATGCATTCCTTCCCAGGGTTCGGTGGGCGCATCGGGTGACCTGGCGCCCCTGGCGCATATGTCGGCGGTGCTGATCGGGGTCGGTCGCGTGCGCCATGAAGGCCGTGAGATGGACGCGGTCGAGGGCCTGGCCATCGCCGGCATGACGCCGCTGGAGCTGGGCCCGAAGGAAGGCCTGGCGCTGATCAACGGCACCCAGGTGTCCACCGCCCTGGCCCTGCGCGGGCTGTTCGCCGCGGAAAAACTGTTCAGCGCCGCCGTGGTTGCCGGCAGCCTGACCGTGGAAGCGCTGAAGGGCTCGGCGGTGCCGTTCGACCCACGCATCCAGGCAGTACGTGGCCAGCCTGGGCAGATCGCCGCGGCAGCCTATTACCGCGACCTGTTGGGCGCCACCAGTGAGATCCGCCAGTCCCACGCCGACTGCAAGCGCGTGCAAGACCCTTATTCCCTACGCTGCCAGCCCCAGGTGATGGGCGCCTGCCTGGATCATATGCGCTTTGCCGCCGGGGTATTCCTGCGCGAAGCCAACGCCGTGTCCGACAACCCGCTGGTGTTCAGCGCCGACGGTGACGTGCTGTCGGGCGGCAACTTCCACGCCGAACCGGTGGCCATGGCCGCCGACGTGCTGGCCCTGGCCATCTCGGAAATCGGTGCGCTGTCCGAGCGCCGCACCGCGCAACTGGTGGACCCGGCGCTGTCCGGCCTGCCGGCTTTCCTGGTGCGCGAAGGCGGCCTGAAATCCGGGTTCATGATCGCCCAGGTCACCGCCGCCGCCCTGGCCTCGGAAAACAAGACCCTGGCCCACCCCGCCTCCATCGACAGCCTGCCCACTTCCGCCAACCAGGAAGACCACGTGTCCATGGCCACCTTCGCCGCCCGCCGCCTGCTGGACATGGCCGGCAACAGCAGCGCCGTGGTCGCCATCGAACTGCTGGGCGCAGCGCAGGGCATCGACCTGCTGGCACCGCTGCAGACCTCGCCAAAGCTCACCGAAGTCATGCACTTCATTCGCGAGGGCGTGGCCCACTACGACGAGGACCGCTACTTCGCCCCCGACATCGCCGCCGCCCGCAGCTGGGTGGAAGATGGCGTATTCGGCCGCTGGCTGGCCTTCGCCGAGCTGTACCAGGGATGAACACCCGGCCAGCCCAGGCGCTGTACCAACGCGCCAAGGACTTCGTGCTGGACAAGGTCCACGCCGGGCACTGGAAGCCCGGCGACCTGATTGCCTCGGAAAACCAGTTGGTGCAGACCCTGGGCATGTCGCGCATGACCGTCAACCGCGCCCTGCGCGAGCTGGCCGAGGAAGGCCGGCTGGTGCGGGTCAACGGCGTGGGCACCTTCGTGGCCGAGCCCAAGCCGCAGTCCAACCTGATGCGCATCAGCAACATCGGCGACGAGATTCTCGCCCGCGGCCACCGCTATGAATGCCGCATGCTGCACATGGGGCGTGAAGCCGCGTCTCTGCAGGTGGCGGCCGCCATGGGCCTGGCCACCGGCGCGTCGGTGTTTCACCTGCTGTGCGTGCACCTGGAGGAAGGGGTGCCGGTGCAGCTGGAAGATCGCTACGTGAATCCGGACCTGATCCCGCAGCTGCTGGCACAGGACTTTGGCGCCCAGCTGCAACCTGCCAGCTACCTGCTGCAGGTCATTCGCCCGGACGAGATGGAACACATCGTCGAAGCCGGGCACCCCAGCGAGGAGGAAGCGCGGCTGCTGCAGATGGAGATGGATGAGGCGTGCCTGGTGCTGCTGCGGCGCACGTGGAATGCGGAGCGGGCGGTGACCTATGTGAAGCTGACCCATCCATCTTCGCGGTATCGGCTAGGTAGCCGAATGACCGTCAAAGCCTGATACCCGTAGCCGCTGCCGCAGGCTGCGCTGGCCCTATGCCCCACTGGACTTTTTCAGCGCTCACAAGGGCCAGCGCAGCCTGGCGGCAGCGGCTACGGATCGTGTTTGGAGTCGGAGAAGTTTTTCAGGCATAAAAAAAGGCGTCCACGAGGGACGCCTTTTTTCTGAAGATGGTCGGGGTAAGGGGATTCGAACTCCTGACATCCTGCTCCCAAAGCAGGCGCGCTACCGGACTGCGCTATACCCCGGTACAAAAAAGGCACCCATAAGGCGCCTTTTTTGATGCCTTCCAGTGTTACCCGGAAGGGCTTTTAAGATCTGACCCAGCGAACTGGAATCAAAAATGGTGGGTCGTGTGGGACTCGAACCTACGACCAATTGGTTAAAAGCCAACTGCTCTACCAACTGAGCTAACGACCCAAAAATGGTCGGGGTAAGGGGATTCGAACTCCTGACATCCTGCTCCCAAAGCAGGCGCGCTACCGGACTGCGCTATACCCCGATATGAAATTTGGCTCCGTGACCAGGACTCGAACCTGGGACCCAATGATTAACAGTCATTTGCTCTACCGACTGAGCTATCACGGAACTATAAATTTCAGTACTGCAAGTTTCGAATCTGTATTCCTACCGCTTCGAACTCTTCGGCTTTCCCGTATCGCTACGTTAGTGCCTCTGAGGCGCGCTATTCTACAACCTTCAAAACCCTTGTCAACCCCTAATTTTCATTCAACTTACTGAATTTCAAACTATTTTCAGATCCCGGTGCAGCGTGGTGATCTGTGGGTTGCCGTTACAGCGAGGCGAACTTTACTCAACCTTTTTCAGAAATGCAAATAGAAACATGCATTTAGCTGCAATTTTTTTGAGGGTGCCGATTTTCCAGGGCCGAAACGCCGTAGCCGCTGCCGCAGGCTGCGCTGGCCCTATGGCACACCTGTAATTTCCCGGGTGTACTACAGGGCCAGCGCAGCCTGGCGGCAACGGCTACAGAGACTAAACCATCAGGCGAAGACGATTTCGTCGTCCGCGACGCTGGCGGTAATGGTCGTGCCCGGCAGGAACTGCCCGGACAGAATCAACTGCGCCAACGGGTTCTCGATCCAGCGCTGGATCGCGCGCTTCAGCGGCCGCGCGCCATACACCGGGTCGTAACCCACGGCAATCAGCTTGTCCAACGCCTCTTCGCTCAGCTCCAGGTTCAGCTCGCGCTCGGCCAGGCGGCGGCGCAGGCGGCCGAGCTGGATCTGCGTGATGCCGGCGATCTGGTCGCGGGCCAGCGGCTCGAACACCACCACCTCGTCGATACGGTTGATGAACTCCGGCCGGAAGTGCGAGCTTACCGCGTCCATCACTGCAGCACGCTGGGCCTCGCGGTCCCCCACCAGCTCCTGGATCTGCGCGGAGCCCAGGTTGGAGGTCATCACGATCACGGTGTTGCGAAAGTCCACGGTACGGCCCTGGTTGTCGGTCAGGCGGCCGTCGTCCAGCACCTGCAGCAGCACGTTGAACACGTCCGGGTGAGCCTTCTCCACCTCGTCCAGCAACACCACCGAGTACGGCCGGCGGCGCACGGCTTCGGTCAGGTAGCCGCCCTCTTCATAACCGACGTAGCCCGGCGGTGCACCGATCAGGCGAGCCACGGAATGTTTCTCCATGAACTCGGACATGTCGATACGCACCATGGCCTCCTCGGTGTCGAACAGGAACTCGGCCAGGGCCTTGCACAACTCGGTCTTGCCCACGCCGGTTGGGCCCAGGAACATGAACGAGCCGCTGGGGCGATCCGGGTCCGCCAGGCCGGCACGGGAGCGGCGCACGGCGCTGGAAACCGCTTCCACGGCCTCGTTCTGGCCGATCACGCGCTTGTGCAGCAGGCTTTCCATCTTCAGCAACTTCTCGCGCTCGCCTTCGAGCATCTTCGCCACCGGAATGCCGGTCCACTTCGACACTACCTCGGCGATCTCTTCCTCGGTGACCTTGCTGCGCAGCAACTGGTTGTCGCTCTTGCCGTGCTGGTCGACCATCTGCAGGCTGCGCTCCAGGTCCGGGATCACCCCGTATTGCAACTCGGCCATGCGGCTCAGGTCGCCACGGCGACGGGCGGCTTCCAGTTCCTGGCGCGACTGTTCGATTTTCTGCTGGATCTGCGCCGAGCCCTGCACTTCGGCTTTCTCCGAGGTCCAGATCTCTTCCAGGTCGGCGTACTCACGCTCGACGCGGGCGATTTCCTCGGTCAGTTTCTCCAGGCGCTTGATCGCCGCTTCGTCGTCTTCTTTCTTCAGGGCCTGGGACTCGACCTTGAGTTGAATCAGGCGACGCTCCAGGCGGTCCAGCACCTCGGGCTTGGAGTCAATTTCCATGCGGATGCGGCTGGCGGCTTCGTCGATCAGGTCGATGGCCTTGTCCGGCAACTGGCGGTCGGTGATATAGCGATGGCTGAGCTTGGCCGCGGCAATGATCGCGCCGTCGGTGATCGCCACCTTGTGGTGCACCTCGTAGCGCTCTTTCAAGCCGCGCAGGATGGCGATGGTGTCTTCCTCGCTCGGCTCGTCCACCAGCACTTTCTGGAAGCGCCGCTCAAGGGCCGCGTCCTTCTCTATATATTGGCGGTACTCGTTGAGCGTGGTGGCGCCCACGCAGTGCAGCTCGCCACGGGCCAGGGCCGGCTTGAGCATGTTGCCGGCGTCCATGGAGCCCTCGCCCTTGCCGGCGCCGACCATGGTGTGCAGTTCGTCGATGAACAGAATGATCTGCCCTTCCTGCTTGGACAGGTCGTTGAGCACGCCTTTGAGGCGCTCTTCGAACTCGCCGCGGAACTTGGCACCGGCGATCAGCGCGCCCATGTCCAGGGACAGCAGGCGCTTGCCGCGCAGGCCGTCCGGCACTTCGCCGTTGATGATGCGCTGGGCCAGGCCCTCGACGATGGCGGTCTTGCCCACGCCCGGTTCGCCGATCAGCACGGGGTTGTTCTTGGTACGGCGCTGCAGCACCTGGATGGTGCGACGAATTTCGTCGTCACGGCCGATCACCGGATCCAGCTTGCCCTCTTCGGCGCGCTTGGTCAGGTCAACGGTGAATTTTTCCAGGGACTTGCGCGAGTCTTCGGCGTTGGCGTCATTCACCGCTTCGCCGCCGCGCAGGTTGGTAATGGCGTTCTCCAGGGCTTTCTTGCTAACGCCCTGGCCGAGCAGCAGCTTGCCCAGCTTGCTGTTCTCGTCCATGGCCGCCAGCAGCACCAGCTCGCTGGAGATGAACTGGTCGCCCTTCTGCTGCGCCAGGCGGTCGGCCTGGTTGAGCAGGCGCGCCAGGTCCTGGGACATGTTGACGTCGCCGGTAGGGTTCTGGATTTTCGGCAGGCGGTCGAGCTCCTTGCTCAATTCCTTACGCAGGCTGTTCACGTCGAAGCCCACCTGCATCAGCAGCGGCTTGATGGAACCGCCCTGCTGGTCGAGCAATGCCTGCATCAAATGCGCAGGCTCGATGGCCGGGTGGTCCATGCCCACCGCCAGGGATTGGGCATCGGACAGCGCCAACTGCAACTTGCTGGTCAAACGGTCTATACGCATATGTCACCTTCCTATAGGGGCAGGCCGGAGCGATGGACACACCTGATGAAGAAAAACCTGCCTGAGATACCGATATAGATGGGGGGCATTGTTCAAGATTCAAGCGGCAGGGGCTTGACCCACATCAATAACGCACACTACCCGTAGCCGCTGCCGAAGGCTGCGCTGGCCCCGTGCCTCGCTGAAGATTTTCAGGGTTCACACAGGCCAGCGCAGCCTTGCGGCAGCGGCTACGAAGTGTCGTGGTCAGGCGTTATCGAGCCAGATCAGCGACGCGAAGCGGCCGGTCTGCGGCGCACGCCGGTAGGAGAAGAAGCGTAGATCCTCGATGGTGCATTCACCACCGCCGTACACCGCGGTAATGCCCATGGCCGCCAGGCGCAGGCGCGCCAGGGCGTAGATATCGGCCATGAACTTGCCCGGCGCGGCGCCCGGCACGAAGGCTGCGGCGGTCTGCGGGTGGCTGGCCATGAAGATGTCGCGCACCTCGGCGCCCACCTCGAAGTTGCGCGGGCCGATGGCCGGGCCCAGCCAGACCAGGATCTCGCTGGCCGGCACCGCCAGGCTTTCCGCCGTGGCCTCCAGCACACCGGCGGCCAGCCCGCGCCAGCCGGCATGGGCGGCGCCCACGCGGGTGCCGGCGCGGTCGCAGAACAGCGCGGGCAGGCAGTCTGCGGTCATCACCGTGCAGGCGATACCGGCGGTGGCCGTCCAGCTGGCGTCCGCCTCGGCGATGACCGCCGGGTTGGCGTGCGCCACGTGGATGCCGTGCACCTGCTTGAGCCACGCTGGCTGGATGCCGAACGTGCGCGTCAGGCGCAGGCGGTTCTCGGCCACAGCCGCGGGCGCGTCGCCCACGTGGTCACCGAGGTTGAAATGCTCGAAAGGCGCGGCGCTGACGCCGCCCTCTCGCGTGGTGACGCAGGCCTTCACGTTGGCCGGTGCCGGCCAATCGGGGAAAATCAGGTCCTGCGTCAGGTCACTCATCCGACGAACGCCTCGCGGTCCTGCTTGAGCAGCGACAGCAGCCAGACGAAATCATCCGGCAGTGGCGATTCCCAGCTCATGCGCTGGCCGGTGGTGGGGTGTTCCAGCTCCAGGAAGCGCGCGTGCAGCGCCTGGCGCGGGAAGGTCTTCAGGGCATCGACCATGGTCGCGCTGGCGGCCGGCGGAATGCGGAAGCGCCCGCCGTAGGCCTGGTCACCCACCAACGGGAAGTTGATGTGCGACATGTGCACGCGGATCTGGTGGGTACGGCCGGTTTCCAGCTTGACCCGCACGTGGGTGTGCGAGCGGAAGCGCTCGAGCACGCGGTAGTGGCTGACGGCTGGCTTGCCGCCTTCCATGACCGCCATGCGCTGGCGCTGCTGGCCGTGGCGACCGATGGGGGCGTTGATCTTGCCCCCGGCGGTGACCACGCCGATGACGATGCACTCATAAATCCGACTGACGGTACGGCTTTGCAGCTGCGCGACCAGCTTGGTCTGCGCCTGGATGGTCTTGGCGACCACCATCAGGCCCGTGGTGTCCTTGTCCAGGCGGTGCACGATGCCGGCGCGCGGGACATTGATGATGTCCGGCACGTGGTGCAGCAAGGCGTTGAGCAGGGTGCCATCGGCGTGGCCAGCAGCCGGGTGCACCACCAGGCCCGCAGGCTTGTTGATGACCAGGATGTCGTCGTCCTCGTAGACGATGTCCAGCTCGATGTCCTGGGCGATCCACTCGCCCTGGGCTTCCTGTTCGGCGGAAAGGGCCAGGATGGCGCCGCCGTGAACGATGTCACGCGGGCGCAGCACGCCACCGTCCACGGTCAGGCGGCCTTCTTTGATCCAGGCGGAAAGGCGCGAGCGAGAGTGCTCGGCGAACAATTGTGCGGCGACTTGATCGAGGCGTTGGCCGCCCAATTCGGACGGTACCTCTGCGCTAAGTTGTATGATCTCGGACATGCTCGGACTGTGCGGCGGCACAGCCTTTGGTTTCGGCTGCACGCTTGTGGTTAAATACGGCGTCTTTTGCCCCGAGGCTTCCACGGGGCGCTCATCATAACAGGACGGTCACGCCCAAGACAGCGGCCGTCATAGGGACGCAAGCCGCCATGCAAGTGAAACACCTGCTGCTGATCGCCATCCTCGGACTCACGGCCGCCTGTTCGTCGAAGAAGGAAGTGGTCGACGAAAACCTGAGCGAAACCGAGCTGTACCAGCAGGCGCAGGCCGATCTGGACAACCACAGCTTCACTAGCGCCACCGCCAAGCTGAAGGCGCTGGACTCCCGCTATCCGTTCGGGCGCTACGCCGACCAGGCGCAGCTCGAGCTGATCTACGCCAACTACAAGAACTCCGAGCCTGAAGCGGCCAAGTCGGCTGCCGAGCGTTTCATTCGCCTGCACCCCCAGCACCCGAACGTCGACTACGCCTACTACCTCAAGGGCCTGACCTCGTTCGACCAGGACCGCGGCCTGCTGGCGCGCTTCCTGCCGCTGGACATGACCAAGCGTGACCCGGGTGCTGCCCGCGACTCCTACAACGAGTTCGCGCAGCTGACCAGCCGCTACCCCAACAGCCGCTACGCCCCAGACGCCAAGCAGCGCATGATCTACCTGCGCAACCTGCTGGCGGCCTACGAGATCCACGTGGCCGACTACTACCTGACCCGTCAGGCCTACGTCGCCGCCGCCAACCGTGGCCGCTACGTGGTGGAAAACTTCCAGGAAACCCCGTCCGTGGGTGACGGCCTGGCCGTGATGGTGGAAGCCTACCAGCGCATGGGCCTGGACGACCTGGCCGCTACCAGCCTGGAAACCCTGAAGCTGAACTACCCTGACCACCCGCAACTGGTGGACGGCAAGTTCGTGGCGCAACAGGCCGAGGCGGACAACCGCTCGTGGCTGACCAAGGCCACCCTGGGCCTGGTAGGCACCAGCGCACCGCTGCCACCGGGCGAGACCCGCGCCAACCAGGAGCTGACCAAACAGTTCCAGGACGACAAGGACGCCATCCCGCACGAGCTGCTGCCAAAGGACCAGGGCGGTACCGCCGACGAGCCGGCCAAGCCGGTGGACGACGCACCGAAGAAGAAGCGCGGCTTCTTCAGCTACCTGACCTTCGGCCTGTTCGACTGAGCAACGCCGCAGTAAAAAAAGAGGCCTTCGGGCCTCTTTTTTTGTATCCGCAGAAATATATTTCTCGCCCGGGCACCTGTAGCCACTGCCGCAGGCTGCGCTGGCCCTTTCATACACCAGATGCCCCATGGGTGTACTCGCGGACCAGCGCAGCCTGGCGGCAGCGGCTACAAAGCAGGCGCCATCAAAAAGATATCACCGCCGATACCCGGCACCGCTTGTCCCCTGCCCGGCCCGCTCCTACACTGCCGCATCTCCTTCACGTTTGAGCCGCTGAACATGATTCGCCTGATTTTCTGGATCGCCATTGTCTTCGCCATCCTGTGGCTGTGGCGCAAGATCAAGCCACGGCCCCAGGGCCCGGCCCGCACCGGCAACGACCAGCCGCTGCTGATGGTGCGCTGCGCCCACTGTGGCGTGCACCTGCCGCAGAACCGCGCGCTGGGCAACGGCCAGCAGTGGTATTGCAGCCAGGCCCACCTGGACCAGGGCCCGGCGCCACGTGAGCGCTGAGACCTTCCTGCCGGGCGGCCCCCAGGCGCGGCGCCTGCTGCGCCTGTACCACCTGTACCGCCTGACCATCGGCATCACCCTGATCCTGCTGATTTCCAGCAACATGGATGACAAGCTGCTGGAACTGGCCAACGGCGCCTGGTTCCGCACCGGCAGCTGGGCCTACCTGCTGTTCAACATTGCCGCCGTCATCCTTCTGGAAAAACTGCGCCCGCCGGGCCATGTGTTCGCCCTGGCGCTGCTCGACATCCTCATGCTCTCGGGGCTGTTCTACGCCGGTGGCGGCACGGGCAGCGGCATCGGCAACCTGATGATCGCCTCGGTGGCCATGAGCAACCTGCTGCTGCGCGGGCGCAACGGCCTGCTGATCGCCGCGCTGGGCAGCATCGGCATCATCTACCTGACCTTTTACCTGAACTTCCTGCGCCCCAACTCCGCCACCAACTACGTGCAGGCCAGCACGCTGGGGGTGCTGTGCTTCGCCGTGGCGCTGATGGTGCAGGCCCTGACGCGGCTGCTGCGGGTCAGCGAGAGCCTGGCCGAACAACGCGCCAGCGACGTGACCAACCTGGAAGAGCTCAACGCGCTGATCCTGCAGCGCATGCGCACCGGCATCCTGGTGCTGGATACGGTCAACCGCGTGCAACTGGCCAACGAAGGCGCGCTCAAGCTGATCGGCCAGTTCAACCTGGGCGGCCAGCTGATCACCGCCTACTCGCCGGAGCTGGTGGAGCGCCTGCTGCAGTGGCGCACCAACCCTACCCTGCGCCTGCGCAGCCTGAAGTTCACGCCCACCGGCCCGTCGGTGCAGCCCAGCTTCATCGCCCTGCGCCGCGGCGAGCAACAGCAGACCCTGGTGTTCCTCGAAGACCTCTCGCAGGTCGCCCAACAGGCCCAGCAACTCAAGCTGGCGGCCCTGGGCCGGCTGACTGCGGGTATCGCCCATGAGATCCGCAACCCGCTGGGGGCCATCAGCCACGCCGGCCAGTTGCTACAGGAGTCGGAAAACCTCGACCCCGCCGACCTGCGCCTGACCGAGATCATCAAGGACCAGTCCAAGCGGATGAACCTGATCATCGAGAACGTGCTGCAGCTGTCCCGGCGCCGCCAGGCCGAGCCCGAACCGCTGGACCTGCGGGCGTTCCTCGAGCGCTTCCTCGCCGACTTCCGCACCACCGCCACGCCGCGCCAGGCCCTGCACCTGTACGTCACCGACGGGCCGATCGAGACCCGCATGGACCCGCACCACCTGACCCAGGTGCTCAGCAACCTGGTGGAAAACGGCCTGCGCTACAGCGCCCACGCCCATGGCCAGGCCCAGGTGTGGCTGAACCTGTTCGTCGACCCGACCAACGGCCTGCCGATTCTCGACGTGCTGGATGATGGCCCGGGGTTTTCAGCCGATCAACTGCAACACATCTTCGAACCTTTCTTCACCACCGAAACCAAAGGAACAGGATTGGGCCTCTACATTTCCCGTGAACTGTGCGAAAGCAACCAGGCGCACCTAGACTACAAGCCACGTGAACGCGGCGGCAGTTGCCTGCGTATCACGTTCGCCCATGCACGGAAGCTGAGTTGAACATGAGCCAACGGCAAAAGATCCTGATCGTCGACGATGAGCCGGATATCCGCGAACTCCTGGAAATCACCCTGGGCCGGATGAAACTCGACACGCGCAGCGCGCGCAACGTCAAGGAAGCCCGCGAGCTGCTGGGCCGCGAGCCGTTCGACCTGTGCCTGACCGACATGCGCCTGCCCGATGGCACCGGCCTTGAGCTGGTGCAACATATCCAGCAACGCTTTCCCCAGCTGCCGGTGGCGATGATCACCGCCTACGGCAGCCTCGACACCGCCATCAACGCCCTCAAGGCCGGCGCCTTCGACTTCCTGACCAAGCCCGTGGACCTGGCGCGCCTGCGCGAGCTGGTGGCCAGCGCCCTGCGCCTGCAAGGCCCGGCCGGCAGCGAGCAGAGCATCGACGACCGCTTGCTGGGTGACTCGCCGCCGATGCTGGCGATGCGCAAGCAGATCGGCCGGCTGGCGCGCAGCCAGGCGCCGGTGTACATCAGTGGCGAGTCGGGCAGCGGCAAGGAGTTGGTCGCGCGGCTGATCCACGAACAGGGCCCGCGCGCCGAACTGCCGTTCGTGCCGGTGAACTGCGGCGCCATTCCCTCGGAGCTGATGGAGAGCGAGTTCTTCGGCCACCGCAAAGGCAGCTTCACCGGCGCCGTGGAAGACAAGCCGGGGCTGTTCCAGGCCTCCAACGGTGGCACGCTGTTTCTCGATGAGGTCGCCGACCTGCCGCTGGCCATGCAGGTGAAACTGTTGCGCGCCATCCAGGAGAAGGCGGTGCGCAGCATCGGCGGCCAGAGTGAAGTGGTGGTGGACGTGCGCATCCTCTGCGCCACCCACAAGGACCTGAACGCCGAAGTGGCGGCCGGGCGTTTCCGCCAGGACCTCTACTACCGCCTCAACGTCATCGAACTGCGCGTGCCTTCCTTGCGCGAACGCCGCGAAGACATCGCCCTGCTGGCGACCCGCGTGCTCAAGCGCCTGGCCCACGGCAGCGGCCTGCCCCCGGCACAACTGAGCCCGGCGGCGCTGGAAACCCTGAAAGGCTACCGTTTCCCCGGCAACGTGCGCGAACTGGAGAACATGCTCGAACGCGCCTACACCCTGTGCGAGAACGAGCGCATCGAGCCCAGCGACCTGCGCCTGAGCGAATCGGCACCGACCACCGAAGGCGGCCTGCCCGACCTGACCAACGTCGACAACCTGGAAGACTTCCTCGAGAACATCGAGCGCAAGCTGATCCTGCAAGCCCTGGAAGAAACCCGCTGGAACCGCACGGCAGCGGCGCAACGGCTGAGCCTGTCGTTCCGGTCGATGCGTTACCGGTTGAAGAAGCTGGGCCTGGAGTAATCGAAGCGCCCCATCCTACGCGACCTACCTGGAACTACGCGGTGCCCGTGACGCGGCCTGCGGCCGCTGCTACGGGGACACCGCCGGCCGCGGGCCCACGCGACCTGCCTGGAACTACGCGGTGCCCGTGACGCGACCTGCGGCCGCTGCTACAGGGACGTCGTAGCAGCAACTGTCTTGCCCAGTTATTTATGCCCGCCATGCTGTGCCGTCGCGCAGCATGGCGTTGAGCCGGATCAGCAGCACTCGCATGCACGCCACAAGAGCGACTTTCGCGCTCTTGCCTTTGCCACATAGCCCTTCATACCGCGCCTTAAA
>NZ_JBWGIG010000004.1:191727-248816 GCF_056312595.1 Pseudomonas sp. GYB4201 | reverse complement strand
AACGGGCAGACGGCACCCGCTATAGAAGCCTGCGGGTTACCGTCTCTTCGGCCTACGGCCTCGGCCCTTCGGGCAGCCCGTTGAGCGACGCCTCCAGTCGGCCCGGGCGCTTTACGGGGCATACAATCAAGATCACAAGCCAGATCAAGATCAAAAGCCAGATCAAGATCAAAAGCCAGATCAAGATCAACAGCTAAATCGACAGCCAGATCAACATCAAAAGCAGATCAAGAGCCGTTGCCGGATCGGAGATGTTCGGGCTTTTGGGCATAAAAAAACGGCTCCCGAGGGAGCCGTTTTTCGTTACATCACAGCGTTACTTGGACAGCTTGTAGGCAATGATGTAGTCGCCCATCTTGGTGCCCAGCGAACCGTGACCACCCACCACGGACAGCACGTACTGTGCGCCATCCTTGCCGGTGTAGGTCATCGGGGTCGACTGGCCACCTGCTGGCAGGCGGCTTTCCCACAGCTTCTTGCCGTTTTTCACGTCATAAGCGCGGATGTACTGGTCCAGGGTGCCGCTCAGGAAGCCAACGCCACCGGCAGTGACCATCGAGCCGCCCATGCTAGGCACGCCCAGGGTCAGGTTCAGCGGGATCGGCGAGCTGTCGCGGCTGGTGCCGTTCTTGTGCTTCCAGATCACCTTGGCGGTGGTCAGGTCGACACCGGCCACGTAGCCCCAGGCCGGAGCCTGGCATGGCACGCCGAACGGCGACATCAGCGGGTGCATGATCACGGCGTACGGGGCGCCGGTGTTTGGCTGCACGCCGCTGGTTTCGCTTTCACGCTTGCTGCCCGCTTCCACCTCGGCGCGAGGCACCAGCTTGGAGACGAACGCCATGTAGTTGGGGCTGGTGAACAGCATCTGGCGAACCGGGTCCACCGAGACCGCGCCCCAGTTGAACACACCGACGTTGCCCGGGTAGATGATGCTGCCCTGGGTCGACGGAGGGGTGTACTGGCCTTCATAACGCAGCGACTTGAACTGGATGCGGCACAGCAACTGGTCAAATGGAGTCACGCCCCACATGGCTTTTTCGTTCAGTTCCGGCGGCAGCAGGTTCAGCTCCGAGCGGGCCTGGGTTGGCGCGGTGTGGTCGCCTTCCACGGCACCTTTCGGCGCGTCCACTTCCTGGATCGGCACGATCGGCGCGCCGGTGGTGCGGTCCAGCACGTACAGGCTGCCTTGCTTGGTCGGCTGCACCAGGGCGTGTTTCACGCCTTCGGCAGTCTTGATGTCGACCAGGGTAGGCTGGCTAGGTACGTCCATGTCCCACAGGTCATGGTGAGTGAACTGGTAGTTCCACTTCAGCTTGCCGGTGTCGATGTCCAGGGCCACGGTGCCGGCGCTGAATTTCTCCGACTCTGGGGTACGGTTGCCGCCCCACTGGTCAGGCATCTGGTTGCCCAGGGGAAGGTAGATCATGCCCAGCTTCTCGTCGACGCTGGCCAGCGACCACATGTTCGGCGAGTTGCGGGTGTAGAACTTGCCTTCGGCGATCGGCGCGGTGTCGTCCGGGTTGCCGGCGTCCCAGTTCCAGACCAGGTGGCCGTCGTGCACGTCGAATGCACGGATCACGCCCGAAGGCTCGTCGGTGGATTCGTTGTCGGTCACGTGGCCGCCGATGATCACCAGGTTACGGGTGATGGCGGCAGGCGAGGTGGCGTAGTAGCCGCCAGGGGTGAACTTGCCGATGTTGGAGCGCAGGTTCACGACACCCTTGTCGCCGAAGTCTTCGCAGACTTTGCCGGTGTCGGCGTTCAGCGCGATCAGGCGAGCGTCGGCGGTCGGCAGGAACAGGCGGCGTGGGCAGCTAGTGGCCACGGCCTGGCCAGCGGTGGACAGGGCGGCCGGCGCGCTTGGCACGTCCGACTTGCTGTAGGCGGCTTCGTCGTAGTACGACACGCCACGGCAGGTCATGTGCGCCCAGCCACGGAAGTCATTGCCGTTCGGGCCCTGAATCTGTGGGTCGTAGCGCCAGATTTCCTTGCCGGTGTCCGGGTCCAGGGCCAGCACCTTGCTGTGGGCGGTGCAGGCGTACAGCATGCCGTTCACCTTCAGCGGGGTGTTCTGGTTGGTCAGCTCGACCGGATCCTTGTCGGTAGGCATGTCACCGGTGCGGATGCGCCAGGCTTCGGTCAGGTTACCCACGTTGGCCGGGGTGATCTGCTTCAGCGGGGAGTAGCGCTCGCCAAACTCGGTGCGGCCGTACGATTGCCACTCGCCATCGGGCTGGGCAGGGGCGGCGCTGGTCATGTCGGTGTCGTCGCGACCCAGGTCGCCACTGATGTCACCGTAGCTGGTGAATTGCGCGGCCACGGCGCAGGCGCCGGCCAGCACAACGGCTACGCCCAGTACCGAAGTACCTTTTGGCGCGGCTTCACGCAGTACCAGTGGCTTGCGGAACCATGGCAGCCACAGCAGCAGGCCCAGCACGAACCACAGCGACAGGCGTGGCACCAGTTGCCACCAGTCCAGGCCGGTCTCGGCCAGCGACCAGACGGTGCTGCCCAGCAGGAACACGGCGTAGATGCCCAGTGCCACGGAACGACCCGTCAGCAGCAGGACACCGGTGACGACCAGGAACAGGCCGGCGATCACGTAGTACAGGGAGCCGCCCAGGGTGACAAGCTTGACACCTCCGGCCAGCAGGGCGAGGCCCATTAGCAGCATCACCAGGCCGAGCAAGCTCGGCGCGAGGCGACCCCGACTCAAAGCACTGTCAGTGCTCATAGTGTGGTTTCTCCGTTACGTTTGAGTAGTCGAGCGTAGCCCGGGGGGCCTACGCTCGTGGTCTGGTTAACTTCTTCCGTAAAGTTGAATTGTTGTTAGAAAGAGCTCTGCACCTTGATGCCGGCGACCAGGGCGTTGTCGACCTGATCCACGCCGCCTGGGTGCTTGATGTATTGCAGGTTCGGGCGCACGGTCAGCCAGTTGGTCACGTGCACGCCGTAGTTCAGTTCGGCGCTGGTTTCAGTGCGCTGGATCGGCATGTAGGCAGGATCGTTGTAGTCGGTCACGCCATTGGCGGCGTTGGTCGCTTCTTCGTTCTTGCGGTAGGCCGGGTTCACGTGGATGCGCGCCAGGGCGAAGCCGATGTCATCCTTCGGACGGGCATCGAACAGGCCTTTGTAGACGACGCCGGCCTGGACATAGTTGTCGACCATGTTGGTCTTTTTGTCGTGCACGGTGACGTTGCCGAACACGCTCAGGCCGCGCGAGTTGTCGCTGGCCTGGGCGGTCAGTTGCTGGTTCAGGGTCAGCCAGTAGCCGTGCTTGCTGGAGCTGGAACGGTAGTCGTCATCGCTCAGGGCGGCCGGCTGGCCGTTGCTGTCCTTGTAGACATCCTTGGCGTTGGCGGTGCTGTAGTAGTAACCCACGCGGTATTCGCCCGGCAGGTTGTTGATCTTCGGCGTGAACACCAGCTCGACCGGCAGCACGGCGCCGGTGGTGCCGGCGTTATTCAATTTGAAACCGTTACCATTTTCCAGGTTGGACGGGTTCAGGGCGTAGGCGCCGATCTGGGCGTAGACTTCGTCGTTCAGGTGGTATTTGACCCGTGCAGCCCATTGGCTGACCGGCCAGTTGTACCAGATGCCAGTGGCCCAGTTGCCCACCTGCGAGCCGCAGAAGCCCAGGTTCTGGAAGTCGCACTGGAAGCTGTTGAAGTCTTCGCCTTCGCCGAAGCGGCCGACCTTGATGTCCAGCGCCTTGTCGAAGAATTTCTGCTCGTAGTACATCTGCGTGATGCGCACGATGCTGCCACGGCCATAGACTTCCTGGGACGAGCTGATGCCGCCGGTGCGTGGGTCGGCCACGCGGTCGTTGGTGATGTTGTCACCGTTGCGGTCGGTCAGGGTCAGCTGGAACTCGGCGTCGTGCCAGCCCAGGATCTTCTGCAGGTCCATGTGCATGCCCAGCGCGAACTGGTCGCTGTAGCGGGTGGCGTGGTCATGGTTGTAGCCGCCGTGCAGGTTCGAACCCGATTCGCCCACGTACTCCATCTTGAAGTCGTAGCCCAGGTCGTGCAGCTCGGTGCGCTTGCCGCCCCAGTCGCCCAGCATGTAGGGCGAATCGGCGTCGAAGGCTGGTGCTGCCTGGACGCAGGAAGCCAGGCCCAGGGCAGTCATGCCGCCCAGCAGGCGCAGGGCAGGCGATACGTTGATGCGGCCGGCGACGCGGGCGCGGCGAAGTTCGAATTTTGGCATTTATTAAGGATCTTTAATTATTAACCAAACGGTACATTCTTCGATGGCATTAATGTCAATGGAGAATGTAGGTTTTATTACGCAAAAAAATCGTTTCAGTTGCGGGTGGCGGAGGATATAGAGGTTTTTTTGTTATTAAAAGACGCTTATGCAACATGCATAGTTGCTAGTGGCGTAACAATAGCCGGACCCCGCCGAACCGCCTGAATATCGACCTTTCGCAGCCATGAAAATTTCTTCAGTGTCCCTTGGCGAACGTGCGCGGTGGCTTAATCTTTAGTCATGCGCCCGCGAACAAGCGTCGCCCGCCCCCGTGGCAGCGGCCACAGGGCCGCGTCACGCCGCCGCGGTTAAATCTGCCAACCGCCGCCAGCCCGGCCGCACAGTGGTAAATTAGGAAATATCCTACAAGGTGCGCAGAAAGCGCCTATTAGCCAGCCCGGGCCGCGGCGCTAAGGTCTTCCCGCTGCCGTACGGCTCGGCTATGGTGCGCACCCCTCACACGGCTGGAGCCAGGCATGACCCAAACCACAAACAACCCGCTGCACGGTGTGACGCTGGAGCAGATCCTCACTGCACTGGTCACCCACTACACCTGGGAAGGGCTGGCCGAACGCATTGATATCCGCTGCTTCAAGAGCGACCCCAGCATCAAGTCGAGCCTGACCTTCCTGCGCAAGACGCCCTGGGCGCGGGAGAAGGTGGAGCGTCTGTACGTGAAGCTGGCCCGCACCAAACGGCCTGTCGAGGACTGACCTGTATGCATAACCCCCTGCCATCGCGCCCGCTGCGCCTGTTCGTCACCCTGTCGGCCTGGGCCGCCTGGCTGGCCCTGACGGTGCAGCTGCTATTGATCCTGCAGGGGAGGCTGGCCGACCAGGCCAGCCTGGTGGGCGGGGTGCTGCACTTCTTCAGCTACTTCACCATTCTCACCAACACCCTGGTGGCCATCGTGCTGACGGCCACGGCGCGGGCGCAGGGCGGCAACGCGGCGTCGTTCTGGCTGCGGCCTTGGGTGAGTTCGGGGGTGACGGCGAGCATTATCCTGGTGGGCGTGGCCTACAGCCTGCTGCTGCGCAACACCTGGCACCCGCAAGGGGTGCAGTGGGTGGTGAACGAGCTGCTGCATGACATCCTGCCGCCGGTGTTCGTGGCGTTCTGGTGGTGGTGCGTGCCCAAGGGCAGCCTGCGGCCCCGGCACGTGGTGGCGTGGATGGTCTATCCCATCGTGTATTTCGGCTATTGCCTGCTGCGCGGGAGCGAGATCGGCGTGTACCCCTATCCGTTCATCGACGTGGGCACGCTGGGGTATGGGCGGGTGGTGGTGAATGCGCTGGTGATTCTGCTCGGCTTCGTGGCCATTTCCTTCGCCTTGGTGGGCGTGGACCGCTGGCAAGCCCGCCGCACAATCGCGTAGCAGCGGCCAAAGGCCGCGTCCCAGGCGCCGCGGTTTAGCGGATGGCCTCGGACGCAGCCCTGCGTAGCAGCGGCCAGAGGCCGCGTCCCAGGCGCCGCGGTTTAGCGGATGGCCTCGGACGCAGCCTTCGGCAGCTGCTACGGGGTGTCAGCCTTCGTCGTTTTCGTCCAGGCGCCAGTAGCCCACGGCCTTGACCTCGGCAGACTCGCCCAGGTGATGGTGGTCCAGCAGCACCTTGCGCACCTGGCGCGACAGCGCCGCTTCGGTGGCGACCCAGGCGTACAGCTCGCCCGCGGGGATGGTCAGGTCGGTGACGGCGGCCAGCAGCGCGTGTTCGCTGGCGTGGCGCTCCACCCAAATCACTTCCACTTGCGCGGCGCTGCCCAGCACCTGCTGCTCCTGGGCGTTCTCGATTTCAATGACCACCAGCGCCTTGCGGTTGGCCGGCAGTTCTTCCAGGCGCCGGGCGATGGCCGGGATGGCGGTTTCGTCGCCGATCAGCAGGTAGCTGTCGAAGATATCCGGGACGATGGTGGAGCTGCGCGGCCCGCCGATGTACAGGTGCTGGCCCGGTGCGGCCTGCTCGGCCCAGGTGGAGGCAGGGCCGTCACCGTGGATCACGAAGTCGATGTCCAGTTCGCCGGCGGCCAGGTCGATGCGCCGCGGGGTGTAGTCGCGCATGGCCGGTTTCGGGCCTTCGCTGGGGCCGCCCAGTTTCAGGGTCAGCAGGGCCGCCTGTTCCTCGGCGTTGCGCGGGAACATCAGCTTGATGTGGTCGTCGGCGCCCAGGCTCAGGAAACCTTCCAGCTCCGGGCCGCCCACGGTGATGCGGCGCATGCGTGGGGTCAGCTGGGTAACGCGCAACACGTCCAGGCGGCGGCGCTTGATTTCGTGCATGACGCGGTGCACGCCGTGAGTGTTCTCTACCTTCATACGGACTTCTCCTGAGCGGGGTAAGCAGTGGCGGGGCCATCGACGATGGCCTTGGCAGTACTGGTGAGCAGGTCGCGGACCCGCACGATCTCTTCAGGGCTCCAGCGGCCGTGGTGCAGCTGCAGGGCATGGCGCAGGTTGTGCACGGCTTCGTGAATCTCGGCCGGGCGGTCGTGGCCGCGCAGGGCGCGCTTGCTCACGTCGATGCGGGTGCGCACGCCTTCCAGGGCAATGGCCTGGTCGCCCAGCGAGGCACGGCCGGCGTCGGTGGCGGTGTAGAGCTTCTTGCCGCCCTGGGCGTCGCCCTGGACCAGCTCGCTTTCTTCTAGGAACGTCAGGGTCGGGTAGATGACGCCGGGGCTTGGGCTGTAGGCGCCGTCGAACATGCCTTCGATCTGGCGGATCAGGTCGTAGCCGTGGCAGGGCTGCTCGGCCACCAGGGCCAGCAGCAGCAATTTCAGGTCGCCGGGGGCGAACACACGGGGGCCGCGGCCGCCGCGCTCGCGGCCGGGGCGGCGTTCCAGGCCGTCGTGGCCGTCGCCGAACTCGCGGCGGGGGTGGGGGTGATGGTGGTCTCTCATCGTCTTTTTCTCTTCGCTTGGTTACTTAAGATATACCGTAAGATATATCTTAGAATTGCGCAAGCACAAAAGACGAATGGTTCTCATCTGGGCAATGCACGGGACGCCTGGGCCCCGTAGCCGCTGCCGCAGGCTGCGCTGGCCCCATCATTCACCAAAGATCTCCAGTGAACTCAAGGGCCAGCGCAGCCTTCGGCAGCGGCTACGCAGATTGGCGTAGGGTTTACCGGGCGGCGGTGCTTTGGTTGGGCACCTTGCATTGGGTGGCGGCGCCCGGCTGCACATAGGGGGTAAGCATTGGCGCCATGCCCTTGAGCACCTGCACCGGCAGCGCCGAGGTGAAGCGGAAGCCTTCGGCGGCGCGGCCGGGGACGAAGGCAGTAAGGGTGCCGAAGTGGTTCTGGCCAATGTAGAACACGAAGGTGGCGGTGCGGTTGATGGCCTTGGAGCCCAACACCCGGCCACGCGCGCCGAAGCTCTCGATGCGGTTGTCGCCGGTGCCGGTCTTGCCGCCCATCACCAGCGCGGTGCCGTCGGCGGTCTTGAAGCTACCCGACACGCGCCGCGCGGTACCGGCGTCCACCACCTGCGACAGCGCTTCGCGCATGGCCTGGGCAATTTCCGGCTTGAGCACCTGGCGGGCCTTGTCCGGCGCTGCGGTCACTTCGGTTTCATACGGGGTGCCGGCGGCGAAGTGCAGGCTGTCGATGCGCAGCACCGGCAGGCGCACGCCGTCGTTCTGGATGATGCCGATCAGCTCGGCCAGGGCGGCGGGGCGGTCGCCGGAGCTGCCGATGGCGGTGGCCAGTGAGGGTACCAGGTGGTCGAACGGGTAGCCCAGGCGTGCCCAGCGCCGGTGGATATCGAGGAACGCCTCGATTTCCAGCATGGTGCGGATGCGGCTGTCGCGCGCGCTCTTATGGCGGCTTTTGAACAGCCAGCCGTAGACCTCCTGGCGCTCGAAGTGGCTGGCGGTCACCGCCTCGCTGAACTTGGCGTCGGGGTGCTGCATCAGGTAGCCCACCAGCCACAGGTCCAGGGGGTGCACGCGGGCGATGTAGCCCTGGTCGGGCAGGTCCCAGTGGCCGGGGCCGTAGCTTTCGTAGTACTCGCCCAGGCGTTTTTCGGTGACCGTCTCGCCCTTGCCCAGGTGCGAGCGCACGAAGCTTTCGAAGGTGGCCTGGCTGGCGGTGGGGTACAGGTAGCGGTGCACCGCGGCCAGGTGCGAGGCAGTGGGGTGCAGGCCGTCGAGGAAGGTGTCCAGGCGTTCCTGGGCGCTCTTGCCCTGGTAGCGTTTATAGAAGCGCAGCAGGAAGTCGCTGCCTTCCTTGTCGGCGAAGCGCGCCAGGTATTCCTGGCGGCGTGGGTCGCCGTCGTCCTTGAGCAGTTCGGCGCTGTTGTTGGGGCCGTTGTAGGTGGTGTAGCGGACGATGTCGCGCATCAGCCGTATGAACGGCAGGTTGATGGATTCGCGCAGGGCTTCCTTGAGCGTGGGAATGCGCCCGTTGTCTTCGTTGCGGAAGTTCTTGAAGGTGTGCATGCCGCCGCCGGTGAAGAAGCTTTCGCCGGGGCTGGCCGAGTATTTGCGCTCCAGGGCGGCGTCGAGCATGGGCTTGAGGGCGTGGTCCTTGTTCTGCATCAGGTAGTCCACGGCCCAGCGGCTGAGGCGGTCCTGCTCGTTGATGTCGGCTTTCTTCAGCTCGGCAGGTGCTTGGGCGCCGTACTTGTCGTGCAGCTCGCTGATGATCTCCAGGTAGCTGGTGAGCACGCGCATCTTGGCGGTGGAGCCCAACTCCAGCTTGCTGCCTTCGTTGATGTCGAACGGCTGGTCGGTGTTGTCGGTCTGTACCCGCACGCGCGAGCCGTCCGGGGTGCGCTCCATCAGGGTGAAGCTGTATTTCACCTCGGGGGTGCTGGCGGGGGTCAGCAGGTGCTCGCCAATCAGCCCCAGTTGCTGGGCATAGGCGGGGTCGGCCAGGTGCTTGAGGTAGTCGGTGACCTGCAGCTGCAGGTCATTCTGCAGGGTGCTGGTGGCTGACAGGTCCAGGCGGTCAAGGTCGTACAGCGGGCGGTTGAGCAGGGTGGACAGGCGGGTGCGCGCCACGCTGATGCCTTTGTTGGTCTCGATGGGCTGGATGGTCGGTTCCAGCACCCAGTCGCGGTAGCTGACCTTGCCGGCCAGGGCGGCGTCGGCCAGGGGCTGGTCGATGACGTTGTTGGCGGCCAGCAGGCGGATGTGGCTGTCGGTGAGCTGTGCCAGCTCGTCATGGCCCTTGGACAGGAAGTGCGAGGGGCGGCGCTGGGCGATCATCAGCGACAGCACTTCGCGCAGGGCCAGGCCGCGCTCGGCGAGGACTTTCGGGCTGTTGTCGGTGGACGACAGCACCTGGTTGACCCGGGCGAAATCGGCGCCGTACCACACCCGCAGGCCCTCGGCCATGCCGTGCACCTCACCGTGGCCGGGCACGGCCGACAGCGGCACGCTGTTGAGGTAGTCGCGCACGATGCGCTGGCGTGCTTCCAGGGTGTCGGGGCCATCCTGGTAGGCACGCACGCTGGCCGACACCATCTGGCGGATCTTCTCGCCGCCCGACACGGTAAGGCCGTCCGGAGAGTGGCGGTATTTTTCCAGCTGCGTGGCCAGGGTGCTGCCGCCCGCCGACTGGCCGGGCAGGGCGAAAATCTTCGCCACCTGGGTGTAGGCCGCCTTGCCGAAGCGCGGCCAGTCTACCGCCGGGTTCAGCAGCGGTTCGCGCGGGTCGAGCAGGCTACGGTTTTCCACGAACAGCAGGCTGTTGACCACCACCGGCGGAATGTCCTGGAACTGCGCGTACAGCTGCTGCGGGTAGTGGAATTCGTAGAGGACGTCGGCCTTGCAGTCGGTAATGGTCAGGCCGGCCTGGATCTTCTCGGAATAGGGGATGAACAGGCCGCGATCGTAGTAGGCCATCAACGAAGGCGAGAAGCGCGTCTGTGCCTCGATGGCGTAGTCGCGCTTGATCAGCCGGGGCAGGAACTGGCCCAGGTCGCTGTAGCCCAGGCGCTTGTCGAACGGGCCTTCGCCAGGGTAGGCGATGGAGTCGCTGGGGCCGGCGGCCAGGGTGTAGGTCAAATCCTTGGCGTAGCGGCTGAATTCGCGGGCTTGCAGCTTGGAGGTGCGCATCTCGGCGCGCATGGCGAAGGCCAGTGCCACCAGGCCGATCAGCACCAGCAGCCAGAACAGGCGGCGCCACAAATGGCGCTGGCGCGCAGGTTTCGGGGTCGGTGGTTCAGCCGGACTGTCGGTGGGTACCGCAGTCTTGGTGGGTTCTGTCTGCCACAAAGCGCCCATAGTCGTCAGCCCAATCAGGTAATTTCATCGTACCTGCCTGAAGCTTAGACGCTGGCCGTCAATGGTGAAAAATTTGTCGAATGGGCCGCGAAAAAAACCGTTGGCGCGGCTAACTCCTTCCGTGGCGGGGAAAAAGTATAGCTGATGGTGGGGGACGCGGCCTGGCGGCCGCTGCTACGGGAAACCCGCTGTAGCAGCGGCCGCAGGCCGCGTCCGGGTACATCACCCGCGCATCATTTCCTTGACCATGCGCTCCTGCTCGGCCAGGTCCTTCTGGCGCGCGTCGATGCGCGAGGCCAGCTGGAAGTTGTTGGCCGCCCGGCGCTTGGCGAAGTCCAGCTGCTGCTGGGCCTGGCGGAAGTCGCCTTCCAGGGCGAAGTACTCGGCCCGGGCCTGGTGCAGGCCGATGATGTTGCCGTTGGCGCCGCGGGTGTCGGCCACCTGGTTCCACACGTCCGGGTCGTTGGGGCGCGAACGCAGCAGGTCTTCCAGGGCCTTCTCGGCATCGGCGGTGCGGCTCTGCTTGATCAGCAGGTCGACCCGCACCTGGTTGAGCGGGAAGTTGCCCGGGTACAGGCCCAGCAGGCGGTCGACCCGTGCCTGGGCGTCGCTTAGCTTGTTGGCGGCCACGTCGAGGTCCACCGCCGCCAGGTTGTAGGTGATGTCATTGGGCGCCTTGGCCAGCAGTGGCTTGAGGTTCTCGCGCGCATCGTTCAACTGGCTGCTCTTGATCTGGGCGATGGCCAGGCCGTAGCGGGCCGGGTCGGACTTGGGGTTCTCGTCCAGCAGGGCGCGGAAGCGCTTGGCGGCCATGCCGGGGGTGTCTTCGTAGATCAGCTCCACGCGCTTCTTGATCAGCTGGAAGCGCAGGCTGTCCTCGATGCCGCCCTTGGGGAACTGCTCGGCGCGGTTGCGGGTGTCGGCGATCCGCGCTTCGGTGACCGGGTGGGTGAGCAGGAATTCCGGCGGCTTGGCGTCGAAGCGGTACTGGCGCGCCAGCTTCTCGAACATGTCGGGCATGCTGCGCGGGTCGTAGCCGGCCTTCTGCAGGGTGACCAGGCCGACGCGGTCGGCTTCGCTCTCATTTTCACGCGAGAACGCCCGTTGCGACTGGATCGCCGCCGCCTGGCTGCCCATGATGGTGGCGATGCCGGCGTCACCGGCACCGGTGGCTGCCAGCACGATGCCCGTCAGCAAGGCGGCCATTACCGGCATCTGCATGCGTTTCTGTTCTTCCACGCCGCGGGCGAAGTGCCGTTGCGCCAAGTGGGAGAGTTCGTGGGCCATCACGCCGGCGTACTGGCCTTCGGTGTCGGCGTTGAGGAACAGTCCGCCGTTCACCCCGACGATGCCGCCGGGGGCAGCGAAGGCGTTGAGCTCCTTGCTGTCGATGAGGATGAATTCCAGGCGGTGGTCTTCCAGCTGGCTGCTTTCGGCCAGGCGGTACACGGTGGTTTCGACGTAATCCTTGAGCTGGGGGTCGGACAACTGGCCGACCTGGCTGCGTAGCAGCCCGAGCCAGGCACGGCCCAGGTCATGCTCCTGCTGCGGGGAGACAATGGCCGAACTGGCATCGCCAAGCGACGGCAAGTCGTCGGCATGGCCCGGCAGGGCCAGCAGGCAGGCAAGCGTCAGCAGGGTGGGGCGCAATAAAGACATGCACGGGGCTCTGAGTCGAGAAAGACCTTACTGTAGCCGGGTCATCCTTCCACGACCAGAGGGGGCCGCGCATGAGGTATTCTAGGCGGCCAACCCCGCCAGCCTGCCGTGCCCCGGAGAAAAAAAGGCCATGACCGACGCAGTACAGTGTGACGCCGAGCTCGACGCCAGCGGTCTCAATTGCCCGTTGCCATTGCTCAAGGCGAAGATGGAACTCAACCGGCTGCAGGCCGGGGCGGTGCTGAAAGTCATCGCCACCGACGCCGGTTCCCAGCGTGATTTCCACAGCTTTGCCCGGTTGGCAGGTCATGCCCTGTTACACGAAACTGTTCGGGACGGGGTTTATACCTATTGGCTGAAGAAAGCCTGAGCGTGCGTGCCCGCTTCTCATAACAAGGAAAACTGATGTTCAAAGTGCTTCGCGACTGGATACAGCGTTACTTCTCGGATGAAGAAGCGGTGGTGCTCACGGTGCTGCTGGTGCTGGCGTTCACGGCCGTGCTGACCCTGGGCGGCATGCTGGCGCCGGTGCTGGCGGGCATGGTCCTGGCGTTCCTGATGCAGGGGCTGGTCACCGGCCTTGAGCGCCTGCGCGTGCCTTCGGGGGTGGCGGTGGCCCTGGTGTTCGCGCTGTTCATGAGCGCCCTGGCGGTGTTCATGCTGGTGCTGGTGCCGCTGCTGTGGCACCAGCTGATCACCCTGTTCAACGAGCTGCCGGGCATGCTTGGCAAGTGGCAGTCGCTGCTGTTGCTGCTGCCCGAGCGCTACCCGCACCTGGTGTCGGACGAGCAGGTGCTGCAGGCCATCGAGGCGGCGCGCGGCGAGATCGGCAAGTTCGGCCAGTGGGCGCTGACGTTCTCGCTGTCGAGCCTGCCGTTGCTGGTGAACATCATGATCTACTTCGTGCTGGTGCCGATCCTGGTGTTCTTCTTCCTCAAGGACCGGGTCATGATTGCCCGCTGGGTGAAGGGCTACCTGCCGCGCGAACGGGCGCTGATCACCCGCGTGGGCCAGGAAATGAACCGGCAGATCGCCAACTACATCCGTGGCAAGGTGATCGAGATCATCATCTGCGGCGTCGCCACTTATATAGCCTTCGTGGCCCTGGGCCTGAACTACGCGGCCCTGCTGGCGCTGCTGGTGGGGCTGTCGGTGGTGGTGCCCTACGTGGGCGCGGTGGTGGTGACCGTGCCGGTGACCCTGATCGCGCTGTTCCAGTGGGGCTGGGGCGACCAGTTCATTTACCTGATGGCGGTGTACGGCATCATCCAGACCCTGGACGGCAACGTGCTGGTGCCGCTGCTGTTCGCCGGTGCGGTGAACCTGCACCCGGTGGCGATCATCTGCGCGGTGCTGCTGTTTGGCGGGCTGTGGGGCTTCTGGGGGATCTTCTTCGCCATCCCGCTGGCCACCTTGTTCAAGGCGGTGCTGGACGCGTGGCCGCGCAACGAGCCACAGGTGTCCCCGATCCTGTAGCAGCGGCCGAAGGCCGCGTCCCAGGCGCTGCGATGTTGCAGGTGGGCTGGGACGCAGCCTTCGGCAGCTGCTACGGGGTCAGGCGCTGTGCAGGGCCTGGGCGGCAGCCAGCACCGCGTCCACGTGGCCGGGCACCTTCACGCCGCGCCATTCCTGGCGCAGCACGCCATTCTGGTCGATCAGGAAGGTGCTGCGGTCCACGCCCAGGTATTCCTTGCCGTACAGCTTCTTCAGCTTGATCACGTCGAACAGCTGGCACAGGGCCTCGTCCTTGTCGCTGATCAGCTCGAAGGTGAACGCCTGCTTGGCCTTGAAGTTCTCATGGCTCTTGATGCCGTCGCGGGACACGCCGAACACCACGGTGTTGGCCGCCGCGAAGGCTTCGTGCTGGTCACGGAAACCCTGGCCCTCGGTGGTGCAGCCCGGGGTGCTGTCCTTGGGGTAGAAGTAGATCACCACCTGGCGACCCTTCAGGGTGCTCAGGCTGACCGACTGGCCGCCAGTGGCCGGGGCTTCGAAGTCCGCGACCGGCTGGCCGATTTCAACTGCCATGGGCAAGTCCTTGTCAGATGGGGTTGGTGGGGCGCCATGGCTCGATCAGCGCGTCCAGGTTCAGGGCGTCGGCGAAGTCCAGGAACTGGTCGCGCAGCCAGCTGATCTGCACGCCAGGCGGCAGGGTCACGGTGAAGGTGGCGTTGAGCATGGTGCCGCCGGTCTGCGGTGCCTGGTAGGTGTCGCAGGTCAGGTTCTCCAGTTCCACGTGGTGGTCGATGAAGAACTGGCACAGCTCGTTGATGATGTCCGAGCGGTACACCGAGCTGACGTAGGCCACGTAGGGCAGCGACAGCGGGCGGGTTTCCAGGGTGGCGCTGCGCACCAGGTTGACGGTGAAGCCGTGCTTCTTGGCCAGCGAGCCGAGGCTGGTTTCCAGGCGCGCCAGGGCGTCCCAGTTGCCCGACACCTGCAGTACCAGGGCACTGCACTCGCCGTGGCGGGTCAGGCGCGAGGTCACCACCGAGCAGCGACTGTCGTGGCTGGCCCGGCACAGGACGTTGGTCAGCTCCATGGGGTTAGGGCCAAGGGCACTGATGACAAGGAATTGTTCGCGAACTGTGGGGGTGGACATGCAGCATTCCTAAAGCGATGAGCGGTCAGTACACAAATGGACATGAAGGCTGGCCCGCGTGACCCCATGGTAGCCGGGCACGATGCCGGCAACGGCGCGCAAAACGCCCGTTGGCAGGGGATCGGCGGCTCAGGATCAGGGGTTTGCAGTGCTTGGAACGCGTTGCAAACCGGACAAACACGCCCACCGGTACCGATCAAAGTCTGAAGGGTAGCGAAAAGCGGCGCCAAGGGGAATGCTCGCGAGGTGGTACTTCGCTTGTGCAAGGCACATGGCCCCAGTACCATTACCGCTCTCTTTTTCCGGCAGGAGCGGTTGCATGATTGCGGGCAGTATGGTGGCACTGGTCACACCCATGGACGCAGAAGGTCGTCTCGACTGGGACAGCCTCAGCAAACTCGTGGACTTCCATCTCAAGGAAGGCACTGATGCCATCGTCGCCGTGGGCACCACCGGCGAGTCCGCGACCCTGGACTACAAGGAACACATCGATGTGATCCACCGCGTGGTCGAGCAGGTGGCCGGTCGTATCCCGGTCATCGCCGGCACCGGCGCCAATTCCACCCGCGAGGCGGTGGAACTGACCCGCAACGCCAAGGAAGCCGGCGCCGACGCCTGCCTGCTGGTGACCCCGTACTACAACAAGCCGACCCAGGAAGGCCTGTACCAGCACTTCAAGCACGTCGCCGAGGCCGTGGACATCCCGCAGATCCTCTACAACGTGCCAGGCCGCACCGCCTGTGACATGAAGGCCGAGACCGTGATCCGCCTGTCCACCGTGAAGAACATCATCGGTATCAAGGAAGCCACCGGCGACCTGCAGCGCGCCAAGGACATCCTGGCCGGCGTCTCCAGCGACTTCCTGCTGCTGTCCGGCGATGATCCGACCGCGGTCGAGCTGATCCTGCTGGGTGGCAAGGGCAACATCTCGGTCACCGCCAACGTTGCGCCGCGCGCCATGCACGAAATGTGCGCCGCTGCCCTGCGTGGCGAGGCCGAGCAGGCCCGCGCCATCAACGAGCAGCTGATGCCGTTGCACAAGAACCTGTTCCTGGAAGCCAACCCGATTCCCGTGAAATGGGCACTGCACGAAATGGGCCTGATGCCTGAAGGCATTCGCCTGCCGCTCACCTGGTTGAGCGCCCCTTATCACGAAACGCTGCGTCAGGCCCTGCGCCAGACCGGCGTCCTGGTCTAATTGAGGAAGTACAACGCATGAAGCGATTGGCCGGTCTTTCCGCCCTTGCCCTGGTGATTTCGAGCACCAGCGGCTGCAGTTGGCTGTGGGGCGAGAATGGTTACTTCCGTGACCGTGGCAGCGATTACCTGGAGGCCCGTCAGACGGCGCCCATGCAGACCCCTGAAGGCCTGGCGCTGGACAAGCGCCTGGACCCGCTGCTGCCGATCCCGCGCAACGTCGCCGATGAGGCCCAGCGCACCGGCGAGTACCAGGTGCCGCGCCCGCTGCCGCTGCAGGCGTCCCAGGAAGCTACCGACTACACCTTGCAGAAGAACGGCGACGCCCACTGGATCCTGTCCGAGCACCCGCCGGCTGAAACCTGGCCAGTGGCCCACCAGTTCTTCGAGGACAACGGCTTCCGCATCGCCGACGAGCGCCCGCAGACCGGTGAGTTCACCACCGCCTGGCAGCGTTACGACGAGCTGTCGGCGTCCATGGCCAAGCGCCTGCAAGCCTCCGCCGCCAGCGGCGACGGTGAGACCCGCGTGCGCGTGCGCATCGAGCCGGGCGTGCAGCGCAACACCAGTGAAGTCTACGTGACCACCGTCAGCCGTCCTTCGGGCAGCAGCCAGTCGGTCGACTTCCCGAAAATGCCGACCAACGCCGGTGCCGACGTGGCCCTGGTGGACGAAATGCTTGCCAGCATGACCCGCAGCGCCCAGAAGGGCGGCTCGGTGTCGCTGCTGGCCGCGCGTGACTTCGACGCCCCGAGCCGCGTGGCCCTGAGCGAAGACGGTAGCGGCAACCCGGTGCTGAACGTGGGCACGGACCTTGACCGCGCCTGGTCCAGCGTTGGCCGCGCCCTGGACCACGGCCAGTGGAAGGTGGAAGACATCAACCGCAGCCTGGGCCTGTACTACATCAACCTGGCGGAAAAACCCGTCAAGAAGGATGACAAGCCAGGCTTCTTCAGCCGCCTGTTCGGGAGCGAGCCGAGCAAGGAAGAGATCGAGGCACGCGCCGAGCGCTACCAGGTTCGCCTGAGCAAGGTGGGTGACAACATCCAGGTCACCGTCGAGAAGAACATCAATACCGTGGCACCGGCCGATGTGGCCCGCCGCGTGTTGAGCGTGATCCAGGACAACCTGGGTTAAGTGCGCTTCGCCATTCTCGGTAGCGGCAGCCAAGGGAATGGCACGCTGGTGGTTCACCAAGGCACCTACGTGCTGGTCGACTGCGGTTTCTCCCTGCGTGAAACCGAACGTCGGCTGGCCCGCCTGGGCGTCAGCCCCGAACAATTGAGCGCCATCCTGGTCACCCACGAACATGCCGACCACGTGCATGGCGTGGGTTTGCTGTCGCGGCGCTACAATATTCCGGTGTACCTGAGCCGCGGCACCCACCGCGCCCTGCGCAAACCCGTGGAACCCACCGGTTTCGTGGCGTGTGGCGACGTGCTGGAAGTCGACGCACTGAAGATCAACGTGGTGGGCGTGGCGCACGATGCGCTGGAGCCCACCCAGTACGTGTTCAGCGATGGCCAGCGGCGCCTCGGCGTGCTGACCGACCTGGGCTCGTACTGCGGGCGTGTCATGGACAGTTACCAGGGCCTCGATGCGCTGGTGATCGAGTCCAACCATTGCCGCGACCTGCTTGCCCGGGGCCACTACCCGATGTTTCTGAAACAGCGGGTGGGCGGTTCCCTGGGACATTTGAACAACCACCAGGCCGCGAACCTGGTGTCGGAGCTGGGCTGGCAAAACCTGCAACACCTGGTGCTGGCCCACCTCAGCAGCAAGAACAACCTGCCGCAGCTGGCCCGGCAATGTTTCGTCGACACCCTGGGGTGCGACCCGGACTGGCTGCAACTGGCCGATCAAGATGCAGGGCTCGACTGGCGCGAAATCGCCTAGCCCATCTACTTAGCAAGCGGAGCCCATCATGGAAAAACGTGAAGAACTCTACCGTGGCAAAGCCAAATCGGTTTACAAGACCGACGACGCCGACCGCCTGATCCTGCTGTTTCGCAACGACACCTCGGCGTTCGACGGCAAGCGCATCGAACAGCTGGACCGCAAGGGCATGGTGAACAACAAGTTCAACGCCTTCATCATGCAGAAGCTGGAAGAAGCGGGTATTCCTACCCAGTTCGACAAGCTGCTGGGCGACAACGAGTGCCTGGTGAAGAAGCTGGACATGATTCCGGTCGAGTGCGTGGTGCGCAACTACGCCGCCGGCAGCCTGGTGAAGCGCCTGGGCGTGGAAGAAGGCCTGAAGCTGAACCCGTACACCTTCGAGCTGTTCCTGAAGGACGACGCCAAGGGCGACCCGTTCATCAACGAATCCCACGTGGTTGCGTTCGGCTGGGGCACCGCCGAGCAACTGGCGAAGATGAAAGAGCTGTCGCTGAAGGTCAACGAAGTGCTGAGCAAGCTCTTCGACGACGCCGGCCTGCTGCTGGTGGACTTCAAGCTGGAATTCGGCCTGTTCCACGGCCAGATCGTCCTGGGCGACGAGTTCAGCCCTGACGGCTGCCGCCTGTGGGACAAGGACACCAAGAAAAAAATGGACAAGGACCGCTTCCGCCAGGGTCTGGGCGACGTGATCGAAGCCTACGAAGAAGTCGCCAAACGCCTGGGCGTGCCGCTGTAATTCGGCAAGCTCACGCAAGCGTTTGATACCACGCAAATTTTTTTCAAAAAAGGTTTCGCCTTTTCAGAAAACGCTGGTATCATGCGCGCCACTGGAGAGATGCCGGAGTGGCCGAACGGGACGGATTCGAAATCCGTTGTACTGGCGACAGTACCTAGGGTTCAAATCCCTATCTCTCCGCCATATATCGAAGAGCCCCGCAGCTGAGAAGCTGCGGGGTTTTTTGTTTGTGCGCATTTTTTGCAACGACAGTCTTTGTGGGAGCGGGTTCTACCCGCGAAAAGGGCACTGCGCATTCGCAGATACTCCGCGCTGCGGCCGGACGCGGCCTTCGGCCGCTGCTACGGGCGAATTATCCTGAAATGGGATAATGATTGGCCTCGATCCCCCCTGACCCTGGACAGGGCCGTGGCGGCAAAGCGCGCACGGGCGGCCCAGCGCCCGTAGCCGCTGCCGCAGGCGGCGTCAGGCGGCATGCAAGGTATGCCTGGCGCACCACGGCGCCAATGACGCGGCCTGCGGCCGCTGCTACAGGGGCGGCGTACGCAAAATTCCTCGTAGCAGCTGCCGCAGGCGGCGTCAGGCGGTTTGCAAGGTATACCTGGCTCACTGCGGCGCCTGGGGCGCGGGTGTGGTGGGGAATGCCCACCGATTAGCCCGCCCAAACGTCCCAAAATCATTAAACCGCACCCCATTCTCCCGCATCGCCCGGTACGCCGCCGGCACGCTTAATTGGCGGATGTAAAACGGCTCCATCACCACGAAATGGTGAATCACGTGGGTGCCGCCGAAGTTGCAGCAGAACGCCTGCAGCGGCCACAGCCACCAGCGGTTGAGCACCTGCACTTGCTGGGTAAGGTCCTTGGGGTTTATATCGCCATAGTAATGAATGTTCGAGGTGATGAAGTTCAGGCAGAAGTTGCGCAGGATATTGGGGGCGATAATGATCACTACCACAGCATCGAGCCATTGCATGGCATTCAGCAATGAGGTCGAGAAGTGGAACGGTAGTGCAAGCAAATAACCGATGCTCTGAATAAGGTGAAAACCGAGGAATACATACCAGGCTGCCCACGTCAGTGCAGTCGACGGTAAATAGGCTTTCAAGCCAGTGTCGAGCAGCTGTTTGCGTTCACGCCATGTCTTGGCACGCGCAACCATCACTGCCGCGCCAATCATCAGGTCGCTGATCATCAGCCCTCGCAACATTCCCCAGGGCGTTCCATTGGACAGGGTCAGCTCTTCAAGGTCGGTCTCGGTGCCCGAAGCCTTGTGGTGGTTGATGTGCAACTCCCGCCGCACCCAGGGGTTGATGGCCGTGGGGCGGGTTAGCCAGGACAGCGCCATCATCAGGTTTTGCGCCACGGGGCGGCTGCGGAAATACAGACGGTGGAGCAGGTCATGCTCCAGTTCGTGGGTGAACGAGGTGAAGAAGGCGTTTGCGAGCACGCAGGCCCACCAGGGTATCTGCCCGCCCAGGTAAAGCGCCGAAGTGCTGATCATGGCGCTCATGGCGATAAGCAGAATACTGGCGCCCAAAGCGTCCTGATGATTCAGCAACGGATAGCGGCGGCGTAGTTCCGCACACTGCGCCATGATGCGTTGGCGAATATCAAAGACTCGCAAGTTGATATCAGTGGCGCGTTCTATTGTCGCGGGCATGGTGTGTTACCTCATCGTGCGGGATAGGCAGATGAAATTTAATTGTCAGAAAATGAGCAATGGCGCACATTATTTTCAATGCGCTATTACTGTTATTTAGCGGCAGGTTAAAGTGTCGCAGCGGGTTTGGTATATGTTTATTTTGGAATGATTAAACTAACCATTGGGTCTGTTCGGGTTGTTTCGAATAGGGGTGTCTTGAGGTAAAAGTTGCACGACGCGGGCAAGACGCCCGGTCAATCCTGGCCTACCGTTTTACCCGTGTGGCAATCGGCCGCGGCCAGCCTTGCTAGTGGCTATATAATGGCAATGTGGTGTGACCCCGCAGGCATTCCAGCGGTCCCACACCCGGGCCAAACGCGCGGTTTTCATGGGGTGCACACCCTCTAGAAAATTCCGCCCATGCCGATAGCCCACGTATTGGATAGCCCCCACGGGCTCATATTCACTCCCCTGACGGGATCGCGAATGCTGGCGTACAACCAAAAATCGTTTCTAATCGTCGATGACTTCTCCGACTTCCGCAGCTCGGTGCGCTCCATGCTGCGCGAGCTGGGCGTGAAGGACGTGGACACGGCGGACACCGGCGAACAGGCGCTGAAGGCGTGCGCGCAGAAGCGTTACGACTTCGTGCTGCACGATTTCAACCTGGGCGACGGCAAGAAGAACGGCCAGCAGGTGCTTGAAGACCTGATGCTGGACAAGCTGCTCAGCCACGAGAGCGTGTTCATCATGGTGACCGCCGAGAACAGCCAGGCCATGGTGATGAGCGCCCTGGAATGGGAGCCCGACGCCTACCTGACCAAGCCGTTCAACCGCGCCGGCCTGGCCCAGCGCCTGGAGAAGCTGGTGCAGCGCAAGACGCTGCTCAAGCCGATCCTGCAGGCGCTGGACAAGAAGCTGCCGATGGAGGTGTTGGCCGCCTGCACGCGTCTCACCCAGGAAGACGCCCGCTATGCGCCGCTGTGCCATCGCTACAAGGCCGAGGCGTTGCGTGACCTGAACCAGCATGAGCCGCTGGAGGCCTTCCTCAAGACCATCCTGGCCGACCGCCCGACGCCCTGGGCATTCGGGTTGCTGGGCAGCCAGCTGTTCAAGCGCAAGAAGCTGGCCGAGGCCCAGGACGTGTACGAGCGCGCCCTGAAGACCTTCCCCATGCTGCCGGCGCTGTACGACGGCCTCGCCGAGGTGTTGGTGGCGCGCAACGACGGCAAGCGTGCGCAGCAGGTGCTGGAAGACGCGGTGAAACTGTCGCCGCTGGCGGTGCGCCGGCAGAGCCTGCTGGGCAAGCTGGCCATGGAGAATCAGGATTTCGACACCTCGTCCCGTGCCTACCGCCAGGCGGTCAACCAGGGCCAGTATTCGCGCTTCAAGAACCCGGAAACCAACCTCGGCTTCGCCCAGGCGCTGATCAACAAGGGCGGCGATGCCGGCCTGGACGCACGCAGCCGCGTAGAGCTGAACCAGACCCTGATGGACGTGGCCAAGGACAACGGTGACGACCAGGGCATCCAGGTGCGCACCCGCCTGATCAAGGCCACCAGCCTGCAGCGTTCCGACCCGGAGGCCGCGGCCAAGCTGGCCGAGGAGGCCGTGGGCCGGTTGCAGGACATGGACCAATTCCTCAGCGCCGAGGCCGCCCTGTCGGTGGCCGCGCAGCTGCAGAACCTGGGGCAGGCCGACGCCGGCGTGGGCGTGCTCAAGAGCTGCGCGGAAATTTACGGCGACGACCCGGCGGTGATGCAGAACATCGCCAAGCAGACCGATGACCCTGCAATCCTGGGGGCCAACAAGGTGGCCATCGACGTCAACCAGGAGGGCGTGCGTGCCTACCGCGAAGGCCGCTTCGCCGAGGCCCAGGCGCTGTTCCGCAAGGCCATGGCCCTGCAGCCGAAGAACATCAGTATCGCCCTGAACCTGGCCCAGGGCCTGCTGCACGCCAAGGGCGTGCCGATTACCGCGGCGGGGTTGGCCGAGTGCCGCGAGGCCCTGCGGATGGTAGGCCACATGCCCGAGAGCGACGCGCGCTTCGAGCGCTATCAGAAACTGCGTAACAGGGCGTTTGGCGCATGAGTGACGACAAGGCAAGTCTGGATTTCTCCATGGTCATCGCCTCAATTGTGCATGACATGAAAAACTCCCTGGCTTCGGTGATGACCGCCCACGGCAAATGGTCGCAAAGCCTGCCGCCGGCCCAGCGCGAAAACGCCGAGCGCGGGGTGATCGACTACGAGTTCGCCAACCTCAACGGCATGATGGTGCAGCTGCTGGGCCTGTACAAATTGGGCGTCAACCAGCTGCCCTTGCGCCCCGAATACCATGAGATGGACGATTTCATCGAGTCGCAGCTGGCCTGGCACCAGGAAGTGCTGGCCAGCCGCGGTATCAGTGCCAGCTATGACGTGGACGTGCTGTGCCCGCTGGGTTTCTTCGACCGCGAGCTGGTGGGCTCGGTGGTGGCCAACGTCATCATCAACGGCATCCGCTTCGCCCGCGAGGCCATCCATATCACCGCGGCCGAGGAAGACGGCCAGCTGGTGATCAGCGTCAACGACGACGGCCCCGGCTACCCGCCGGCCCTGATCGAGTCGCAGTCGGCCTACGTGCAGGGCATCAACCCGGTCAGCGGCAGCACTGGCCTGGGCCTGTACTTCGCCGCGCGCATCGCCGAGCGCCATGAGCGCAACGGCGTGCTGGGCCACGTGCAGCTGAGCAACGGCGGCAACCTGGGCGGCGGCAACTTCAAGCTCTACCTGCCCTGATCAGGGGCGCTCGTACAGCCGCGCCTCGGTGTCGCCCACCACCTTCTGGTCGACCTTGCGCCATTGGGCGGGTATCGAGGCGAAGTCGTCGACGTCGCCAGTGCCGCTGATCAGCCATACCCGCTGGTGGTCGGCGGGCAGCTGCTGCAGGGCGTCGACGTAGATGTGGTCGGCGCGCTCGTCCACCAGGTTGCCGAAGCCGTAGTCGGTGGGGCGGCCCGAACTGCCGTCGGGCTTGGCCGGGGTGTACAGCAGCGGCTCGGTGTCGGTGGTGTTGTAGTACAGGTAGCCGAAATACCAGAACAGGTCGCTGACCACGATGCGGTCGCCGGGCTGGAAGCGCTGGTTGACGAAGTCCACCATCTTGTCGAACTGATCATCGTCCACGTCATAGTTGCGCTGCAGGCCTACGCCCTGCAGGGCCACGTAGGCCAGCACCGCGACCATCGCCAGGGGCCGCGAATGGCGCGCCAGGCGGTCGGCCGCCACGCCCAGCACCAGCGGCAGGGCCAGCGCCGAGAACATCATGTAGCGGTCCACCAGCAGCGGCGTCTTGAACGAGATGAGGAAGATCAGCAGCAGCGGCAGCACGCAGTAGATCACCAGCATCGACGGCAGCCGCAGGGCGTGGCGGTCGGTGCACAGCACCCAAAGCACAATGGCCGCCAGCAGCACCGGCACGCTGATGAACAGCGCCAGCGGCAGGTCGAAACCGTCGCTGAGGATCAGGTACTGCCACACCATCGACGGCAGCGAACCCAGGGTCACCGCGCCAATCCAGCCGACATCGTTGCCCGCTTCCAGCTCGGGCAGGTGCTGCACCAGGCCGACCAGGCTGGGAATCCACGGTGCGTACAGGACGACGATGGCGACGTTGGCCAGCCACCACGCCGGGCGCTGCACGAGGCGGTTGCCATGGCCGCGCAGCAGCGCCAGCCACGCCCAGTGGGCCAGCACGCACAGGCTGGTGAAGTAATGGGTGTAGAAACTGGCGGCCATCAGCAGCGCGTAGATCACCAGGTAGCGATGCCGGTGCGGCTGCCTGGCCCAATGCACCAGCGCCAGGGTGGCGCCCAGCAGCCACATGCCCATCAGCGGGTACATGCGGATTTCCTGGCTGTAGTGCACGGCAATCGGCAGCAGCGCCAGCATCACCCCGCCCAGCAGCGCCGCCCGCCGGCCAGCCGTCAACTGCAGCAGCCACACCCCCAGGCCCACGCTGGCGATGCCGGGCAGGGCGCTGATGACGCGAATGGAGAACATGCCGTTGCCGAACAGCGACATCCAGCCATGCAAAACCAGGTAATAGAGCGGCGGGTGCACGTCGTGGGCGGCGTGCAGCCAGATCTGCGCGGGGTCGTACTGGCTGATCACCAGGCTCGAGCCCTCGTCGCACCAGATCGCCGAGGCGGTCAGCTGGTACAGCCGCGCCACCGTGGCCAGCAGCATGATCGGCCAGAACCACAGCCCGGCGGGGGCGTTGGCCAGCTTCTGCAGCCAGGGATTGCGGGGCAGGCGGTGCAGCTCGGTCAGCGGATGGTCATTCTGGGCGGTCATCTTTCCTCCATCCGGGAGACTACAAAGATCGCGCCGGTTTGTTCTTTTGGTGAGGGGTATCGTAGCAGCCGGCAGGAGGGTTGTGGATGGGATTGCGTCGGCGCCCACCTACTACCAAAGCACCCCCTCCATCCCCCCCAAAGCACCATTCTTCCCCCGCCGCCCCGCGCCTAGCATTGACCTCGCACACAGCTCGCCTGATGAACCGCAACCTCGGCCCGGCCCTGGGCCAACCACAATAAAAGAGGATCAATCATGAGCAGCACCTTCTTCATTCCCTCCGTGAACATGATGGGTATCGGCAGCCTCGACGAGGCGGTGGTGGCCATTCGCAAGTATGGTTTTCGCAACGCCCTGATCGTCACCGATGCTGGCCTGGCCAAGGCCGGGGTGGCTGCAAAAGTGGCCGCATTGCTGGCCGAGCAGGACATCAACGCCACCGTCTTCGACGGCGCGCAGCCCAACCCTACCGTGGGCAACGTCGAGAAAGGCCTGGCCGCGCTGAAGCAGTCGCGCAGCGATTTCATCATTTCCCTGGGCGGTGGCTCGCCCCATGACTGCGCCAAGGGCATTGCCCTGTGCGCCACCAACGGCGGGCACATCAGTGAATACGAAGGCGTGGACCAGTCGGCCAAGCCGCAGCTGCCGCTGATCGCCATCAATACCACGGCCGGCACCGCCAGCGAGATGACCCGTTTCTGCATCATCACTGACGAAGCGCGCCACGTGAAAATGGCCATCGTCGACCGCAACGTCACGCCGCTGCTGTCGGTGAACGACCCGGCGCTGATGGCCAAGATGCCCAAGGGCCTGACCGCTGCCACCGGTATGGACGCGCTGACTCATGCTGTGGAAGCGTACGTGTCCACCGCCGCCACGCCGATCACCGACGCCTGCGCCCTGAAGGCGGTGGAGCTGATTTCCGCCAACCTGCGCACCGCCGTGGCCCAGGGCGAGGACATGACCGCGCGGGAGAACATGGCCTACGCCCAGTTCCTGGCCGGCATGGCGTTCAACAACGCCTCCCTGGGCTACGTGCACGCCATGGCCCACCAGCTGGGGGGCTTCTACGACCTGCCCCACGGCGTCTGCAACGCGGTGCTGCTGCCCCACGTGGAAAGCTTCAACGCCAGCGTGTGCCCTGGTCGCCTGAAGGACGTGGCCACCGCCATGGGCGTCGACACCCAGCGGCTGGACAACGAAAAGGGTGCGGCCGCCGCCATCGCCGCCATTCGCCAGCTGTCGGCCGACATCGGCATCCCACGTGGCCTGGCCGAGCTGGGCGCCAAGGCCGACGACATCCCCACCCTGGCGGCCAACGCCATGAAAGACGCGTGCGGTTTCACCAACCCGCGCACGGCGAGCCAAGGCGAGATCGAAGAGATTTTCCGCACCGCGATGTAAGAGGAAGGCACCGTTCTACGTAGCAGCGGCCCCAGGCCGCGTCCCGGGCACCGTGGTGGCTCGGACGCGGCCTGGGGCCGCTGTTACGGGGGAGGGGAGGTCAGGCTTTGTCGAAGCCTGTGCCGGCACCCTGGGTGCCCGGGTATTCCAGCTGCTGGACGATGCGGTCCTTGGCCAGCAGGCGTTTTTCCTTGAGTTTCTTCACGTCGTCGTCCGGCGCGGCGGCGGATTCGGCCTTCAGTACGTCTGCATCGATGGCGTGGTAGTCGTCCAGCAGCTTGCTGAGCCTGTCATCGCCTTTCCTGCGGGTTTCGACCTCTTCGCGTGTGAGTTTCAAGTCCTCGAACAGATTGTGTTTGACCGGCATGTTCGTCATCTCCGCAGGGGTAGTGGGCCTAGGTTGAGACTTCTAGAGAATAGCCTCGATTCACAGGTACGACCCCGGCAGGGGGCCAGGTGTTTCAAAAACACTACAACGACGCAGGCAGTCGCGAAGCGCTGAAGCAATCGACAGACCTTCATTTCGTGACATTTTTTTCACAATGGGTTGACCGGACTTTAACTGGTGCACCCTTAACGTACAGGCCTACCTTATCCCTTCGGGAAGTTGCGCTTCATGCCTTTGCCACCCTCGACCCCTGCTGAGCGCGACCTCTCCCTGGCCCTGGGCCGCCCCGCGCCTGCCAGCCTGGGCGCGCGCCTGGCGTACTGGCGCGAGGCGCAGCTGGTGCGCCATTCGCTGCATTCGGCGGGCGAACCGGGGCTGGTGCTGGACCTGCCGTGCGGCGGTGGGCGGTTCTGGCCGGTGCTGACCGAGCACGCCAACCGCGTGATCCTGGCGGGCGGCCACAACGCCGAAGGCCTGGGGCGCGCCATGGGCGCCTTCGACCCGGCGCTGGCAGCGCGCATCACGCCGCTGGAGGCGTCGGTGGACGCCATCACCCTGGGCAGCAACGCCGTCGATTGCATCTTCTGCATGGGCCTGTTCCACCGTGTGTCGGACAACGAGCAGCGCCTGGGTATCCTGCGCGAGTTCCACCGGGTCAGCCGCGACACGGTGATCATTTCCCTGTGGGTGGACGGCAACTACCGTGCCTGGCGGCGCCGGCGCATGGAGCAGCGGCGTGCGGGGCCGGCGCGCCAGCACCGCTTCGTGGTGGCGCGGGCGCAGATCGAGCACGAGTTTCGCCAGGCAGGTTTCGAGATAGTGGCCCATCATGACCTGATCCCCGGCATCGCCATGTGGCGCACCTACGTGCTGCGCAAGGGTTGAAAGGTCGCTTCCTGCATCGATGGAATGCCCAGTAAACGTCGGGGTCGATATATACTGCGCGCCATTCTTCAGGGGAGAGCCTTGTGGCCATCGATATTCACTGGATTCGCGACGACGACAGCCTGGCCCGGCAATGTGCCGAGTGGCAGCGTCTGCCGTACGTTGCACTCGACACCGAGTTCATGCGGGTCGACACCTTTTACCCGATAGCCGGCTTGATCCAGATCGGCGATGGCGCGTGCGCGTGGCTGATCGACCCATTGACCATCACCCAGTGGCAGCCCCTGGCCCAGCTGCTGGAAAACCCCGACGTGATCAAGGTGGTGCACGCCTGCAGTGAAGACCTGGAGGTGCTGCTGCGCCTGACCGGCAGCCTGCCCGCGCCCCTGTTCGATACGCAACTGGCCGCCGCCTACCTGAACCTGGGCTTCTCCATGGGCTACTCGCGCCTGGTGCAGGCGGTGCTCGACATCGAGCTGCCGAAGGGCGAGACCCGCTCCGACTGGCTGCAGCGCCCGCTGTCCGAGACCCAGGTGAGCTACGCCGCCGAAGACGCCGTGCACCTGGCCGAGGTCTACGAAAAACTGCGCCCGCAGCTGTCCGACGACAAGTACGCCTGGGTGCTGGAAGACGGCGGCGAGCTGGTCGCCCAACTGCGCCGCGAAGTGGACCCCTACGAGGTTTACCGCGAGGCCAAGCTGGCCTGGAAGCTGTCGCGCCAGCAGCTGGCCGTGCTGCGCGAGCTGTGCGCCTGGCGCGAGCGCGAGGCCCGCGCCCGCGACCTGCCGCGCAACCGCATCGTGCGTGAGCATTCCCTATGGCCCCTGGCCCGCACCCAGCCGGATAACCTGGCAGCCCTGGCCAAGATCGAGGACATGCACCCGCGCACCGTGCGTCAGGACGGCGAGTTCCTGCTCAAGCTGATCAAGGACGCCGGCAGCGTGCCGCCCGACCAGTGGCCGCCGGCCCTGCCCGAGCCGCTGCCGCTGGAAGCCGCTGGCATCCTCAAGCAGCTGCGTGCCATCGGCCAGGCCGAAGGCGAGCGCCTGGGCATTGCCCCCGAGGTGATGCTGCGCAAGAAGACCCTGGAAGCGCTGCTCAAGAGCGGCTACCCCAACGGTCCCTATCAATTGCCCGACACACTGCGTGGCTGGCGCCGCGAGCTCATGGGCCCGGCCCTGCTCCAGGCCCTGGCCAGCGCAGGAGAGACACCATGAAACGCATTTGCTCCATCTACAAAAGCCCGCGCAAGAACGAGATGTACCTCTACGTGCTCAAGAGCGACGCCCTGGCCCGCGTGCCCGAGGGCCTGCTGACCGTGTTCGGCAAGCCGGTGCACGCCTTCGACCTGGTGCTGAGCCCCGAGCGCGCCCTGGCCCGCGAGGACATCACCCAGGTGCTGGCCAACCTCGACAGCCAGGGTTACCACCTGCAGATGCCGCCGCCCGAAGAGGAATACATCGAGCACCTGCCCGAAGAGCTGTTGCGTCGCAACGATCCGGTCTGACCGCTACACCCCGCAGTCGCGCTTGGCGCAGGTGGGGTTTTCAAGGGTTTTACTAGCATGCGTGTTCTGATTGCCGAACAGGATCATGCCCTTTACGCACGGTTGTTGCGTGAAGCGGCGCCCGAGCTGGACGTGCTGACCAGCGGCGACTCCGCCGAACTGTCGAAGCTGGCTGCCGATTGCCCAGTGTGGCTGGGCCAGCCCGACCTGCTGGCCACGCTGTTGCGCCAGGGGCACAAGCCCCAGTGGCTGCAATCGACCTGGGCCGGCATTACGCCGCTGCTGATGCACGGGCTGCCGCGCCATTACCGCCTGACCCGCGCGGTGGGCATCTTTGGCCAGGTGATGGCCGAGTACATGCTGACCTACATGCTGGGGCACGAGCGCGAGGTCATGGCGCGGCTGGTCAGCCAGGTCGAGCGCAAGTGGGACCCACGCCCTGGCCACAGCCTGGAAGGCCGGCGGGTGCTGGTCGTTGGCGCCGGGGACATCGGCCAGCGCGTGGCCGAGTTCCTGCTGCCGTTCGGCGTGACCCTGTATGGCATCGCCAGCAGCCCGCGGCAACAGGCACCGTTCGTCGAAGTGCTGGGCATGGAGGCGCTGGGCGAGAAGGTAGGGCAGGTGGACTACGTGCTCAACCTGCTGCCCGACACCCCGGCTACCCAGGATATCTACGACGCGGCGCTGTTCGCACGCTTCAACCCCGAGGCGTTGTTCATCAACGCCGGGCGCGGCGTGGCGGTGGTCGATGCCGACCTGGTGGAGGCGTTGAAACAGGGGCACCTGGCCGGTGCGGTGATCGATGTGTGCCGGCAGGAGCCGCTGCCGCAGCGTCATCCGTTCTGGACGGCCTGGGGCCTGTTGCTGACCGGGCACAGCTCGGCGCCCACTTCGCCGCAGGCGATGGTGCGGTTGTTTGTCGAGAACCTGGCGGCGTACAACGGCAAGCAGCCGTTGCGCGGTGAGGTGGATTTCACCCGCGGGTATTGAGTAGCCTCGGGCGCGCGCCTTAGCCTTGTAGCCGCTGCCGCCAGGCTGCGCTGGCCATGTGCCTCGCTGGATATCTCCAGTGCTCACGCGGGCCAGCGCAGCCTTCGGCAGCGGCTACAGGGTGGGGTGGCAGCGTTACAGGGTGAAATCACCTTCAGCGGCCAGCTCGCTCAGCGGGCGGCGCGGGCTTGGGGTTTCACGGGCTTGCAGGTGCTCGGCCAGGCTGGCCTTGTCGCCCAGCTTGCCGATGGCAATGGCCGCGTGCAGCTCGTAGCCTTCCGGCACTTTCAGTTCCTTGCGGGTCAGTTCCTTGTCGAAACCGGCCATGCCGTGGGTGTGCCAGCCGCTCAGGCTGGCCTGCAGCGCCAGGTGGCCCCAGGCCGAACCGGTGTCGAAGGTGTGCCACAGCGCCGGGGTTTCTTCGCTGGCGCCCGGGGCGGTGAAGGTGGTCTTGGAGATGATGATCACCAGCGCCGAGGCGTGCTGCGCCCAGCTGCGGTTGAACTCGTTCAGCAGGCCCAGGTAGCGTTCCCAGTTCGGCGTGCCGCGGCGCGCGTACAGGAAGCGCCATGGCTGCGAGTTGTAGGCCGACGGCGCCCAACGTGCAGCTTCGAGGAAGCTGAGCAGGGTTTCCTCGGAGATGGTCTCATCGCTGAAGGCGCGCGGTGACCAGCGGTTGATGAACTGCTCGTTGATGCCGAGCTCGGCGATACGGGGGTTGGCACTCATGGACGCTTCCTGTGAAGTGTGCGGAAAAGAGCGAAACTACTGCGCCACGGGCCTGGCTGACAAGTGAAGTGTTGACCGGATGTCGTCCGCGCTTGGCCTGGGGCCCGCGCGGCACTAGACTGGCGGCGTTTTCCACCGGCTGCCGGTGGAAATGAATTCAGAGACAGGAAAACCGCTCCATGCCCGCAAACGTCGATCGCTTCTGGCTGACCAAGACCCTCGACCAGCTCAACCCGGTTGAATGGGAGTCGCTGTGCGACGGCTGTGGCCTGTGCTGCTTGCAGAAGCTCGAGGACGAGGAAGACAACAGCGTCTACTACACGCGCATCGCCTGCCAGCTGCTGGACCTCAAGACCTGCCAGTGCACCGACTACCCCAACCGCAAGGCCAAGGTGCCGGACTGCATCCAGCTGACGCCGGGGCAGGCGGACGAGTTCAAGTGGCTGCCGCCGACCTGCGGCTACCGCCTGGTCAGCGAGGGCAAGGACCTGCCCAACTGGCACCACCTGGTCAGCGGCGACCGCAAGAAGGTGCACAAGAAGCATATCTCGCAGTCTGGCCGGATGATCAGCGAGAAGGACGTGGACGAGGATGACTGGGAAGACTATCTGATCTTCCGCGCCGGCTGACGTGTACGCTGGGCATTCGTGGTGTTCATGACGGCCAGCGCAGCCTGCGGCAGCGGCTACACCACCCGTAGCCGCTGCCGAAGGCTGCGCTGGCCATCACCTGCACGGAAAATCCCAAGCGAGGTGGGTGTCAGGCCTTCGGGGATTTGAGCTCGGTGTCGCCGGTGATGGTCGCGGTCTTGGTGGCTTTCACCGCGTTTTCCTGCAGCTTGCTCAACTCTTCCCCGGCCCGTTCGATCTTCGCGCGCACGCCATCGAACTCCTGGCGGCTGTGCTCGATCAGCGCCTTGGTGGCGCTGTGGCCGGTGAGGCCGCGGGCCAGGGCCACGCCGCCGATGGCCACCTGGATCAGCCCGAACAGCCCGCCGCGGCGCAGCCCCTTGCCCACCATGACGATGCCGGTTGCCACCGACCCTGCACGTTCCCAGCCATGCACGTTGTGCTCGGCGGACGGGGTAGGGCGGGCGATGGTGTCGAAGACTTCCAGGTGCTGGTTGTCGCTCATGATGCTTCTCCTGATGGGCGCTGTTCAGTAGCAGACCGGCACGGCCCGCCGCTGTTCCCTCGGCTTACTTGAATTTTGGCCCCGAGCGGGTGTTCAGGCCCTTGGCCATGCGGTCGTAGAGCACCACGTTGACCGTCGCCGCCAGGTTCATGCAGCCTTCTGTGGGAATGTAGATGGTGTCCTCGCACCAGTCGCGCACGCTCTGGTCCAGGGAGCCGTCTTCAGGGCCGAAGATGTAGATGGCGCGGTCCGGGTGGGTGTACTCGGGCAACGGCCGCGCGCCTTCCACCAGTTCCACCGCCACCGGCGTACAGCCCAGGGGGATGATCTTCTGCAGGTCGTCGATGCCGATCAGCGGAATGTCGTAGTGGATGCGCTTGGTGTCGGTGACGAAATCCCGTGCGCGCTCATAGCGCTTCCCGGTGTAGAACACCGAATTGACGCCATAGCAGCCGGCGGCTCGCATCACCGAGCCGACGTTTTCAGGGGATTTGGGGTTGAACAGACCGATGCAGCTGTAACGCTTGTTGGCCACGCCGGGTCAATCCTTCTTCAGCATCCCGGCCAGGGCCGCGAAGGGGTTGTGGGTGGCCTTGGCAATGGTCGGGGTGCTCAGGGAACCGTCGCCGAAGTACTGCTGGTCGGTGTAGCGGGCGTGTTCGTTGTCGTGGCAGTACAGGCACAGCAGTTCCCAGTTGGAACCGTCCTGGGGGTTGTTGTCGTGGTTGTGGTCACGGTGGTGCACGGTCAGTTCGCTCAGGCGCTTGCCGGCAAACTCGCGGGCGCAACGGCCGCACACGTGCGGGTACATCTTCAGGGCCTTGTCGCGGTAGCCGCTCTCGCGCTCGCGCTGGGCGTCGGCCAGGATGCGGTCGAGCTTGGCGGTATGGGGCGTGGACGAACTCATGGGTTCACCTCAGGAAATAATGACGGTCAGCCCGCATTCTACCGCGAAAACCAGTCCCGCGTAGCCGCTGCCGTAGGCTGCGCTGGCCGGTGTGAGCCCTGAAGATCTTCAGTGAACCACCGGGCCAGCGCAGCCTGGCGGCAGCGGCTACGGCGCCTCAGCCCTTCAGCTTTTCGCAGATCCAGATGGTGTGGCGGGTACCTTTGTTGCCGTGGGCGAACACCTGCACCTCTTCGGCCTTGAAACCGGCCTTGCGCAGGCGCTCGCTGAACTGGCGGTCGGCGCTGGCCGACCACACCGCCAGGATGCCCTTGGGCCGCAGCGCCTTGGCGCAGGCGGCCAGGCCACCAATGGAGTAGAGCCAGGAATTGGCCTTCTGGGTCAGGCCCTCAGGGCCGTTGTCGACGTCGAGCATGATCGCGTCGAAGCCCTGGGGCTCGGCCTGCAGCACCTTGGCCACGTCTTCCTGGACGATGGTGGTGCGTGGGTCCAGCACCGGCATGCCGGCCTTTTCGCCCAGCGGGCCGTGGTTCCACTCCACCACGCCGGGCACCAGCTCGGCCACCACCACCTCGGCAGTCTTGCCCAGGTGCTTGAGCGCCGAGGCCAGGGTGAAGCCCATGCCCAGGCCGCCGATCAGCACCCGCGAGTTCGGCCGCCCGGCCACCTTGCGGCAGGGGATTTCGGCCAGGGCGTCTTCGGAGCCGTGCATGCGCGTGTTCATCAGTTGGCCGCCGTCGCCGCCCTGGATCTTGATGACGAAATCCTCGCCGTACTCGAACAGGCACAGGGCGCCGCCGTTGTCAGGGATCGGCGTGGTGTCCAGCAGTACAAAACGTTTCATGGGGATCTCGCAGGGGGAGGGGACAGCGGGCGCGCCAGGGAGTAGCCTTGGCGGCATGACAAGCCACAGGCAGGGCGCCATCGATGAAGTCGCTTATTGTATCGGGCATTGCCGCCCTTGCGCTGGGAATTGGCAGCGCCCAGGCGCTGGAAGACGTGCAAAGCAACGTGCTCACCCCCAGCAGCGGTGCCCCGGGCACGCCCACGCCCACCCCTTACCCGCAGGTCAGCACGCCCATCACGCCCAAGGCCGGTGGCGGCAACGGCACCGCGCCGTTGCTGCCGCCGATCGAGTTGCCGGGCCCGCCCAAGGACGCGCCGTTGCCGACGATGGAATCGCCGAACAAGCCGCCCACCCCATAACGCCGGGCACATCACCTGCATAGCCGCTGCCGCCAGGCTGCGCTGGCCCTGTGCCTCGCTGGAGATCCCCAGGGTTTGCACCGGCCAGCGCAGCCTGCGGCAGCGGCTACGCAGACGAGCGAGTCAAGGGTTCTGCGACAACAACTGCCCATCCGCCATGCGCAAGCGCTTGGACATCGCCACCGCCAGGGCCCGAATGATCTTGGCGGCAACTTTCGGCGAGTCCTTGAGCATCTTCTCCAGCGAGTCCTTGCCCAGGTTCAGCAGCACGCAGTCGCTGGCCGCCACGCAGGTGGCGGAGCGGCGCTCGCCGTCGAGCACCGCCATCTCGCCGAAGGCGCCCTTGCGCAAGGTGGCCACGGGCACCGGCCGGTCGCCGTTGCCGGTCTTCTGCACCGTCACCAGGCCGCGGTGAATGATGCACATGAAGGTGCCGGCGTCGCCCTCGTGGAAAATCTCCTCGCCCTGCTGGATGCTGGTGATGATGAAATAGCCTGCCGCCGCCGCACAGTCGGCCGGCAGCAGGGTATTGAACAGCCCGCAGTCCATCAGCATGTCGCGGATTTCGTTATTCAGGTAGGTCGGATCTGGCATGGCATCACGGTCTTGTTATACGCACGGTTCCTGCCTCCCAGTGTAGGCGGCGGGAACCGGCTGGCATGTGAAAGATGTCACTCAGACATCAGGGCAAGGCAAAGTTCCCGTTCAGGCCAGGCCCAGCACCTTGAACACGAACCCGTACTCCAGCGCCACGTCACGCAGGCCCTGGTAGCGGCCGCTCATGCCGCCGTGGCCGGCGCCCAGTTCGGTCTTGAGCAGCAGCAGGTTGTCATCGGTGCGGGTAGCCCGCAGGCGTGCCACCCACTTGGCCGCTTCCCAGTACTGCACGCGGCTGTCGTTGTAGCCGGCCACCACCAGGGTGGCGGGGTAGGCCTGGGCGCTGACGTTCTCGTAGGGCGCGTAGCCCTTGATGCGCGCGTACACCTCCGGTTCTTCCGGGTTGCCCCATTCGTCGTACTCGGTGACGGTCAGCGGCAGGTCGGGATCGAGCATGGTGTTGAGCACGTCGACGAACGGCACCTCGGCGATGGCCGCCTTGAACAGCTCCGGGCGCTGGTTCAGCACCGCGCCAATCAACAGGCCGCCGGCGCTGCCGCCGCTGATGGCCAGCTGGTTGCTGCTGGTCAGGCCCTCGGCGATCAGGTGCTCGGCGCAGGCGATGAAGTCGCTGAAGGTGTTGCCCTTGTGCTCCTGCTTGCCGGCGCGGTACCAGGCTTCGCCCAGCTCGCCACCGCCGCGCACGTGGGCGATGGCGAAGGCCACGCCACGGTCCAGCAGGCTCAGGCGCGCGTGGGAGAACCACGGGTCGAGGCTTTCGCCATAGGCACCGTAGCCGTACAGGTACAACGGCGTGGGCTGGCCCAGGGTGTCACGGCGGGCCACCAGGCTGATGGGAATGCGCGTGCCGTCGCTGGCGGTGGCCCACAGGCGCTGGCTGACGTAGGCATCGGCGTCGAACGGGCCGAGCACCGGGGTTTCCTTCAGCACTTGCTGCTCACCCGTGGCCAGGATCAACTGGCGTACCTGGGCCGGGCGGTTCAGCGCCTCGTAGCGCAGGCGGATGCGCGCGCTGATGAACTCCAGGCTGTCGGACACGTGCAGGCTGTAGGCCGCGTCCGGCAATTGCACGCGATAGCTCGCCAGGCCCTGTGGGTGCACCTCGATGATCGGCAGGCCGCCCTCGCGCAGGCTCAGGGTAAAAGCGTGGGCGTTGAGGGTCACGCCCTCGAGCATCACGTCGTCGCGGTGGCCGATCAGCGGCTGCCAGCGCTCGCGGGTCGGCACCAGGCCGTCGTCCGGGGCCTGCAGCAGGGCGAAGTTGATGCCGTCCTGGTTGCTGCGGATGAACCAGGCCCACTGGCCGTCGAGCTGGCCGTGGTCGGGGTAGTACTCGTGGTCTTCCACCCGTGGCGCCAGGCACTGGAAGGCCTGGTCGGGGTGGTTGGCGTCCAGCACCCAGGCTTCGCTGGTGGTCTTGCTGTTCAGCAGCAGGATCAGCTGGCGCTCGGAGCTGGCGCGGTAACAGTGCAGGAAGAACCGACCGTCGGTTTCCTCGAATACCAGCTCGCAGGCGTCGCTGCCCAGGCGGTGCCGGTACAGCTTGTGCGGGCGATGGGTGTCATCCAGCTCGCCGAAGAACAGGGTCTGGCTGTCATTGGCCCAGGTCATGCTGCCGTCGCAGTCGTCGAAGGGCAGTTCGCTGACGTTACCGTTGGTCAGGTCCTTCACGTACAGGCGGTAGATCTCGTCGCCGCTGGTATCCAGGCTGTAGGCCAGCAGGCGGTGGTCGGGGCTGACGCTGAACGCGCCCAGGGACAGGAAACCGCCGGCCGCCAGGGCGTTGGGGTCCAGCAGCAGCTCTTCGCGGCTTTCATCCACGGTGGGGCTGTCGTCGGCCGGGCGCGGGCAGCGGTAATGCCGGGCGTATTCGTCGCCGGCGGTGGTGCGGGTGTAGTACAGGTACGGGCCCCAGGGCGAGGCCAGGGACAGGTCGGTCTCGCGGATCCGGCCCTTTATTTCCTCGAACAGCTGTTCGCGCAGCTCGGCCTGGTCGGCCAGTTGTGCTTCCTGGTAGCCGTTTTCGGCCTTCAGGTAATCCAGTACCTCGTCGCTGTCGCGCTCCTGCAGCCAGGCGTACGGGTCGGCGCCGTCGGCCTTGCGGGCGATCGGGGCGCGTGGGGCGGTGGCTGATGGGGGCATGGGCGGCTCACTTTGCAGTAGGTTTTGGCGGCGCCCGGCGGGCCATTTGGCATGGGGGGCGCCTGCACGGCGAAAAGTCGTTATCATAAGCGCCTATTTGCCTGCCTTGCCACGGACACCATGACCGAGAACGACTATTTCCTCGCCTGGGGTATCTACGCCTTCGCCGCCTTCGGTTGCCTGATGGTATGGCTGCGCCTGACCACCTGGATCTGGCGCTGGCTGCGCCAGCCACTGCGCATTGTGATGGCAGTGCTGCTGTTCACCCCCACCATCGTCGACCCCGGCAAGGGCATGTTCGCCCCGGCCGTGGCCATGACGGCCCTGGACATCCTGTTCAAGGACGCCGGGCACGCGCTGCCGGCCATGTCGGACCTGGCCATGTACAGCCTGATCGCCCTGGTGCTGTACGTGATCTACGCCCTGATCCGCTGGCCCATCGAGCGCAGCAGCCGCGCGCGCCGCGCTGAGCAGGCGGCTCGCGACGAAGCGCTGGCCAAGGCCGACGCCCAGCGCCGCGACGAGCCGGACGAGCCCTTCGGTGCTGGCGACCGCTATGGCCGCACGCCGCCAACCCCGACGCCACCCAGCCCGGCCGGGCGCATGCGGGTCGAGCCGCGCCTGTAAGCCATCAAGAGAGCCGCCATGTGTGAATTGCTGGGCATGAGTGCCAACGTGCCGACCGATATTGTCTTCAGCTTCACCGGGCTGATGCAGCGCGGCGGCCGCACCGGCCCGCACCGCGACGGCTGGGGCATTGCCTTCTACGAGGGCCGTGGCCTGCGCCTGTTCCAGGACCCGGCCGCCAGCAGCGAATCGCAGGTGGCCGAACTGGTGCAGCGCTACCCGATCAAGAGCGAGGTGGTGATCGGCCACATACGCCAGGCCAACGTTGGCAAGGTCTGCCTGTCCAACACCCACCCCTTCGTGCGCGAGCTGTGGGGGCGTAACTGGTGCTTCGCCCACAACGGCCAGTTGGCCGATTTCAACCCGGCGGCCACCTTCTACCGGCCGGTGGGTGACACCGACAGCGAAGCGGCCTTCTGCGACCTGCTGAACCGCGTGCGCGAAGCGTTCCCGGAGCCGGTGGAGGTCGAGCAGTTGCTGCCCACCCTGGTCGAGGCCTGCGCCCACTACCGTTCCAAGGGCGTGTTCAACGGCCTGCTCAGCGACGGCGACTGGCTGTTCTGCTTCTGTTCGACGAAACTTGCCCACATTACCCGGCGCGCGCCGTTCGGCCCGGCCCGGCTCAAGGACGTGGACGTGACCGTCGACTTCCAGGCCGAGACCACCCCCAACGACGTGGTGTCGGTGATTACCACCGAACCGTTGACCGATAACGAAACCTGGAACCGCTACGAGCCTGGCCAATGGGCGCTTTGGCGCCGCGGCGAGTGCGTGCTCCAGGGCACCACCGACTAGGAAGCCACACATGCTGCGAAGTTACCTGCGACTGGTGCTGTTCGCCGTCGGACTGCTGCTGGGCGTGCAAGTGCCCGGGTTGATCAACGACTACGCCCACCGCGTGGAAGCCCACCTGATGGAGGCGCAGCAGAGCCTGCGCGGCTTCCAGGACACCGCCGACAAGTTCTTCAACGGTGACCTGCAGGCGCTGATCGCCCACTACCGCGAAAGCACCGACCCGGTGTTCCAGAGCGATAGCCAGAGCCTGGGCACGCTGATCAACCGCCACCAGGCGCTGGACAGCGAATGGATGGCCCTGCAGGGCCCCTGGTGGACCCGCGACTGGCACGTGCTGACCGCCGCCGACCCGCAGATCAGCCAGGAAACCCTCAACGGCTACACCTACCAGGTGCTGCTGGTGCCTGAAGCCATCGGCTGGGGTGTGGGCGTGGCCTTCGTGCTGGCGCTGGTGCTGGAATGCCTGATCATGCTGCCGGCCTGGACCCTGTACGGCGTGCGCAAGTACAAGGGCGAAGTGCCCGAGCACTGGCGCTAGCCGGCGCCGCCGGACGCGCAGTTCCCGTAGCAGCGGCCGCAGGCCGCGTCATGGGCGCCGCGGTTTTGCGGGTGGCCTCGGACGCAGCCTTCGGCAGCTGCTACGCGGTTCCTGTAGCGGCTGCCGCAAAGGTTATTTGGACAGGAAACGCATCCCTTCTTCCAACCCGCGCAGCGTCAGCGGGTACATCTGGTCCTCGATCAACTCGCGCACGATGTTGGTCGACGCCGTATAACCCCAGGTGTCCTTCGGATACGGGTTGATCCAGATCAGCTTCTTGTACTTCTCCATGAAGCGCTGCATCCACACATACCCGGCTTCCTCGTTCCAGTGCTCGACGCTGCCACCCGGCTGGGTGATTTCGTACGGCGCCATGGCCGCGTCGCCGACGAAGATCACCTTCCAGTCCGGCCCGTACTTGTGCAGCAGGTCCTGGGTGGCGGTGCGCTCCGAGGTGCGGCGCATGTTGTTCTTCCACACCGACTCGTAGACGAAGTTGTGGAAGTAGAAGTACTCCAGGTGCTTGAACTCGGTCTTGCAGGCCGAGAACAGCTCCTCGCAGATCTTCACGTGGGCGTCCATGGAACCGCCGATGTCGAACAGCAACAGCAGCTTCACCGTGTTGCGCCGCTCGGGGCGCATCTGGATGTTCAACAGGCCGGCGTCGCGGGCGGTGTGGTCGATGGTGCCGTCGATGTCCAGCTCCTCGGCGGCGCCCTGGCGGGCGAACTTGCGCAGGCGGCGCAGGGCCACCTTGATGTTGCGCGTGCCCAGCTCCACCTGGTCGTCGAGGTTCTTGTACTCGCGCTGGTCCCACACCTTCACGGCCTTGCCCTGGCGCTTGCCGGCGTCGCCGACGCGGATGCCCTCGGGGTTGAAACCGCCGGAGCCGAACGGGCTGGTGCCGCCAGTGCCGATCCACTTGTTGCCGCTGGCATGGCGTTCCTTCTGTTCTTCCAGGCGCTTCTTGAACTCTTCGATCAGCTTGTCGAGGCCGCCCAGGGACTGGATCTGCGCGCGCTCCTCGTCGGTAAGGCTGCGTTCGAATTCCTTGCGCAGCCATTCCTCGGGAATCAGCGCCTGCAGATGGTCGTCGAGCTTTTCCAGGCCGTTGAAGTAGGCGGCGAAGGCACGGTCGAACTTGTCGAAATGGCGCTCGTCCTTCACCAGGATGGCCCGCGACAGGTAGTAGAACTCGTCCATGTCGGCGAAGGTCACCCGCGCCTGCAGGGCGTTGATCAGGTCCAGCAGTTCACGCACCGAGACCGGCACCTTGGCGGCGCGCATCTCGTTGAACAGGTTGAGCAGCATGGCAGGCCCCTCAGCGGTTGCCGCGTCGGCTCATGAACGCCAGGCGTTCGAGCAGTTGCACGTCCTGCTCGTTCTTCACCAGGGCGCCGGCCAGCGGCGGGATGGCCTTGGTGGGGTCGCGCTCGCGCAGCACCGCTTCGCCGATGTTGTCGGCCATCAGCAGCTTCAGCCAATCCACCAGCTCGGAAGTAGAGGGCTTCTTCTTCAGGCCTGGCACCTTGCGCACGTCGAAGAACACATCCAGGGCTTCGCTCACCAGCTCTTTCTTGATGTCGGGGTAGTGCACGTCGACGATCTTCTGCAGCGTGGTGCGGTCGGGGAAGGCGATGTAGTGGAAGAAGCAGCGGCGCAGGAAGGCGTCCGGCAGTTCTTTCTCGTTGTTGGAAGTAATGATGATGATCGGGCGCTGCTTGGCCTTGATGGTCTCGTCGATTTCGTAGACGTAGAACTCCATCTTGTCGAGTTCCTGCAACAGGTCGTTGGGGAACTCGATGTCGGCCTTGTCGATCTCGTCGATCAGCAGAATCACCCGCTCCTCGGACTCGAAGGCCTCCCACAGCTTGCCTTTCTTCAGGTAGTTGCGCACGTCGTGCACCTTGTCCACGCCCAGTTGCGAGTCGCGCAGGCGGCTCACCGCGTCGTACTCGTACAAGCCCTGGTGGGCCTTGGTGGTGGACTTGATGTGCCAGGTGATCAGGCGCGCACCGAAGGATTCGGCCAGTTGCTCGGCGAGCATGGTCTTGCCGGTGCCCGGCTCACCCTTCACCAGCAGCGGGCGCTGCAGGGTGATGGCCGCGTTCACCGCCAGTTTCAGGTCGTCTGTGGCGACGTATGCCGCGGTGCCTTCGAACTTCATGTGTGCCTGTCCTCTGTTCCGAGAGTTTGTTATGGCAGCGACTATAACGCGCGGCCCGGTCGAATGTGAACGCAGCACCACTATTCAGTCGCTGAATGAACACGACAGAGGCAATCAGCCGCCTTCTTTCGGCGGTGCCTGCTCGTATCTGGCGTTGAACGCCTGGACGAAGCCGTTGCGCAAGATCTCCCAGAAGGCTTCCAGGGCGCTGATGTCCTGGCGGTGCACGCTGCCGCTGAGGTCGACGCGGGTGGCGAACTGGTTTTTCTGCTGGTTCTTGAGCAGGGTCTGGGTGCCGCCGACGATGGCTTCCCACACCGAGCGGAAGAAGCTCTTGTTCTTGTTTTCCACGTCCTGCTGCCAGTTGAACACTTCGACGTTGTGCAGCAGTGGCTTGATGTAGCCGGTCAGCTGGCCTTTTTTCGCCGTGGCTTCGATGACCACGTCGCCGGTGCCGGCGTTGAAGTCGAACTTGCCGTAGGCGCTGCTGAAGTCGTTGACCTTGCGCAGCTCGATGCCGGTGGTGCGCAGGCGGAACTGGAAGTCCTCGAAGTTGCTGAAGGGGTCGAAGGTGGCGGTGGTTTCCAGCGGTGCCTGGCCGAACAGATGGGCGTGGCCTTCGAAGCGGGCGTTGCGCTTGCCCTGTTTGTCGGCGACGTTGGTGAGGTTGAAGATGCTGGCGTTGACCTGGTCGGCGGACAGTTTTACCGGCGGCTTGGAGCTGAAGTTGCGGAAGGTGATGGTACCGTTGTCGATGCGCACCTCGTCGAGGGTGATGGGCAGCAGTTTGTTCATCTGCGCGCGCCAGTCGGTGCCGGCACCGGTCTGCGAGGCCTGCTTGTTGGCGCCGCCGTCGACGAAGTTGAGCTCGGGGTCGACGAACTCCGCCTTGGCCACCACGGCATGGTCGTACCACAGCGACGACCAGCTCACCGACAGGTCGATCAGTGGCGCAGTCAGCAGCGGCACCGGCACCTTGCCGTCGACCTTGACGATCTCCAGGCCATTGATCTTGTAGGCGCCGCGCCACAGCGCCAGGTCGACGTCGGCCACGTGGCCGCGGTAGGCGCCCATGTCGGCCAGCTTGTCGTTGAGGTAATTGCGCACCACGTAGGGCAGGGCGACGTGTACCACGATCAGCAACAGCACAATGACTGCCACCGTCCACAAGGGCCAGCTGTAGCGACGTTTCATGATGCGCATGTCCGGGACCGTATACAGGCATTGACCTGCGGCCACCGCATCCGTTCGCACTGGACTCGCCAGGCCCCCGGGCTTACCCTTGAATTTTTACGCTGGTGCATAAGGACCTCCTGCCATGAGCCGCATTTTCGCTGACAACGCGCATTCCATCGGCAACACGCCGCTGGTGCAGATCAACCGCATCGCCCCGCGCGGCGTGACCGTGCTGGCCAAGATCGAGGGCCGCAACCCGGGGTATTCGGTCAAGTGCCGCATCGGTGCCAACATGATCTGGGACGCCGAAAGCAGCGGCAAGCTCAAGCCGGGCATGACCATCATCGAGCCCACTTCGGGCAACACCGGCATCGGCCTGGCGTTCGTCGCCGCCGCCCGCGGCTACAAGCTGGTGCTGACCATGCCGGCGTCCATGAGCATCGAGCGCCGCAAGGTGCTCAAGGCCCTGGGTGCCGAGCTGCTGCTGACCGAGCCGGCCAAGGGCATGAAGGGCGCCATCGAGAAGGCCGAGGAGCTGGCCAAGGCCAACCCCGACACCTATTTCATGCCGCAGCAGTTCAGCAACCCGGCCAACCCGGCCATTCACGAGAAGACCACCGGCCCGGAGATCTGGAACGACACCGACGGCGCCGTGGACGTGCTGGTGGCGGGCGTGGGCACCGGTGGCACCATCACCGGCATTTCCCGCTACATCAAGCACACCCAGGGCAAGTCGATTCTCTCGGTGGCGGTGGAGCCCATCGGTTCGCCGGTCATCACCCAGGCCATCGCCGGTGAAGAGATCAAGCCCAGCCCGCACAAGATCCAGGGCATCGGCGCCGGTTTCGTGCCGAAGAACCTCGACCTGTCGCTGGTGGACCGCGTGGAGCTGGTCAGCGACGACGAGGCCAAGGCCATGGCCCTGCGCCTGATGCAGGAAGAAGGCATTCTGTGCGGCATTTCCTGTGGCGCCGCCATGGCCGCCGCCGTGCGCCTGGCCGAGAAGCCGGAAATGCAGGGCAAGACCATCGTCGTGATCCTGCCGGACTCGGGCGAGCGCTACCTGTCGAGCATGCTGTTCGCCGACCTGTTCACCGAGGCGGAAAACCAGCAGTAACCCGCCGCCCGTAGCCGCTGCCGCCAGGCTGCGCAGGCCCTGTGCTTCGCTGTAGATCTTCAGCGTAAACGGGGGCCAGCGCAGCCTGGCGGCAGCGGCTACAGGTCTTGACTTGGCTCAATGCCCGTCTTTGCCGCCCACGCAATAATGAATCTCGTCCGGAGCGGCTGTTTAGCTGGCCTCCCAGGGTTTATCATGGCGGACTGCCCATTCAAGGAGTTGTTGCATGACCCTTTCACTCACCGTCAAGCTTGCGGTGCTGATGCTGTTCGTCTGCAGCATCCTTTACGTGCACTTGCGCGGCAAGGCGCGCCTGCCGGTGTTGCGCCAGTTCGTCAACCACTCCGCCTTCTTCGCGCCGTACAACGCGCTGATGTACCTGTTCTCCGCCGTGCCGTCCAAGCCCTACCTGGACCGCAGCAAGTTCCCCGAGCTGGACCTGCTGAAGGACAACTGGGAAACCATCCGCGAAGAAGCCATGCACCTGTTCGACGAGGGCTACATTCGCGCCGCCGAGAAGAACAACGACGCCGGCTTCGGTTCGTTCTTCAAGAAAGGCTGGAAGCGTTTCTACCTCAAGTGGTACGACCAGCCGCTGCCATCGGCCGTGGCCCTGTGCCCCAAGACCGTCGAGCTGGTCAGCCGCATTCCCAACGTCAAGGGCGCGATGTTCGCGCTGCTGCCCGGCGGCAGCCACCTGAACCCGCACCGTGACCCGTTCGCCGGCTCCCTGCGCTACCACCTGGGCCTGTCGACGCCGAATTCCGACGCCTGCCGCATCTTCGTCGATGGCCAGGAATACGCCTGGCGCGACGGCGAAGACGTGATGTTCGACGAGACCTACGTGCATTGGGTCAAGAACGAGACCGACTTCACCCGCGTGATCCTGTTCTGCGACATCGAGCGCCCGCTCAGCAGCCGCCTGATGGGCCGCATCAACCGCAGCGTCAGCGCCTTCCTGGGCCGCGCCACGGCGCCGCAGAACGTCGATGAAGAACGCGTGGGCGGCATCAACCAGGCCTACGCCTGGAGCAAGCGCTTCAGCGACGGCATCGCCGGCAAGGTGAAGAAGTTCAAGCGCGCCAACCCCAAGGCCTACCGCGTCATGCGCCCGGTGCTGGCGGTGGTGGTGCTGACTGCCCTGGGCTACTGGCTGTTCGGCTAAGCCCCGTGCCCCGGCCGCTCGGCCGGGGCCCTGCTGCCTTATTGACCCAGCACGGCGGCGCCGGCGCGGGCAATTTGCGCGTCAAACTCCGACTTCACCCCTGACACGCCAATGGCGCCAATCACCTGGCCGTCGTGGACGATCGGCACCGCGCCTTCCAGGCAGGTCATGATGTCCACCGACAGGAACGAGTTGCGGCCGTTGTTCACCAGCTCTTCGTAATACTTCGACTCGCGGCCGCTGATGGCCGAGGTGCGGGCCTTCTCGGGGGCCAGGTAGGCGGTGCTGGAGGCGGCGCCGTCCAGGCGTTCCAGGGCCAGCAGGTGGCCGCCGTCATCGACGATGGCGATGGTCACGGCCCAGTGGTTCTGCAGCGCTTCGGCGCGGGCGGCGGCCATGATTCGGGTGGTTTCGGTGTGGCCCAGTACGGCTTTGGTGCGCATCGATCAGTCCTTTTATTGGGTGGGGCAACTGCCGTTATCTTCACACGCGGCGGGATGCTTTGTCCCATCAATGGCGACTTATCAGAACGGCGCCGATGGCCTAGGCTAGAGCCATTGCCTTCAAGGACCACGTTGATGACCACTCGCACCTTCGGTGACCTGCAACACGACCCGGTTTCGCACCTCCACTACCGCCTCAGCCCGGCCAGCGGCCCGGTGCGCGGGCGCCTGTTGCTGCTGCACGGGGTGGGCAGCAACGAGCGCGGCATGGTGGCGCTGGGCGAGCACATGCCCGGCGACTTTGAAGTGCTGGCGGTGCAGGGGCCGCTGGCCATCGGCCCGCAGCAGTTCGCCTGGTTCAACGTGCAGTTCGGGGAGCAGGGCCCGGTGATCAACGCCGAGCAGGCCGAAGCCAGCCGCCGCCAGCTGCTGGCCCTGGCGCAGGCGCTGCCGCCGCTGCCCACGGTGATCGCCGGTTTCAGCCAGGGCGGCATCATGAGCGCCAGCAGCGGCCTCACCGCGCCAGCGCTGTTCAAGGGCTTCGGCCTGCTCAGCGGCCGCATCCTCCCGGAAATCGCCGTGCGGTTGGCCGGGCCGCTGGAGCTGTCGGCGCTGAAGGCGTTCGTCGCCCACGGCATTCACGACAACAAGCTGCCGGTCAGCTGGGCCGAGCGCGCCGACCAGTTCCTCAACGAACTGGGGGTGCGCCACGAGCTCAAGCTGTACCCCATCGGCCATGAACTGAGCGGCGCAGTGGTGGCAGATTTCGTCGAGTGGTTGAACGCACTGATCCCGGCGTAAGCCGGAAGGGTGCCCGTAGCAGCTGCCGAAGGCTGCGTCCGCTGGCAACGCGATCCAACCCTTGCTATAGTCGGCCTTCACCAGATAACGAGCACCCCATGGCCACCTCCTGCTTCCCCACCGGCAAACCTCGCACAGCTCACGCTGTCGGCGTGCCGCGCGTGGACCAGCAACCGGCCATGCTCGGTCAATATCCCCCTCCTGTCGTTCAGACGCCCGTGTGTGCAGTCGTTGCACCCCCTCCAGGCGTTGTTCCTGCGGTCTGACCCGCACATCAAAACACTGAACCCGGCTGTTTAGCCGTGCTGGCCTTGATTGGCCCGAATGACAGGTGCATACATGTTTGCCTTTTCGAAAGACTCCGTGGCCTCGGCGGCCTCGACCATCCTGTTCGTCCTGCTGTGGAGCAGTGGCGCCATTTTCTCCAAATGGGGCTTGGCCCACGCCTCGGCGTTCGCCTTCCTGCTGTGCCGTTTCGCCATCGCCCTGGTGGCGCTGGTACTGCTGATCCCGGTGCTCAAGCTGCGCCTGCCCGGCACTCGGCAAGGCGTGCTGTACGCCATTGCCACCGGCCTGGTGCTGCTGGGCGCCTACCAGATCTTCTACATCCTGGCCTTGAGCCTGAAGGTCACCCCCGGGGTGATGGCCACGGTGATGGGCGTGCAGCCGATCCTCACCGCCGTGCTGGTGGAGCGTCGCCATTCCTTCACCCGGCTGTTCGGGCTGTGCCTGGGGCTGGCAGGGCTGGTGCTGGTGGTGTTCCAGAGCATCGGCATCGCCGGCATGTCCATGGCCGGCATGGCCTTCGCGCTGCTGGCCATGCTCAGCATGACCCTGGGCTCGATCATGCAGAAGCGCATCAGCACCGACCCGCTGGGCACGCTGCCGGTGCAGTACGCGGCGGGCATGCTGCTGTGTGCGTTGTTCACGCCCAGCCAGCCGTTCCACATCGAGCACAGCCTGTCGTTCTACGTGCCGGTGCTGTACATGGGGCTGGTGGTGTCGGTGCTGGCCACCTTGCTGCTGTACCGCTTGATTGCCCGCGGCAACCTGGTGAACGTCACCAGCCTGTTCTACCTGGTGCCGGCGGTGACGGCGGTGATGGACTGGCTGATCTTCGGCAACCGCCTGGCGCTGCTGAGCGTGGCGGGCATGGGCCTGATCGTGCTGGGGCTGGTGTTCGTGTTCCGCAAGGCCTAGGGCCTCAGCGCTTGCGCTTGAGGGTCTCGCTGGGCAGTTCGTCGAACAGCGCCCGGTAGCTGCTGGAGAAGCGCCCCAGGTGCCAGAACGACCAGTGCATCGCCACCTCGGCCACCGTGGTGGCGCTGCCCTGGGCCTTCAGCAGTTCGCGGTGCGCGTTGTTCAGCCGCTTCAAGCGCAGCCACTGCGCCGGCGCCATGCCGGTGTAGGCCTTGAACGCCTGCTGCAGCTGGCGCAGCGACACTTCGGCGACGCTGGCCAGCTCCACCAGGTTCAGGGTCTCGTCCGGCACATCGGCTGCCCATTCGAACACCCGCTTCATGATCCGCCGTTCCGCAGCGCGGCGTTGCAGCGCGCTGCCGTCCAGGCCCACCGAGGCGTGGTCGAGGATGAACAGGCAGTCGTCCAGCAGCTGCGCGGTCAGCGCCTCGCGGTCGGGGGCGTGCTCGGCCTGGGCCAGGCGGGTGAGGGTGCTGCTCAGCCAGCGGGTGAACAGCGCGTTCTGGCCGCAGCTCAGCGGCGCCATGAACAGCCCGGCCAGGCGCGCGCTGTCCAGGCCGTGCTCGCGGACAAACTGCGGGCCGAACACCACGGCCACCTCGCGGTAGTTCTCCGGGGTGATCCAGATGTTGCGGCTCTCGCCGTTGAGCAAATACAGCGACTGCTCGCTCAGGTCGAAGCAGAACGCCAGCGAGCCCTTGGGCGCACTGAAATGCTGCTCCACGCGGGTGTTCATGCCTTCTTCGTAGATTTCCACGCCCTGCAGGTCGAGGTAGCGGATGCGGCCGCGGAAATGCCCGGGCGACATCTGCTGGTAGTCCTGCACCCAGCCGGGGGTGACCTGGATCTGTTCGGCAAAGCTGCCGGTGTCGAAGGCCTGGACGTTAAGCGAAAAAGGCTCTTTCATGCGATGACCTTGGCGCACCATAATGGTGCATTTCGGCGTGCGTAAAATGGATAGATGGTTATAAGCCGCTTGCGCAAGATATAAGGGAACGCGCCCAAGGGGAAGAGACACCCCAAGCCTCATTCCGGTGAGGGAAAAAACATACAATACCGGCGCTCACATCATCCACGACGAGGTCTTTATGAATGCCCCCTTCGACCAACTGTCCAGTTGGCTGAAAGATCACAAGATTACCGAGGTTGAATGTGTGGTCAGCGACCTGACCGGCATCGCCCGCGGCAAGATAGCACCCACCAACAAATTCCTGCACGAGCGCGGCATGCGCCTGCCGGAAAGCGTGCTGTTGCAAACGGTAACCGGGGATTTTGTCGACGACGACATCTACTACGACCTGCTGGACCCGGCGGACATCGACATGATCTGCCGCCCGGACCCTTCGTCGATCTACGTGATCCCGTGGGCCATCGAGCCCACGGCCATCGTCATCCACGACACCTTCGACAAGCAGGGCAACCCGGTCGAGCTGTCGCCGCGCAACGTCTTGAAGAAAGTCCTCAAGCTGTACGCCGACAAGGGCTGGCAGCCTATCGTGGCGCCCGAGATGGAGTTCTACCTGACCCAGCGCTGCGAAGACCCGGACCTGCCCCTGCGCGCGCCGCTGGGCCGCTCGGGCCGCGCCGAAAGCGGCCGGCAGTCGTTCTCCATCGACGCCGCCAACGAATTCGACCCGCTGTTCGAAGACGTCTACGACTGGTGTGAAGCCCAGGGCCTGGACCTGGACACGCTGATCCACGAAGACGGCCCGGCGCAGATGGAAATCAACTTCCGCCACGGCGACGCCCTGGACCTGGCCGACCAGATCACCATCTTCAAGCGCACCATGCGCGAGGCGGCGCTCAAGCACAACGTCACCGCCACCTTCATGGCCAAGCCGGTGGGCGACGAGCCGGGCAGCGCCATGCACCTGCACCAGAGCGTGGTCGACATCGCCACCGGCAAGCCGATCTTCGTCAACGAAGACGGCAGCAAGAGCCAGCTGTTCCTCCACCACATCGGCGGCTTGCAGAAGTACATTCCCAAGCTGCTGCCGATGTTCGCGCCCAACGTCAACTCGTTCCGCCGCTTCCTGCCGGACACCTCGGCACCGGTGAACGTGGAGTGGGGCGAAGAGAACCGCACCGTGGGCCTGCGCGTGCCGGACGCCAGCCCCGAAGCCATGCGCGTGGAAAACCGCCTGCCGGGCGCCGACGCCAACCCTTACCTGGCGATCGCCGCCAGCCTGCTGTGCGGCTACCTGGGCATGGTCGAGCACATCGAGCCGAGCGCGCCGGTGGAAGGCCGGGCCTACGAGCGCCGCAACCTGCGCCTGCCGATCACCATCGAGGACGCCTTGGCGCATATGGAAGAGTGCGACACCGTGATCAAGTACCTGGGCGAGAAGTTCGTCCGCGGCTACGTGGCGGTGAAACGTGCCGAGCATGAAAACTTCAAGCGGGTCATCAGCTCCTGGGAGCGTGAATTCCTGCTGCTGAGCGTGTAAGCAAAAAAACCATTAGAAAAGTACCAACGGAGTGAGTCGAATGCGTTTACTGAAATCCATGTTACCCGCGGCGCTGGCGCTGCTGTGCGCCACCGGCGCCCATGCCGAAGGCTCTGTCAGCGTCTACAACTGGACCGACTACATTGGTGACACGACGCTGGCGGATTTCACCGCCAAGACCGGCATCAAGGTGGTGTACGACGTATTCGACTCCAACGAGACCCTGGAGGGCAAGTTGCTGGCCGGCCACACCGGCTACGACGTGGTGGTGCCCTCCAACCATTTCCTGGGGCGCCAGGTAAAGGCCGGGGCGTTCCTGAAACTGGACCGCTCGCAGCTGCCGAACTGGAAAAACCTGGACCCCAAACTGATGGCCCTGCTGGAGAAGAATGACCCGGGCAACGAGCACTCGGTGCCGTACCTGTGGGGCACCAACGGCATTGGCTACAACGTGGACAAGGTGAAGCAGGTGCTGGGCGTCGACCACATCGACTCCTGGGCCGTGCTGTTCGAGCCCGAGAACATGAAGAAGCTCGCCAAGTGTGGCGTGTCGATGATGGACTCGGCCGACGAAGTGATGCCCGCCGTGCTCAACTACATGGGTATGGACCCGCGCAGCAACAAGCCGGAGGACTACGCCAAGGTCAAGGCCAAGCTCAAGACCGTGCGCCCGTACGTCACCTACTTCCACTCGTCCAAGTACGTCTCGGACCTGGCCAACGGCAACATCTGCGTGGCCTTCGGCTACTCGGGTGACGTGTTCCAGGCCGCCAACCGCGCCAAGGAAGCCAAGAACGGCATTCATATCGCCTACGCCATTCCCAAGGAAGGCGCCAACCTGTGGTTCGACCTGCTGGCCATCCCCGCCGACGCCGCCGACGTGAAAGAGGCCCATGCCTTCATCAACAACCTGCTCGACCCGCAGGTAATCGCCAAGGTCAGCGCCACCGTGGGCTACGCCAACCCCAACGTCGAGGCCAAGCAGTACATGGACCCCGAGTTGCTGAGCAATCCTGAGGTCTACCCGCCCCAGGAGGTGCTGGACAAGCTGTACATTTCCACCGCCCCGACGCCGGCCATCATGCGCTTGATGACCCGCGACTGGACCGACATCAAGTCAAACCGCTGACAGCGAGAAGTGTGATGGTGATGCATTCAGAACATGCCCGTTCCTACTACGCGGCAACCGCCGGCCAGATGCCTGACTACCCCTGCCTGGGGGAGGACCTGGTCGCCGATGTGTGCGTGATAGGCGGTGGCTTCACCGGCGTCAACACGGCCCTTGAACTGGCCGCGCGTGGCTTGTCGGTGGTGCTGCTGGAAGGGCGGCGAATCGGCTGGGGCGCCAGTGGCCGCAACGGCGGGCAACTGATCCGTGGCATCGGCCACGCGGTGGACGGTTTCGCCCGCTACGTGGGCAACGACGGCGTGCGCTACCTGGAGCAGGCGGGCATCGAGTCGGTGGCGGTGGTGCGCGAGCGCATCGAGGCCAACAACATCGACTGCGACCTGCGCTGGGGCTTCTGCGAACTGGCGAACACCCCGGCGCAGTTCGCCGCGTTCGCCGAGGAACAGCGCTGGCTGGGCGACATCGGCTACAGCCATGCAACCCGCATCGTCGGCCCGGGGCAGATGAGCGAAGTGGTGGCCAGCGACCAGTACGCCGGCGGCTTCATCGACATGGGCTCGGGGCACCTGCACCCGCTGCGCCTGGTGCTGGCCGAAGCGCGGCTGGCCCAGGCCCAGGGCGTGCGCATCTTCGAGCACAGCCCGGCGCTGGAGATCATCCACGGCAGCACCGTGCAGGTGCGCTGCGCCGGCGGCACGGTGCGCGCCGGCCACCTGGTGCTGGGCTGCAACGCCCACCTGGATGACCTGGAGCCACGCCTGAGCGGCAAGGTGCTGCCCGCCGGCAGCTACATCATCACCACCGAACCGTTGAGCCGCGAGGTGGCGCAGAGCCTGATCCCGTTGGACCTGGCGCTGTGCGACCAGAAAGTGGGCCTGGACTACTACCGCCTCACGGCCGACCGCCGCCTGCTGTTCGGCGGCGCCTGTCACTATTCGGGCAAGGACCCGGCGGACATCGGCGCCTACATGCGGCCGAAGATGCTCAAGGTGTTCCCGCAACTGGCCAACGTGAAATTGGACTACCAGTGGGGCGGCATGATCGGCATCACCGCCAACCGTTTCCCCCAGGTAGGCCGGCTCAGCCAGCACCCCAACGTGTACTACGCCCAGGGCTACAGTGGGCATGGGGTGAACGTTACCCACTGGACGGCGAAACTGCTGGCCGAGGCCATCCATGCCGGCCACAGCCACGGCTTCGACGTGTTCAGCAAGGTGCCGCACATGACCTTCCCGGGCGGCAAGGCCCTGCGCTCGCCGCTGCTGGCGCTGGGCATGGCGTGGTACCGCCTCAAGGAAATGCTGGGCTGACACCCATCCCCGTAGCAGCGGCCGCAGGCCGCGTCCAGAAGCACCGCGTAATCCCTTATGGGAGCGGCGTTGCGGGACGCGGCCTGTGGCCGCTGCTACAGGGGTTTTGTGGGTTTCAGGACGAGATACAACGCCAAGCCAATCAACACCCCGCCATACAGGTGCGCCCACGACAGCGGCTCGCCCAGCAGCAACGCCCCCCACAACACGCCGAACGCCGGGATCATGAAGGTCACGGTGCTGGACTTCACCGGGCCGATGTCGGTCAGCAGGCGGAAGTACAGGATGTAGGCGAACGCCGTGCACACCAGGCCCAACCCCAGCAGCGACCCCCATACCTCCCAGCCGCCCCAGCTGGCCGGCGGGGCGATGGCTACGCTGGCGGCGCACAGCGGCGTCAGCAGCAGGGTGGCGCCAAGCATGCTGCCCAGGGCCGACAGGCGCGGGTCCAGGCCGCCTTGCTGGTCCAGCCAGCGCCGGGCCAGGAAACCGGCGAAGCCGTAGCAGGTGGTGGCCAGCAGGCAGGCCACGGCGCCCAGGGCCAGTTGCAGGTCGAAGGCCACGGGGCCGGCGCGGGTGAGGATGCCGACGCCGAACAGCCCGGCGAACACCCCCAGCAGCTTGAGCGGGGTCAGGCGCTCATGGAAGAACAGGCCGCCAATCAAAACGCCCATCAGCGGCGTGGTGGCGTTGAAAATCGCCGAATAGCCGGCCGGCAGCACCTGGGCGGCCACCGAGTACAGGGTGGCAGGCATGCCGGAGTTGATCATGCCCAGCAGCAGGCAGGTCTTGAGCTTGCCCTGGAAATCCCACTTCACGCGCATCAGGCCCAGTATCACCAGCAGGCCGGTAGCGGCGATGGCCACGCGGAAAAAGGCCGTGGGGAAGGCGCCCAGCACCGGGGCAATGACGCGCATGAACAGGAAGCTGGCACCCCAGACGGCGGCAAGCAGCAACATGTTCATGAGGGAGGCAGGTTTCAAGGGGATCTCCAGATCCGGTGGGCAGGGCGGCAAGTCTCCTAGAGCACGCCTGCGTTGGCAACCACCCTCGTAGCCGCTGCCGAAGGCTGCGCTGGCCCAGTGCCCCGCTGCAGATCGCCAGTGTACACACCGGCCAGCGCAGCCTTCGGCAGCGGCTACAAACAATGGTTGCTACGCTTGGGGTTCGCCCCCTTCGCAGAGGCTTCACCCATGGCGCAACAATGGCCGGCCGCCGAGATCGCCCGCACCATCCTCGACGGCTTCGACGACTACCGCGAACATTTCCGGCTGATCACCGACGGCGCCCGCGCGCGGTTCGAGCAGGCCCATTGGCAGGACATCCAGCAGGCGTCGGCGGCGCGCATCAACCTGTATGAAGAGAAGGTGGCGCAGACCGTGGGCGCCCTGCGCGAGGGCTTCGAACACCCGGTGCTGATGGACGTCAGCCTGTGGCCCTTGGTGAAAAGCGCCTATATCCGCCTGATTGACCTGCGTTTCGACGATGAACTGGCCGAGACCTGGTACAACTCGATCTTCTGCGGCCTGTTCAGCCATGACCTGATCACCGACGGCTGCATGTTCATCCACACCACGCGCCCCAGCCTGCGCGGCGAGCGCGCGCCGCAGACGCGCACCTACAAGCCCAACGGCCAGCTGGGCAATATGCTCGCCCAGGTGTTCCGCGACTACCGTTTCGAGGTGCCCTACGCCGACCTTGAGGGCGATATCCAGCGCCTGCAGGGTCATTTGCGCGAGCACCTGCCCGACTGGGTGTGCAAGGACAGCGAGCTGTGCCTGGAGCTGTTTTCCTCGGTGCTGTACCGCAACAAGGGCGCCTACCTGGTCGGCCGCCTGTACACCCGCGACGAGCAGTGGCCGGTGGCGATTGCGTTCCTGCACCGCGAAGGGCAGGGCGTGCGCGTGGATGCGCTGATCACCGACGAGGCCGAGGTGTCGATCATCTTCTCCTTCACCCGCTCGTACTTCATGGTGGACGTGCCGGTGCCGGCCGAGTTCGTCGGCTTCCTCAAGCGCATCCTCCCGGGCAAGCACATCGCCGAGCTGTACACCTCCATCGGCTTCTACAAGCACGGCAAGTCGGAGTTCTACCGCGCACTGATCCGCCACCTGGCCAAGACCGACGACCGTTTCATCATGGCCCCCGGCGTGCGTGGCATGGTCATGTCGGTGTTCACCCTGCCGGGCTTCAACACAGTGTTCAAGATCATCAAGGACCGCTTCTCGCCCTCGAAGAACGTCGACCGCAATACCGTCATCGAGAAATACCGCCTGGTGAAAAGCGTCGATCGCGTGGGGCGCATGGCCGACACCCAGGAGTTCGCCGATTTTCGCTTCCCCCAGAGCAAGTTCGACCCCGAGTGCCTGGCCGAGCTGCTGGAGGTGGCGCCTTCCACCGTGCAGTTGGAAGGCGACACCGTGCTGATTCGCCACTGCTGGACCGAACGGCGCATGACGCCGCTGAACCTGTACCTGGAAAGCGCCAACGAGCCCCAGGTGCGCGAGGCGCTGGAAGACTACGGCCTGGCCATCAAGCAACTGGCAGCGGCGAACATCTTCCCCGGCGACATGCTGCTGAAGAACTTCGGCGTCACCCGTCACGGCCGCGTGGTGTTCTACGACTACGACGAAATCAGCTACCTCACCGAGGTGAACTTCCGCTACATCCCGCCGCCGCGTTTTCCCGAGGACGAGATGTCCTCCGAGCCGTGGTATTCCATCGGCCCCCACGACGTGTTCCCGGAGGAGTTTCCGCCGTTCCTGTTCGCCGATGCGGGCCAGCGCAAGCTGTTCAGCCAGTTGCACGGTGAACTGTACGACGCCGATTACTGGAAAGGCCTGCAGGGCGCGATCATGGACGGCAAGGTGATCGACGTGTTCCCTTACCGCCGCCAGCAGCGGGATAACGAATAAGGGTCAGAACAGCGAGCGCTGGGCCTGCAGTACCAGGGTGCCGTCGCACCAGCTGTTCTGGCCCGAGTAGGCCTCGCAGCTGGCGCCGCCCAGGCTGGAGCCGCTGTAGATGAGGTTCAGGTCCACGCCCATGAACGCCCGCGACAGCTGCACCGACCAGTCGCTGAAACCGCGCACTTCGCTGCCGTCGCCGATGGTGTAGGGCGTGTCGAGCTGGTGGTCGCCGACCTTCACGCGCACGCCGAAGTCCAGCAGCGGCACGTGGCCGAAGTCGGCGAACAGGGTGCTGTCGTGGCGCCCCGGGTCATCGCTGAAGGCTGCGCCGAAACGGGTGCTGAGCACGGTAAGGCCGGCGTACACCTCGTGGCTGTCGTTGGTGGCAAGGTCGGGGAAGGTGTAGTGGATCACGCCCACCTCGTAGCCCAGGCTCTGGGTGAGTGAGCTCTTGAAGCCGGTGTAGGTGTCGATTTCCATGCTGGTGGACGCGGTCAGGCCCATGCTGGGTGTCCACTGGCCGAAGTACCAGCCGCTGTCGCTGCTCAGGTCCACGCCGCCGTGGACGGTGTCGGAGGTCGCGGGTTTGACCAGGCCCTGGGCCATGCTGCGCGCCGGGTTGGTGCCGATCTGCAGGCTGTAGTCGCCCAGGTCACGCTGCAACTGCACTGGTTGCGCGTTCGCACATTGGGCCGCCAGCAAGGTGGCTGCAAAAAGTAGGCTGGGCTTGAGCATCATGCTCCTCCCGGGCTGGAAGGCTTGATCTAGAGGGGTGAAGCATACCGGGCAACGAAGCTGGTTTGATACCGTTCGTCGGGTTTACCTGCGCCGATGGGCAGAAAGGCTACGCGGGGAGGTGAAGCGGAGGCGGTGGGCCAGGCAGCCCACGAGCCTCAGGGGTATTACTTCTTGCCCAGGCTGATGTGGCGCGACGGCGTGAAAGTCTGGCCGCTGACGCCCTTGGCGATCTGCTGGATTTCACCACCGGACTTGAGGAAGGCGGCGATCTGGTCGTTGATCGATTCGCTGGTTTCCACGGCCGGAGCGGGCTTGGCTTTGCTGTTGGAGGCTTTAACACGCATGGCTGCCATTCACCTGTGCAATTTTCAATACGGCCGGTGATTATACCGCAAGGGGGCTTTAATTGCTGGGCTAATATTGGTCTGGAAATAGCTTAATAGTAATTTGTCAATCGTTCGTTTTATTTTAATTTGTCGGCCCTAAGCGTTTGTTTTAAATGGGAAGTTTGTGTTGAAACGGCCGTCGGGCACCGGCCTTGGCCAGGTCAGGCGACCAATGGCCTGACGAACGGGGCGCCAAGCCCTTGAAAATCAAGGCTTGGCGCAGTGGGGCAGCGGCAGCCGGGGATCTGGGGTAGAATGCGCCCACGTAACGAGGGTTTTTTGAAATGGCTTTAGTCGGGCGCTACAACAGTTTGCAAGTGGTTAAACATACGGACTTCGGTTTATATCTGGACGGTGGCGCCGACGGCGAAATACTGCTGCCCAACCGTTATATTCCGAAAGATATTCCCAGTGAAGATGAAGACTGGTTGAATGTGTTCGTGTACCTGGACAGCGAAGACAAGTTGCTGGCCACCACGGAAAAGCCAAAAGTTCAGGTAGGCGAGTTCGCCAGCCTGAAAGTCGTCGAAATCAACAGCATCGGCGTGTTCCTGGACTGGGGCCTGCCCAAGGACCTGCTGCTGCCGTATTCCGAAGAGAAGCGCGAGCTCAAGCAGGGTGACTACTGCGTGGTGCATGTCTACCTGGACAAGCGCACCAAGCGCATCACCGCCACCGCGCGCCTGGACCGCTACCTGGACAAGTTGCCGGCCAACTACAGCGTCGGCCAGGAAGTTGACCTGCTGGTGGCCGAGGAAACCGACATGGGTTTCAAGGCCATCATCAACAACAAGCACTGGGGCCTGATTCACAAGAACGAAGTGTTCAAGTTCCTGCGCTCGGGCAAGCAGGAAAAAGGCTTCATCAAGGAGCTGCGCAGCGATGGCAAGATTGCCCTCAGCCTGCAACCGGTGGGTGAGCAACTGACCAGCAGCCTGCACAGCCAGATCCTCGGCAAGCTGCGTGACAACAATGGCGTGCTGCCGGTCAGCGACAAGAGCGACCCGGCCGTGATCAGCGGCCTGTTCGGCGTGAGCAAGGGCAACTTCAAGAAGGCCATCGGTGCCCTCTACAAGGAAGGCAAGCTGGTGATTCATGCCGACCGCATCGAATTGACCTGAAGCCCTTGAGCTAGACACCCGGCGTGAACTTTTCGCGCCGGGCTTGGGCCTACACTGTACGAACCCCTTTCGAGGCAGTGTACCGATGAAAAAAGCCCTGATCGCCTACGTCAGCACCCTCCTGGTCATCCTTGTACTCGACGCCCTGTGGCTGGGCGTGCTCATGAGTCCCACCTACAAACAAATGCTCGGCTCGCTGATGCGCGACAAGCCCTTGCTCGGGCCGGCGGCAGCGTTTTACCTGCTGTATGCGCTGGGCGTGGTGGTGCTGGCGGTGTGGCCGGGGGTGAACGCGGGCAGCGTCTGGCGCGGCCTGGGGGTGGGGGCGATGCTGGGGCTGGTGGCCTACGGCACCTACGACCTGACCAACTGGGCCACGCTGGTGGGCTGGCCGCCGTTGCTGGTGTTCATCGATATCTTCTGGGGCATCGTGGTGTCGGCGCTGGCGGCGGCCGTTGGGGTGTGGGCAACCAGCAAATGGGCGTGAGGCTGGACGCGGGGGGGGGGGGGGGGGGGCCCCCCCCCCCCCCCCCGGCCCCCCGGGCCCGGCACGGGGTTGACC